>NZ_JBVIRA010000001.1:0-1751 GCF_055576575.1 Streptomyces sp. NPDC033270
CCGATAGCTCCGCTATCGAGACGCTCCGGCGCCTTGCGATGCACCGCACCAGACGCCGCGGCCTTTCCGACCCTGACCCATCGGACAGGCCCTAGGGCCCGTCCGACCCTGACCCATCGGACAGGCCTTAAAGAACCACCCCGCCCCCTGACCCCACCAGAAGGGACGATCCCCGGTATGCCCCCGATAGGCGAAGCCTCGCACCCGCACCCGCAGCCGACCACCGCCGGCGAACTCACCGTCGAACCCGCCACGTCGGGCGACTGGCACCAGGTGGTGCGGTGGGCCGCCGACGAACAGTGGAACCCCGGCCGCGACGACACCGCCTGCTTCCACCCCACCGACCCCGCCGGCTTCTTCCTGGGCCGGCGCGCCGGACGGGCCGTCTCCGCGGTCTCCGTCGTCAACTACTCCGACCGCTACGCCTTCCTGGGCTACTACCTGGTCCACCCCGACCACCGCGGGCAGGGTCTGGGGCTCGCCACGTGGCGCGCCGCCGTCCCGCATGCCGGCACCCGGACCGTGGGCCTGGACGCGGTGCCCGCCCAGCAACCGACGTACCGGCGTGCCGGGTTCACCCCCGCCTACGACACCATCCGCTACGGGGGACGCCCCACCCGCCCCGGCACGGTGCCGCCCCCGCACGTCGTCCCCGTCACCGGATGCCACCTCGACGCCGTCGCCGCCTACGACCGGCGCTGCTTCCCCGCCGACCGGCGGGCCTTCGTCGCCCGCTGGCTGACGGCCCCCGGCCACATCGCCCGCGCATACGTCCGCGACGGCGCGATCGCCGGCTACGGAGTCGTCCGCCCGGCCCACACCGGTTACCGCGTCGGCCCGCTCTTCGCCGACACCCCCGAGGCCGCCGAGGCGCTCTTCGACGCCCTCACCGCCTGTGTCGAGCCGTCCGCCGAGGTCTTCCTCGACGCCCCCGAACCCCGGCGCGCCGCCCACACCTTGGCCACCAGCCGCGGTCTGACCCCTCGCTCCCACACCGTCCGCATGTACACCGGACCGGTCCCGCCCCCCGACCGGCAACGCACCTTCGGGGTGACGAGCCTGGAACTGGGCTGATCCGCCGCAGGGGCCCCAGGCGCCCGGAACGGGGGCGCCATCGGGCCGCGTCAGGCGCCGACGGTGCCGTCGATGCCCTCGCGGAGGAGGTCGGCGTGGCCGTTGTGACGGGCCGTCCGCCGGGGCCGGAACGCTCCGGCGCGGCCCGGGAGACGGCCGAGGGGATCTTCCCGACCGGTGCGGGCCCTCGGAAGCGGTTTTGCCGGGCGGGCGGCCCGCCGCAGCGCGCGGCATCGACGTGCCGACCGTCGGCACGTCGATGTCCCTCTCTGTATGGCTCCGCACCCCGCAGGCGGTACGGGTGCCGGCCTCAGGGATTCACGGCAGATACCGCTCGATGGCGCCGGGCCCCTCCTCGGCGATGAGGCGCTTGGCCCATTCCAGGCTCTGGGGGGTGGGCTCGCGTCCGGAGGCCTTCACCAGATCCTCCGGGTCGTAGGGCCGCTCGCTACCGGTGTACAGCTGGGTCGGCCGGTGCTGGGCCGACTGCTCTCTGCCATTGGTCGTCACAGGTCCTCCTTCGTCCGCGCCCGCCGGGTCGCCGGGACCTCGCTTGGTTCCATCATGGGACCGGCTTCGAACACCCGCACCCCCTAGGGCCTGGGGGGGGGGGGGGGGGGGGGGGGGGGGAGGGGGGGGAGGGCAGCCCACAGGGCACATGGCCTCCTTTGGGGGTA
>NZ_JBVIRA010000001.1:1761-17142 GCF_055576575.1 Streptomyces sp. NPDC033270
ACCCCCACCCCCCGTGTGTTGTAGGGGGGGGGGGGAGCGGGGGCCTCCACCCCCTGACCCATCGGACAGGCCCTAGGCCTGATCCATCGGACGGGCCCTAAGCCGGCGCAGGGCCGGCCGACGGCCGCCGGGCCCCGGGATAGTGCGGTGGAAACGCCTGCTCCGTCCAGATCGTCTTGCCGTACGGCGTGTAGCGCGTCCCCCAGCGCTGGACGAGCTGCGCGACGATGAACAGCCCCCGCCCGCCCTCGTCGTCGCTGGCGGCGTGCCGGAGGTGCGGGGAGGTGTGACCGGTGTCGGAGACCTCGGTCAGCAACGTCAGGTCGCGCAGCAGGCGCAGATGCAGCGGCCCCGAGGCGTGCCGTACCGCATTGGTGACCAGCTCGCTGACCACGAGTTCGGTGGCGTACGACAACTCCTCCAGGCCCCACTTGCGCAGTTGCCCGGTGGCCAGCTCCCGGGCCCGGCCCACCGCGGCCGGCTCGGCGGGCAGCTCCCAGGCCGCGACCTGCCGGGCGTCCAGCTCGCGGGTGCGCACCAGCAGCAGCGCGGAGTCGTCGGCGGCCGGGCCGTCCGGCAACAGCTCCGCAAGGGCCCGGTCGCACAGCTCGTCCAGCGGTGCGCGGTGGTCGGCCAGCACCCGGCCCAGCAGCTCCAGCCCCTCGTCCACATCCCGCTCGCGGGCCTCGACCAGCCCGTCCGTGAAGAGCGCGATCAGGCTGCCCACCGGCAGTTCGAGCTCCAGCGATTCGAACGGCAGGCCCCCGAGGCCCAGTGGCGGGCCGGCCGGCAGATCCGGGAAGTACAGTGCGCCGTCCGCGTCGACCACGGCCGGTGGCAGATGGCCGGCCCGCGCCATCGTGCAGTGCCGTGAGACGGGGTCGTAGACCGCGTACAGGCAGGTCACGCCGGTGGCGACATCGTCCGGGGCGGCATCGGTGCCGCTCCGGTCCGCCCGGTCCTCGGCGGTCTGCCCCACCAGGTCGTCGAGCCGGCTCAGCAGCTCGTCGGGGGAGAGGTCGAGCCGGGCCAGGGCGCGTACGGTCGTCCTCAGCCGCCCCATGGTGGCGGCCGCCTCCAGGCCATGGCCGACGACGTCGCCGACGACCAGCCCGACCCGGGTGCCGGACAGCTCGATGACGTCGAACCAGTCGCCGCCGACGCCGGCCCCCTCGTCGCTGGGCAGATAGCGGTAGGCCAGATCCACCGCGGACTGCTCGGGCAGATGCTGCGGCAGCAGATTGCGCTGGAGGGTCAGTGCGGCGGTGTGCTCCCGGGTGAAGCGGCGGGCGTTGTCCAGGCACACCGCCGTTCGGGTGACCAGCTCGTCGGCCAGCGCGACCTCACCCTTGTCGAAGAGCGAGGGCAGCTCCCCGCGGCTGAAGGTCACCAGGCCCATCGGAGCCCCGCCGGACCGCAGCGGCACGACCATGCTGCTCTCCCCGCGCACCATCCCGCCGGAGGACAGGCTGCGGTACGGCAGCGAACCGGGCGGGTACGCGACGCGGTACGGGTCGTGCGGCGGGGCGCCGGGCGGGTCGTCGGCGCGGCGGGTGGCGACCCGGACCAGTGTGGGCAGGGTGCCGTTGCCCGGATCCGGCTCCGCGCCCTCCAGCACCGACTGCACCAGGTCGACGGCGACCATGGTGGCGAAGTCCGGCACCGCCACCTCGGTCATCTCCCGGGCGGTGACGGCCATGTCGAGCGTGGTGCCGATCCGGGTACCGGCCGCCACCAGCAGGTTCAGCCGGCGTTGCGCCTGATAGCGCTCGGTGATGTCGAAGGCGTCCTCGCACACCCCGATCACCTGCCCGCGGGCGTCCTGCAGCCGGTAGTAGGAGCACGACCAGACGTGATCGGGGCCCGGGTCGGAGGGCTGCTGGCCGACGAAGTGCAGGTCGAGGATCGGTTCGCCGGTGTCGAGGACGTTGTTCATGACCTCTTCGAGGGTGCGCGGATACCCCTCGGTCACGAACTCGCCGTCGGGGTACAGCTCGTCGGCCCGGGTGCCGAGGAACTCCCGCAGTGGCTGCCCTATCTCCCGCACATACGCGGTGTTCGCCCAGGTCAGCCGCAGATCGGTGGAGTAGATGCCCAGGCCCACCGGGGACTGGGTGGCGAGTCCGTGGAGCATCGACTGCTGGGAGTCCCACACCTGTTGTTCGTCCAGCGCGGCCGCGACCAGGACGCGGGCCGGGGCGGCACCCGCGTCGGCGGGGACGCTCAGCGCGCAGGTGGTGATCGCCACCGGCAGCAGCCGGCCGTCCCGGTGCCGCGCCGTACGGGGCTCGCTCCCGCTGAGCGACGCCTCCGGGGCCCGTTCGGCCCACGCGGGCCCGGCCGCCTCGGCGGCCGGCAGGAAGGTCTCCAAAGGGCGGCCGATGATCTCGTCCGGCGCATACCCGAGGAGCCGCCGGGCCGCCGGACTCCAGCCGATGACCAGGTCCCGGGCATCCAGAACCACCGTGGCCGCCCTGGTGACGTCGAGGGGACCACGGAAGTCGGCGCTCTCGGCCGCGTTCCATGCGTTCATGGCATCAACCCAGCCCGGTTCAGTACCTACAGCATCGAGCCTGATCAAGACCGGCACAACCGCGTTGCCCGACGAGCCGCGCCCTTGGTGCGGCCCCGCGGTGTCGCTGGCACAGTGGGAGAGGGTGCGAGCGACAGGAGGCAGATGTCATGTCGGCCCATCGGCCCACGACCCCGGTACGGGGCGCTCCGTGCTGGGTCAGCCTGCTGGCCCGCGACCTGGAGGCCGCGCAGGGGTTCTACTCCGCGGTCCTGGACTGGCGGTTCCGCCGGGCCAGTCTCGGCGACGAGTTCTCCATCGCCCTGCTGGACGGCGAGCCGGTGGCCGGTGTCGGTGCCCTCGCCAAGAGCCTCCAGATCGCCGTGGTCTGGACCGCGTACTTCGCGGTGGAGGACGCCGACGACACCGCGGGCCGGATCCGTGAGCGCGGTGCGACCGTCGCCGTCGGCCCGCTCAAGATCGGCCCCGGACGCGCCGCCCTCGCCGCCGACCGGGACGGAGCCACCTTCGGCTTCTGGGAGGGCCAGACGCTGGCCTGGTCGGTCGGGCAGGGCAACGCGCCCGCCTCCCTGGAACTGCGCACTCGTGACGCCTTCGAAGCCGCGATCTTCTACGCGGAGGTCTTCGGCTGGGCCTCCGAGGAGCCCGGCGGCTGCGATGTGACCTACGAACACGACCAGGTGATCGTCCGCGACGGTACGCACACCGTCGCCACCCTGCACGGCGGCGCCGTGGAGTCCGCCCCGGACCCGCGGGTGCGCCCCCGCTGGCACGTCCACTTCCCGGTCCGTGACATCGAGAAGGTGACGGCCGCCGCGGTCGCCGCCGGCGGCACCGTCACCCCCGTGACCCCGGGCGCCGAGGGCGCGGGCCGGCAGGCGATGATCCGCGACCCCGAGGGCGGCATCTTCACCGTCACCGCGGACTGACCCCCGCACCTCAGCGGCCCTGCTCCGGCTCCAGCGGCGGGCACCACGCCGACTGCCGCTTCCCGCCGACCCGGCCACAGAACCCGGCCTGGGTCGGCCGGCCCACGCCGTCGATGCGCTGCACCGACAGCAGCTTGTCCAACGGGACCTGGCGGTCCACATCACCGCCGAAGCTGATGATCCCGCTCTCCCCGTCCAGCGCCGCGTCGCCGTGGACGCCGCTGATCGCATGCCACACCGCGGGCGGCGTCAGCGGCATCTGGGCGGCCTCCTCACGCAACTGCTTGACCGCGTTGATGTACAGCTTGACAGCGTCGAAGCCGAGCGCCGCATGGCCGTCCAGGGAGGAGTTGGGCACCTTCGCGCACTCGTCGGGGAAGAGCCGGCTCAGCTCCGCGTACAGCTCGCTGGTGCCGTCGCAGTGCGCCGAGCCGAGGGTGAAGTCCAGGAAGTCGTAGGGGATTCCGGGGTAGTGCTCGCGCCGGTCCGCGTCCGCGGCCAGCCGCGCCACGTCGTCACCGCCGATCAGCGTGGGCGGATCGGAGTTGCAGGACTCGTTGATCCCGCCGAGCAGCGCCTCGAAGTCCTCCGAGCGCCCCGCGTAGAACACCACACCCTGGTAGGAGCAGCTTCGCTGGCCGACCGTCCCGGGGCCGGGGGCGTCGGACGAGGGATCCTCACCCGGCGGCGGGGGCGGGGTGAACACCGTCCTTTCGACCTGGAATCCGCGGGCCCGGAAACGCCGGGCGGCATCGTCGCCGAGCGTCTTGCTGTAGGTGTCGCTGGGATCGGCGGAACCGATGATCCGCACATGCCGGGCCGAACTGCCCGTGCCCTGTCCCACGAGGTGGTCGACGTACGCCGCGGCGACCTCCGCCTCGCGGGTGTTCTGCGGCGACACCTGGAAGTACATCGGGGACTGCCGCACCAGCGTGTCCGCGGACAGGGTGGTGGCCACCATCGGCAGCCCCACCGCGGTCAGCCGCCGTATCGTCCGGTTGGTCGCCTCCCGGCTCTGGTCGAGCCCGGTGACCCCGACGAGGGAGGGGTCCTGCTGCTGGAGCCGCTCCAGGATGTCCACCACCCGCGTGCCGAAGCGCATCCCCGATCCGGCGTTGGCGGGGAAGATCCGCAGGATCGGCTCGGTGGCACCGGTGCTGCGCAGCTGCCGGGACTGGGCGCTCGCCGCGCCCTGCAGCGCCTCGCGCCCGTAGGCGAGCTGCCCCGAGGGCTTGCCCGAGACGCTGAGCAGCGCGGACAGATGGACGAGGGTGACGAAGGGGCGTTCCGGCGCCGCCTGGTGCGCCTCCTCGGCGCGGGTGTTCTGGGCGTAGATGGTCTGCAGGGTCCGGTCGAGCGACGGGTCGGGGGAGTGGAAGGTGAAGCCGTGCCGTGCCACCCCGATGCACTCGCCGGTCTCCGCGGTGAGCAGGGTGTCGGCGTCGTCGTCGAACCGGCTCAGACCGCAGTGCGCCTGCCGGTAGCCGCTCTCGGCGCCCAGCACCAGCCCGCCCGCCCCCAGCAGCGCGAGGACCGCCGAGCAGGCCGCGGCCACCGACACCACCCGGCGGGCCCACAGCGGTGGTTCGGGGATCCGCAGCCGGGCGTCCTGGGCGACCTCCAGCCGCCGCGTCAGCTCGTAGCTCTCCTCGGTGGGCGGCATCAGCCGGGGCACGCTGACCGGCAGGTACCACGGTGCGCGGTTGCGGGCCCGGCCCTGGTGCAGAAAGGTGTCCCGCCAGCCGCCGTAGAGCCGGTCGGAGAGCCGCCACAGCTCACGCCGGCCCCAGTCGGCGCGGACCCCGGTGCCCTCGGCGGGCGGCTCGGCGCCGCAGGCGACGACCAGCAGCGGGTCGAACGCGCCGGTCTCGTTGCGTACGTCGATGATCGTCCGGAGCAGCGGATAGCCGCAGGTGTCCGGACCCAGACCGTCCAGCAGCGCCACGCAGTACGCGGTGCGCCGGGCTGTCCGGGGCCGCCAGATGCGGCGGCGGAAGGCGACGCGCAGATCCTCCAGGAACGCGTTGACCATCAACTTCCGTAACTGTTCGGGGTCTTCGACCTCGTTGTGGGGCGCGGTCAGCCGCTCGGCGAACCCGGTGAAGGTGCCCGGGTCGCGCGGTGCGAGGTAGGGCTGGTTGAGCAGCCAGCGGTACTCGCAGCTCAGCCCGCGGCGGATCCGGAACCAAGCGAGCGGAAAGACGTGCACCGCGAACAGCCACACCCACCACGGCACCTTGCCGTCCACCGCGAGCTCGGTCTCCGGGGAGCGCAGCAGCCCGAACAGCCGCCGGCGCCGGAACTCCCGCTCCCGCAGGCCCTGGAGCAGGGTGTGGTCGTTGCCCTCCACATCGCCCGGGTGGTCGCGGCCGCTGTCGGCGCCCACCTGCATCAGCCAGTTGACCAGCCCGAACCGGCGGAAGCGGACCCGTCCGTCGTTGCCGTTGACGCTGAGGGCGAAGCCCTGCGCCAGCCGCTCCAGGGTGCGGCGCACCGCGTCGACGGACTCCGGGTCGGCGAGCGGTGCGCCGGCTTCGAGGTCGTGCAGTACGTGCGGCACCCGTCGGGGGTCGGCGTGGCTGAGGAAGTAGCTGATGCCCTTGGCGAGTTGGGCGTGGTCGTCCCCGCCGACCAGGCAGACCACCGGCAGGCCCTCGCGCCCCTGGGCCACTCCGCGGTGCCGCACCGGCTCCGGGCACTCCCGGCGGCGTGGCCTGCGTACCAGGTCGGCTATCAGACGGAGCAGATGTCCGGCTCCGTGGAAGACCGGGATCACGGGAGGGAGGGGTGTGAGGGAATCGAGTTCGTTCGACGCCATGGTGCCCCTGAGGAAGGGTCGGAGTAGGGCCGGTCATTCTGGCACCGCTCCGTCGGCGGTCGCTATGGTTCCGCCTCGCCCAGGGGTCTCGTGGTTCTCAGTGGCCCCGCCCACAGGGGATAAGGGGGGTGGGCGGGGCCGTTGCGGAAGGCGAACCTCCGGGAGTGTGTGGTCAGTTCAGGGAATCACCGCCATCCATGCCGGGGTCGGCGCCGGGGTCGTCCATGCCCGCGCCGGGGTCTTCGGTTCCCGTGCCCGGGTCTTCGGTGGCCGTGCCCGGGTCTTCCGCCCCGGTGCCGGTGCCCGGGTCCTCGGTGCCGGTTCCGGGGTCCTGCGTACCGGTGCCCGGGGCCTGCGCTCCGGCGTCCGCGCCGCCTCCGCCGCCACCGGCACCGATCTCGGCCCCCGTGGCCTCCAGGGCGTCGGTGACCGGCTGGAAGAAGGTCTCGCCGCCCTGGGTGCAGTCGCCGCTGCCGCCCGAGGTCAGTCCGACGGCCGAGTCGCCGGAGAACATCGAGCCGCCGCTGTCGCCGGGCTCCGCGCAGACGTCCGTCTGTATGAGGCCGTTGACGATGTCGCCGTTGCCGTAGTTCACCGTGGCGTCCAGGCCGGTGACGGTGCCGTCGTGGAGCCCGGTGGTGGAGCCCGACCGCTGCACCTTCATGCCGACGGCGGCCTCCGCGGCCTTGGTGATCTGCTGGGTGCTGCCGTTGCCCAGGTCGACCGCGCTCTGCGGCTGGGCGGCCGTGTCGTCGTAGGTGACCAGCGCGAAGTCGGTCTTGGGGAACTTGGAGTCGGCGACCGTGCCCAGCGGCTGGCCGCCGCCCTGGTCCGCCGACCAGGTCGGTGAGTCGTTGCCGCAGTGCCCCGCCGTGAGGAACGCGGGGGCGCCCTTGACCGTGACGTTGAAGCCCAGGGAGCAGCGGGCGTTGCCGCCGAAGATGGCGCTGCCGCCGATCGGCCCGGCGGCCGCGCCGCCGCCTCCGGCGTCCCCGCCGCCCGCGGCGCCACCGGCGTTCTGACCACCCGCGTTCCCGCCGCCCGCGGCACCGCCCGCATTTGCGCCGCCCGCGTTCCCGCCGGCGTTCCCGCCCGCGCCTCCGCTTCCCGCGGCGTTGCCCGCGCCCCCGCCGTCGTACCGCTGGAACTCGCCCTGGGACCGCTTGACCGTGACCAGCTCGCGCATACCGCCGGCGGCCTTGGTCAGCGTGGCCATCTTGGCGCCGGTGACCGTTCTGTCGGCCAGCACCACGATCTTGTTGGTCTTCGGGTCGATCGACCACGCCGTGCCGGGCACCGCGGCGCTCTCGCGCAGGGTCTGGGTGCCGGCCTTCAGCGCGGTCATGCTGTTGCGGACGACCTTGGCGACCGCGCCCTTGGCCCGGACGCTCTCGGCGTCGTCCTCCGACAGGACGTTCATGACCAGGTGGCCGTTCGCACCGTCCAGGTACCAGCCGGCGGTCTGGTCCCCGAGGTCCGCCTTGAGCGACGTCGCCAGCTGGGTGGCCGCGTGGGCGCCGAACGTCCGGGGGACCGGTGGCCGGTCCGTGCTCGCATTGGCGTCGGGGAGCAGGATCGCCGCGGCCGCGATGGCGGCCGCGGCCGCCCCGGCGACGGCGCCCGTCCGCTTGTTCACATGTCGGTGGCTCAATTCACTGACCTCCAGGGACGCACAGGGACGAAGCACACGGGAGGCCGCGGTGCGTCGCGTCAGCACCCGTGCGAGTTGCTCACCCAGTCCTACGTAGCGCCGCCCACCCCGGTCTCACGGCCACTCAACCTGTGATGAATTCCGCCGTTCGCGTTGGCGAACCCCTACACTCCCCGGGCTCCGCGACCGCAGGGAGCCCCGGGACCGGTGGGGCGTAAAGGGCAGCTGTGACCCTGCTTAAGAAAACCTCGATGGACCTCAAGCCCGGCATACGGAAGATTTCCAGATCGAGACCGGGTGGCCGATATACGCCTCCCGGCAGGTCACAGCACTCTTACCTACCCACGGGAGCCGGCGCGGTGAAGGCACTGGTCAAGCAGAAGGCGGAGCCGGGACTGTGGCTCACGGAGGTCCCCGAGCCGGACTGTGGGCCGGGTGACGTACTGATCAAGGTCCTGCGCACCGGTATTTGCGGTACGGACCTGCACATCCGGGCCTGGGACGGCTGGGCGCAGCAGTCGATCGCCACCCCGCTGACCATCGGCCACGAGTTCGTCGGCGAAGTGGTGCACACCGGCCGCGAGGTGGCCGACATCAAGCCCGGTGACCTGGTCAGCGGCGAGGGGCACCTGGTCTGCGGCAAGTGCCGCAACTGCCTGGCCGGCCGTCGCCATCTGTGCCGCGCCACCGTCGGCCTCGGCGTCGGCCGGGACGGCGCCTTCGCGGAGTACGTGGCGCTGCCCGCCGGCAACGTGTGGGTGCACCGCAGCCCCGTCGACCTCGACATCGCCGCCGTCTTCGACCCGTTCGGCAACGCCGTGCACACCGCGCTGTCGTTCCCGCTGGTCGGCGAGGACGTGCTGATCACCGGCGCCGGACCGATCGGCATCATGGCCGCGGCCGTCGCTCGGCACGCCGGCGCCCGCAACGTCATGATCACGGACGTCAGCGAGTCGCGCCTGGCGCTCGCCCGCAAGGTCGGCGTCAGCCTCGCCCTCAACGTCGCCGACGCGACGATCGCCGAGGGGCAGCGCGTGCTGGGGCTGCGCGAGGGCTTCGACATCGGCCTGGAGATGTCCGGCCGGCCCGAGGCGATGCGCGACATGATCGCCAACATGACGCACGGCGGCCGGATCGCCGTCCTCGGCCTGCCCGCCCAGGACTTCCCCGTCGACTGGGCCCGGATCGTCACCTCCATGATCACGATCAAGGGCATCTACGGCCGGGAGATGTTCGAGACCTGGTACGCGATGTCCGTACTGCTGGAGGGCGGTCTCGACCTGGCACCCGTGATCACCGGCCGCTACCCGTACCAGGACTTCGACGCCGCCTTCGACGACGCCGCGAGCGGCCGCAGCGGCAAGATCATCCTCGACTGGACTGTTTGAACCCCGGCCCCCGGCTCCGCGGCACGGCCCGCCGTATCACCCCGACTCCTGGAGAAAACCCTGATGTTCGACTCCGTACGTGACGAACTGCGCGGCACCCTCGACGAGATCCGCGCCGCCGGACTGCACAAGCCCGAGCGCGTCATCGGCACCCCGCAGTCCGCCACCGTCGCGGTCACCGCGGGCGGCAACCCCGGCGAGGTCCTCAACTTCTGCGCCAACAACTACCTCGGCCTCGCCGACCACCCCGAGGTCGTCGCGGCCGCCCATGGAGCCCTCGACCGCTGGGGCTACGGCCTCGCCTCGGTCCGCTTCATCTGCGGCACCCAGGAGGTCCACAAGGAGCTGGAGCAGCGGATCGCCGGCTTCCTGGGCCAGGAGGACACCATCTTGTACTCCTCCTGCTTCGACGCCAACGGCGGCGTCTTCGAGACCCTGCTCGGCCCGGACGACGCGGTCATCTCCGACGCCCTCAACCACGCCTCCATCATCGACGGCATCCGGCTGTGCAAGGCCCGCCGCTTCCGCTACGCCAACCGCGACATGGCCGACCTGGAGCGCCAGCTGAAGGAGGCCGAGGGCGCCGGGCGCAAGCTGATCGTCACCGACGGTGTCTTCTCCATGGACGGCTATGTCGCGCCGCTGCGCGAGATCTGCGACCTGGCCGACCGCTACGGCGCCATGGTGATGGTCGACGACTCGCACGCGGTCGGCTTCGTCGGCCCCGGCGGCCGCGGCACCCCCGAACTCCACGACGTGATGGACCGGGTCGACATCATCACCGGCACCCTCGGCAAGGCCCTGGGCGGTGCCTCCGGCGGCTATGTCGCGGCCCGCGCCGAGATCGTCGCGCTGCTGCGCCAGCGCTCCCGCCCGTACCTCTTCTCCAACTCGCTCGCCCCGGTGATCGCCGCCGCCTCGCTCACGGTCCTGGACCTGCTGGAGAAGGCCGGCGACCTGCGCGAACGGCTGCACGCGAACACCGCGCTGTTCCGCTCCCGGATGACCGAGGAGGGCTTCGACGTCCTGCCCGGCGACCATGCCATCGCCCCCGTCATGATCGGTGACGCGGCCGAGGCGGCCCGGATGGCGGAGCTGCTCCTGGAGCGCGGGGTGTACGTCATCGGCTTCTCCTACCCGGTGGTCCCGCAGGGCCAGGCGCGCATCCGCGTACAGCTGTCGGCCGCCCACTCCACCGAGGACGTCCACCGCGCCGTGGACGCCTTCGTGGCGGCGCGGTCCGACATGGCGGCCGAGGCGGAGCCCGCTTCCGGCGTGTGAGGACCAGCGGGCGCGGCCTGCGAAAATAGCCGCATGATCGAAGCACGACGGCTGCACATCCTGCGTGCGGTGGCCGACCACCGCACGGTCACCGCCGCGGCCGCCGCGCTCTATCTCACGCCCTCGGCGGTCTCCCAGCAGCTGGCCGCCCTGGAACAGGAGACCGGCCACCGCCTGGTGGAGCGCAGCGCCCGCGGCGTGCGGCTGACCGCCGCGGGCGACATCCTGCTCTCCCACGCCAACGCGGTCCTGGCCCAGCTGGAGCGCGCCGAGTCCGAGCTGGCCGCGTACGGCTCGGGCGAGGCGGGCACGGTGACCGTCGCGGCCTTCGCCACCGGTATCGGCCTGGTCGTCGCGCCCGCGCTCACCGCCCTCGCCCGCTCCGCACCCGGCATACAGGTCCGCGTTCAGGACGCCGAGGGCGACGCCAGCCTGCGGATGGTCCTCGACCGGCAGGTCGATGTGGCGGTGGCCGTCGAATACCGGGGCGCGCCCCGCGCGGACGATCCACGGCTGACCCGTCTGCCGCTGTACGCCGAGCCGTTCGACGCCGTACTGCCGACCGACCACCGCCTGGCACAAGCGGAACAGGTGGCGGTCGCCGACCTCGCCGAGGACCCCTGGATCGGCCCGTACCAGGGCAACCCCTGCCATGACGTGGTCGTCCTGGCCTGCGAGTACGCCGGATTCGAGCCGCGTCTGGAGCACTCCTCCGACGACTTCCGGGCGGTGGTCGCCCTGGCCTCCGCCGCGGCCGGCGTGGCCCTGGTCCCCCGCTCGGCCCTGCGCGACGTGGACCTGACGGGGGTGGTGGTCCGGCCGGTCGACGGGGTGGTGCCCACCCGCCGGGTCTTCGCCGCGGTACGCCGTGGAGCCGAGGAGCATCCGCTGTTCCGCCCGGTCCTGGCCGCCCTCCAGGAGGCCGCGGCCGCGCAGGGGTGAGATCGCGGCGTTCGGGGGTCCGGCCCCGCGTCGTGCCCGCCGGGGTGAGCCGGCCGTGGCAGGCTCGTCGCGGCGGCGAGGAGGCGAGGCGATGGCGGTCGGCCCCACCGGCCCGGTCGGCGAGGCGCCGGCCACGGTGCCGCGGGATCCCTACGCGCTGGTGCGCACCCGCGGGTATCTGAAGCTGCTGCTGGTGGCGGCGGTGATCGGCGTCCCGGTGTGCGCCGCCTCCTTCGGCTTTCTCGCGCTGGTCCATGCGCTGGAACCGCTGATCGAGCACGATCTGCCGCGGGCGCTGGGCTTAGGGCCTGTCCGATGGGTCATGGCCGGGTCCGCGGCGTCTGGCACGGCACCTCGCGGCGTTGCCGGAGCGTCCCGATAGCTCCGCTATCGAGACGCTCCGGCGCCTTGCGATGCACCGCACCAGACGCCGCGGCCTTTCCGACCCTGACCCATCGGACAGGCCCTAGCCGGGACACCGCTGTGGTGGCCGGTGCCGATGCTCGCGGTGGCCGGTCTGCTGGTCGGGCCGATCATCCGCTACCTGCCCGGCAACGGCGGCCATGAGCCGGCCGACGGCCTGGCGCTCGGCGGCGCCCCGCCGCCCGCCGCCCTGCCCGGCATCGTGCTCGCCGCCCTGGCGTGCCTCGGCTTCGGCGTGGTGCTCGGCCCGGAGGCGCCGCTGATCGCCCTCGGCGGCGGGCTGGCCGTGTGTGCCGTACGGCTGATGAACCCGGGCCTGCCGAAGCGGACCCTGCCCGTGGTGGGTGCCGCCGGCAGCTTCGCGGCGATCAGCGCCCTGCTCGGCTCCCCGCTCCTGGGCGCCTTCCTGGTGATGGAGGTGGTGGGGCTGGGCGGTCCGATGCTGGGGATGGTGCTGCTGCCCGGCCTGCTCGCGTCCGGTCTGGGGGCGCTGATCTTCACCGGGCTGGGGGACTGGACCGGCCTCGGCACGTACGCGCTCACGCTGGACGACGTCCCCACGGCCGCGGAGCCGATGGCCGGGGAGTTCGGCTGGGCCGTGGTCATCGGGCTGGCGGCCGCGTTCCTCGCGACCGGCGTACGGCGGCTCGCGCAGCTGCTGAAGGCGCGCGTCGCGCGGCACCGGGTACCCGCGACGGTGCTGATGGGCCTGGTGGTCGGCGGGCTGGCGGTCGGATTCGCGGCGGCCACCGGCAAGCCCGCCACCGAGGTGCTCTACTCGGGGCAGTCGGCGCTGGGGTCGCTGGTCCATGGCGGCGCCGCCGGCTATTCGGTGGCGGTACTGCTGCTGCTCGTGCTCTGCAAGAGCCTGGCGTACTGCGCCTCGCTGAGCGCCTTCCGGGGCGGTCCGATCTTTCCGGCGCTGTTCATCGGGGAGGCGGGCGGTGTGGCGCTGTCCCATCTGCCGGGCCTGTCGCTCACCCCGGCGTTCGCGATGGGGGTCGGGGCGATGGCGGTGGCGATGCTCCGGCTTCCGATGAGCTCGGTGCTGCTGGCCACGCTGCTGATGGGCAGCAACGGGCTCACGGTCATGCCGCTGGTGATCGTCGCGGTGGTCGTCGCGTACGTCGTGGTGCTGCGGCTCACCCCGGTCGCGCCCGCCGCCGCGCCGGCCCCAGCCTGACCGGCCGTCGGCTCACCGGCGCGGTGTGCGGCCGGTTGTGGTCCAGGTGGCCAACTGGCGCCGTGTCCAGGTGTTGATGACCCGCTCCGCCGGCACGCCGCACTCCTCGGCGCGGGCGCAGCCGTAGATCTGCCAGTCCAGTTGGCCCGGCGCGTGCGCGTCGCTGTCGATGGCGAACAGGGTCCCGGCCGCCAGCGCCTGACGGAGCAGTCGGCGCGGGGGATCGAAGCGGTCGGGACGGCAGTTGATCTCCACGGCCGTGTGGTGTTCGGCGCAGGCCGCGAACACCGCCTCGGCGTCGAACTGCGACTCCGGGCGCGGCTTGCCGGTGATCTGCCGCCCGGTGCAGTGGCCGAGGACGTCCACCAGCGGATTGCGGACCGCGGCCAGCAGCCGCCGGGTCATCGGCGCCTTGTCCATGCGCAGCTTGGAGTGCACCGAGGCGACCACCACATCGAGCTGGTCCAGCAGCTCCGGCTCCTGGTCGAGGGTGCCGTCGTCGAGGATGTCGCACTCGATCCCGGTCAGCAGCCGGAACGGCGCCAGCCGCTCGTTGACCTCCGCCACCAGTGCCAGTTGCCGCCGCAGCCGCTCGGCGGTCAGTCCGCGGGCGACGGTGAGCCGGGGGGAGTGGTCGGTCAGCGCACACCAGTCGTGGCCGAGGTCGCGGGCGGCCCTGGCCATCGCCTCGACCGGGCTGCCCCCGTCCGACCAGTCCGAGTGCAGATGGCAGTCGCCGCGCAGCGCCTGCCGCAGCCGCGCTCCCGCTCCCCCCTCGACCAGCGGTCCGCCCACCTCGTCCTCCAGGCGGGCGAGATATTCGGGCCGCACGCCCACGAGCGCCTCTTCGACCACCCGGGTGGTTTTGGGCCCGAGCCCCTTCAGGCGCCCCAGCGAGTGGTGGTCCGCGCGGGTGCGCACCTCGTCGTCCGGCAGGGCGGCGATCGCCGTGGCGGCCGTGCGGAAGGCCTGTACGCGATAGGTCGCCGCCCCCTGGCGCTCCAGGAGGAAGGCGATGCGCTCCAGCGCCTCGACGGGCTCCACGTAGGCGGCTCCTTCCCGGCGTGCCCGGCCCTTCCCGTCCCTGTTGCCGGGTCCCCCTTCACGGTGCCCCAACCGGAAGCGGGCTGCCACCGGGGTGATACCGGCGGTAAATCGCCCTTTTCCGCCGAGTCGGAAGCCGTGCCGTTATGCGGTTATGTCCGTTCTCGGCGCGGTCGATCCGATTGCTTCGGAATGACGCACGGATAGTGCTGATGATTCCGTTCAATACGTTCTACGGCCGCAATGCCGGCCCGGGAAATGTGGGTGAATCGGGCGCAGTTAAAGCTCTTGCAACATTCGGCGGGGTTCGGTGGGGATGGGGCTGTGGAGTTCTGTAGCTGGCGGGTGGTCAAGTGCCGTAAAAATTGACCGCCTTCAAGGAATCTGCACACCGAATGCGCAGTCGGCACACGGACTCCGGTGCCGGATACCTGCGCTGACCTGCGGATCAGTGGTTTGGTGCGGGAATGTCCCGTTCGTCGAACGAGGGTCCGGCGCATCCCTGGAGAGGAAACCGCAGGAGTTGTGAAGAAGCTGCCACCGATTCATGGATGTGCGTGCACGCCGCGTAATTTGGCGGAGCTTCGACGTCCGGTTCGACGGCAGTCGGATTAGCCGCACAACGCGCCTGCATGCTTTGATCCTTCGCACTGCGGGAGTCACACCAACGGTTCCCGATTTCGGGCCCGGACTCCCGCTGCCGTGGTCGGACCAGCCCACCGGACGGTTCGGCCGCAGCTTTTTCGAGATATTCATCCGAAGGGAAACATCATGAACTCCACCCCCCAGGTTCAGACCCAGGAAATCTCCGACGCCGACCTGGACAACGTGTCCGGTGGCCTCGTCGGCGGCGTGGTCGGTTCCGTGACCGGCACCGTTGACTCCGTTGCCCCGGTCTCCCCCCTCGTCGGCGAGGTCACCGGCCTGGTTCAGGGCACCACCGGCGTGAACACCGGCGCCGTCACGGGCCTCGTCTCCGGTCTCTGAGCCCCTCTGTGCCGCTGAGCGGCACAGCCGGCTTTGAACGGTGACAACGGCAGGTCGGCGCCCCCTCCTTGCCGACCTGCCGGGCCGTGTGCCCCGGACCCGCCCGGCTCGCCCCTGCACCCAGGGAACCCGCCACCCCCCCCCCTTCAAAACACCTCAGGTGTGGGAAAAAGGGGTGGGCGGTTTTCCCCCCAAACCTCTC
>NZ_JBVIRA010000001.1:17152-36574 GCF_055576575.1 Streptomyces sp. NPDC033270
CCCAACGGGGGGCCAGCGGGGAGGGACCTCTCGTAGGGCACCCCCCCCCCGCCCACGGGGGGGGGGGGGGGGGGGGGGAAGAAAGGGGGCCCCCCCCCCCCCCCCCCCCCCCCCCCCGGGCCGTGTGCCCCGGACCCGCCCGGCTCGCCCGGGCCCCGGGGCACCCGGCCGCCATCCGTCTGACAGAACACTGCGGTTGAGGGAAGAGTGTCGTGCAGTTCCGCCAACAGGCCCTTTCCAAGCTGCAGTCGCCCGAGGAAATCGATCTGCCGGTGCGCTTCGCCCGGCCACAGGGCTGGCTCGTGCTGATCGTCACGGTCCTCGTCGTGGTCGCCGCGGCCGTCTGGGCGGTGACCGGAACCGTCTCCGCCACCCTCAACGCACCCGGAATCCTCACCTACGGCCAGGGCAGCTACATCCTGCAGAGCCCCGTCGCGGGCCAGGTCACCGCCGTGCTCGCCGAGGAAGGCCGACGGGTGGCCGCCGGCACCCCCGTCCTCAAGGTCCGTACCGCGCAGGGCACCACGGTCGTACGCTCCCTCGCCGCCGGACGGCTGACCACGATGGTCGCCACGATCGGCTCGGTCGTCACCACCGGAGCGGACGTGGCCTCCGTGGAACGCGTCGCCCACGCCGACGACCCCCTGACGGCGACGCTGTACGTACCGGCCGAGAGCGGCGCCACCGTCCCCGTCGGCGCCCCGGTGGACCTCACCGTCCAGTCCGTGCCCAACCAGCGGTACGGCGTGCTGCGCGGCCGGGTCAAGGCCGTCGGCCGGATGGCCCAGACCCGCCAGCGGATCGGCGCCTTCCTGGGCAGCAGCCAGCTCGGTGAGCAGTTCTCGCAACACGGCCAGCCCGTCGCGGTCCTGGTGCAGCTCGACGCCGCCCCGCAGAACAAGTCCGGCTACGCCTGGTCGACCTCCGGCGGCCCGCCCTACGCCGTCGACTCCATGACGCTGGCCACCGGAGCGGTCCACCTGGCCGCGCAGCACCCGGTCGATTGGCTGCTGCCGTGACCGCGCCCCACGACTCCGCCGCCGCCCGCCAGCAGCAACTCCCGCCGCCCGGCCGCGGCCGGCACCGCCCCGAGCCCGCGCCCGGCACCCGCCGTACCCGACGCGGAGCGCCGCCCGCACCGAAGACCGGGAAGCCGAAGACCGTCCGCACGCCCACCGTCCTGCAGATGGAGGCGGTGGAGTGCGGGGCCGCCTCCTTGGCCATGGTCCTGGCCCACTACGGAAAGCACGTCCCGCTCGAAGAGCTGCGGATCGCCTGCGGCGTCTCCCGCGACGGCTCCCGCGCCAGCAATCTGCTCAAGGCGGCCCGCTCCTACGGCCTGACGGCCAAGGGCATGCAGATGGAACCGGCCGCGCTCGCCGAGGTCACGGCACCGGCCATCCTCTTCTGGGAGTTCAACCACTACGTCGTCTACGACGGCATGGGCCGCCGCCTCGGCCGCCGCGGCGTCCACATCAACGACCCCGACAAGGGCCGCCGCTTCGTGGCGACGGAGGACTTCGACACCAGCTTCACCGGCGTCGCCCTGGTCTTCGAGCCGTCCGAGTCCTTCCGCAAGGGCGGCCGCAAACCCGGCGTCCTCGGCGCCGTGCCCGCCCGGTTGCGCGGTACCACCGGCACCCTGCTGGCCGCGCTGCTCGCCAGCCTGCTGCTGGTCGCGGTCGGCGCCGCGGTGCCCGCGCTCAGCCGGACGTACATCGACATGTTCCTGATCGGCAACCAGACCTCGCTGCTGGGGCCGCTCTTCGCGTCGATGGCCGCGATGGTGGTGCTCACCGCCGTACTGACCGGGCTGCAACAGGCGAACCTGCTGCGCGGCCGGATCATCTCCTCCACCCTCACCAGCGCCCGCTTCCTGCGCCATCTGCTCAGACTGCCGGTCACCTTCTTCGCCCAGCGCAGCCCCGCCGACCTGGTCCAGCGGCTGCAGTCCAACGACGCGGTCGCCGAAACCCTGGCCCGCGACCTCGCCGCCGCGGGCGTGGACGGCATCGTCGTCGTCCTCTACGCGCTCCTGCTGTGGAGCTACGACCCCCAGCTGACCGTCATCGGCATCGGGATCGCGCTGCTCAACGTCGTCGCGATGCGGATCGTCGTCCGGCTGCGCGCCACCCACACCCAGAAGCTGCGCGCCGACACCGCCCGGCTCACCAACACCTCCTACACCGGCCTGCAGCTCATCGAGACGATGAAGGCCACCGGCGGGGAGAACGGCTACTTCCGCCGCTGGGCCGGCCAGCACGCCGCCACGCTGGAGGAACAGCAGCGGCTCGGGGTGCCGAGCGCCTGGCTGGCCGTCGTCGCCCCCACCCTCGCCACCCTCAACAGCGCGCTGATCCTGTGGATCGGCGGCATGCGGGCCGTCGAGGGCCATATCTCCATCGGCCTGCTGGTCGCCTTCCAGGCGCTGGTGACCCGCTTCACCGCGCCCATCACCCGGCTCAACGGAGTCGCCGGCCGGATCCAGGACTTCGCCGCCGACGTGGCCCGCCTCAAGGACGTCGAGTCCTTCCCCGCCGACACCCTCTACTCGCGCCCGGGCACGGCGGGCGGCACCCGCCGGCTCACCGGCCATGTGACGCTGGAGAACATCACCTTCGGCTACAGCCCGCTGGACAAACCGCTGCTCACCGGCTTCTCCCTCGCGGTGGGCCCCGGCCGGCAGGTCGCCCTCGTCGGCGGCTCCGGCAGCGGGAAGTCCACCGTCTCCCGGCTGATCTCCGGCCTCTACAGCCCCTGGGAAGGCACCATCCGCATCGACGGACAGCGCCTGGAGGACCTCTCCCGCAGCGCGCTGGCCGCCTCCGTCTCCTTCGTCGACCAGGACGTCTTCCTCTTCGAGGGCACCGTCCGCGACAACGTGGCGCTGTGGGACCCCTCCATCCCCGACGACGCGGTCGTCACCGCCCTGAAGGACGCCGCGCTCTACGACGACGTCATCGCCCGGCGCCCCGACGGCATCCACAGCCGCGTCGAACAGGACGGCCGCAACTTCTCCGGCGGGCAGCGGCAGCGGCTGGAGATCGCCCGCGCCCTGGTCCGGCGCCCCAGCATCCTGGTCCTCGACGAGGTCACCAGCGCCCTGGACGCCCAGACCGAGCAGATCATCATGGACAACCTGCGACGACGCGGCTGCGCCTGCGTCGTCATCGCCCACCGGCTGAGCACCGTCCGCGACAGCGACGAGATCGTGGTCCTCGACCACGGCGTGGTCGTCGAACGAGGCCGGCACGAGGACCTGGTCGCCGCCGGGGGCGCGTACGCCGAGCTGGTGAAGGAGCACTGACGTGTCAGCCATGCCCCCGCCCGTCTCTTCGTCCCCGGCTGCGGAACCGGGCGCGACCGACGCGGTGACGCAGGCGTTGGGCGGTCTCGGCGCACCCGTCGACTGCACCGGCCTGCGCAGCGTTCCGCTCGAAGGGCCGCAGGTGCTGTGGCTGGTCACCGGCGGTGCGCTGGACCTCTTCGCGGTCGACGCCGCGGCGGCCGGGCACTGGCACTTCCTCGGCCGGCTCGAAGCCGGCACCCTGCTGCTCGGCCCCGTCGAGGGACCCCAGCACACCCTGCTCGGCCGGCCCTCGCAGGACTGCCGGCTGCGCCGGATCCCGCTGCGCGAGCTGCCGCGGTACGACTACGCGCCGTACGGCGAGTACCAGGACACCGGGGCCTTCGCGCAGTACGGCGCGCAAGGAGGGTACGGCCACGAGGCGCCCTCCCCGCTGGAGCACGCCTTCGCGCTGGGCACGGCCCGCAGCTCGGGCGTGCTCTTCGAGGCACCGCTCGACGGCCGGCCCGGCGACGACGCGGTGGCCGACGACGACATCCTGTGGATGCCGGTGCCGCCCGGCAGCGTGCAGTACGGCGCCTCCTACAGCGCGGAGGCGGCCGGCGACCTGCTGGTGGACCCCGAGCTGTGGCAGCAGATGGTCAACCAGCAGTACCGGTTGCTGTCCGCCGTCGACCGCTGGATCGAGCAGCTGGAGCGTGCCCACGAAGACCGCACCGCGGCCGGCATCAAGGCCGGTGAGGCCGTCCGCGAGCGGGCCGACCAGGCGCTGCTGGCCTCCATCGGCCGGTCGGAGCGCTCCGGGCGGGGCGGTGACGGGCCGGGACGGGCCGGCGACGACGCCACCTTCGCGGTGTGCCGGACGGTCGCCGAGGCGGCCGGCATCACGTTGACCGAGCCCCCCAAGGGCGGCCCGGTCAACGACCGGGTCTCCCCGGTCGAGCGGATCGCGGTCGCCTCCCGGATCCGCACCCGGGCGGTCAGGCTCGCCGGGAGCTGGTGGCGGACGAACACCGGCCCGCTGGTGGGACAGCGCGCCAAGTCCGGTGCCCCGGTGGCGCTGCTGTGGCGCCGCGGCCGCTACGAGGCCGTCAACCCGGCCTCCGGACTGCGGCTGCGCATCGGCAAGGACAACGCCGGGGAGTTCGAGCCGCGCGCGGTGATGTTCTACCGCCCGCTGCCGGAACGGCCGCTGACCATGTGGCGGCTGATGCGCTTCAGCCTGCGCGGGACCCGGATCGACGTCCGCAACCTGGCCCTGAGCGGACTGGTGACGGTCGGCCTCGGCGCGCTCGTCCCCCTCGCGACCGGCCAGGTGCTCGGGGTGTACGTACCCGCCGCGGAGCGCAGCCTGATCGTCCAGGTCTCCCTGGCGGTCGTCGTCACCAGCATCGTCTCCGCCGCCTTCATGCTGCTGCAGAACCTCACCGTGCTGCGGCTGGAGGGCCGTATCGAGAGCGCGCTGCAGCCGGCCGTCTGGGACCGGCTGCTGCGGCTGCCGACGAAGTTCTTCACCGAGCGCTCCACCGGCGAGCTGGCCAGTGCCGCGATGGGCATCAGCGCCGTCCGGCGGGTCCTGTCCGGTGTCGGCCCGGTGGCGGTGCAGTCCACGACGGTCGGCGCGATGAACCTCGTCCTGCTGCTGGTCTACAGCGTGCCGCTGGCGCTCGCCGCGATCGGCATGCTGCTCGTCATCGGGGCGGTGTTCCTCGCCATGGGCCTGTGGGAGCTGCGCTGGCAGCGGCGGCTGGTCAAGCTCGGCAACAAGCTCAACAACCAGGCGTTCCAGACCCTGCGCGGGCTGCCCAAGCTGCGGGTCGCGGCGGCCGAGAGCTTCGCGTACGCGGCCTGGGCCCGGGAGTTCGCCCGCTCCCGGGAGCTTCAGCAGAAGGCCGGCCGGATCAAGAACCTGACCACCGTCCTGAACGCGGTCTATCTGCCGCTGTGCTCGCTGACCCTGTTCATGCTGCTGGCCGGCCCGGCCCGCGGCACCATGTCCGCCGCCTCGTTCCTCACCTTCAACACCGCGGTGACCATGCTGCTGACCTCGGTCACCCAGATCACCGGCGCGTTCGTCGCGGCCGCCGCCGCGCTGCCGATGTTCGAGCAGATCAAGCCGGTGCTGGACGAGGCGCCCGAGGTGCGCGGTGCCAGTGCCCAGCCCGGCACGCTCTCCGGCGGCATCGAGGCCAAGAAGCTCTCCTTCCGCTACAGCGACGACGGCCCGCTCGTCCTCGACGACGTCTCGCTCCGGGTCCGGCCCGGAGAGTTCGTCGCGGTGGTGGGGCCCAGCGGATGCGGCAAGTCGACCCTGCTGCGGCTCCTGATCGGCTTCGACAAGCCCTCCTCGGGCAGCGTCCTGTACGACGGGCAGGACCTCGCCGCCCTGGACCAGGCCGCGGTCCGCCGCCAGTGCGGGGTCGTGCTGCAGAACGCCCAGCCGCTCACCGGCTCCATCCTGGACTGCATCTGCGGTGCGGAGGCCTTCACCCAGGAGGAGGCCTGGGCGGCCGCCGAGATGGCGGGCCTGGCCGAGGACATCAAGCGGATGCCGATGGGCCTGCACACCATGATCTCCGGTGGGGGCGCGATCTCCGGCGGCCAGCGGCAGCGCCTGATGATCGCGCAGGCGCTGGTCCGCCGCCCCCGGATCCTCTTCTTCGACGAGGCCACCAGCGCCCTGGACAACGAGACGCAGCGCATCGTCATCGACAGCACCCGCAGGCTCAGCGCCAGCCGGCTGGTGATCGCCCACCGGCTGACCACGGTCATGGACGCCGACCGCGTGATCGTGATGGAGGAGGGCCGGATCGTCGAACAGGGCGCCCCGGCCGAGCTGCTCGCCGACACCGGCGGCCGGCTGCACGACCTGGTGCGCCGCCAGCTGGCCTGAGCCGCGGGCCGGCGGCGTCCCCGAGGAAGGAGCCGGCCCCGCCGGGCCGAGCCGTTCCCCGATTCCCCGCAGAACACCGCATATCGTGCAGTGCAGCGGACGGAGGATGAGATGGCCACAGCGCGCAGCCTGTTCGAGGCGCTGCCACCGGACCGGCGCCGGCGGCTGACCGACGTCGCCCGGGAGGTGTCGCTGCCGCGCGCCACCAGGGTGTTCGAGGAGGGCCACCGGGCGGACCGGTTCTGGATCATCCGCAGTGGACAGGTCGTGCTCGACCAGCGTGTCCCCGGACGCCGGGCGGCGGTCGTCGAGACCCTCGGCCGCGACGAACTGCTCGGCTGGTCCTGGCTGTTCCCGCCCTACCTGTGGCATCTGGGAGCGGAGACCGTCGGCCCGGTGGAGGCGGTGGAGTTCGACGCGAGCGTGGTCCGCGCTCTGTGCGAGTCCGATGCGATCCTCGGGCGGGAGATGTACCGCTATGTCGCCCAGACGGTCGCCGACCGGCTGCACGGCACCCGCACCCGGCTGCTCGACCTCTACGGCCCCCAGGGCAGTGGACCGGACCCCTGAGCCAGGCGGCGGCCACCGGGTCGTGACCGGTGACCGCCGCTTCCCTACCGGACGGCGGAACCCGTCCCACGGGTGCCGCGCGGGCCCCGGTCAGGCGCCGACGTAGGCCGCGAGGTGCTCGCCGGTGAGGGTGGAGCGGGCGGCGACGAGAGCGGCCGGTGTGCCCTCGAAGACGATCGTGCCGCCGTCGTGGCCGGCACCGGGTCCGAGGTCGATGATCCAGTCGGCGTGCGCCATGACCGCCTGGTGGTGCTCGATGACGATGACCGACTTGCCGGCGTCGACGAGCCGGTCGAGCAGCCCGAGCAGCTGCTCGACATCGGCGAGGTGCAGCCCGGCGGTCGGCTCGTCGAGGACGTAGACGCCGCCCTTCTCGGCCATGTGGGTGGCCAGCTTGAGCCGCTGCCGCTCGCCGCCGGACAGCGTGGTCAGCGGCTGGCCGATGGTGAGGTAGCCGAGCCCGACATCGGCCAGCCGCCGCAGGATCCGGTGGGCGGCCGGCGTGTGCGCCGCGCCGTCGCCGAAGAACTCCTCGGCCTCCGTCACCGACATCGCGAGGACCTCGCTGATGTCGCGGCCCCCCAGGTGGTAGTCGAGCACCGAAGCCTGGAACCGCTTGCCCTCGCAGTCCTCGCACGGGCTGGCGACGCCGGCCATCATCGCCAGGTCGGTGTAGACGACCCCGGCGCCGTTGCAAGTGGGGCAGGCACCCTCGGAGTTGGCGCTGAACAGCGCCGGCTTCACGCCGTTGGCCTTCGCGAACGCCTTGCGGATGGGGTCGAGGAGCCCGGTGTACGTCGCCGGGTTGCTGCGCCGCGAGCCGCGGATCGGGGCCTGGTCGACCGACACCACACCGCCGTCGGCCGGGATCGACCCGTGCATGAGCGAGCTCTTGCCGGATCCGGCGACGCCGGTGACGACGGCGAGCACCCCGAGCGGGATGTCGACGTCGACGTCGCGCAGGTTGTTCGCCGTCGCGCCGCGGATCCGCAGTGCGCCGGTGGGCTCGCGCACCGTCTCCTTGAGCGCGGCCCGGTCGTCGAAGTGGCGGCCGGTGACGGTGCCGCCGGCCCGCAGCCCCTCGACGCTGCCCTCGAAGCAGACGGTGCCGCCCGCGGCGCCGGCGCCGGGGCCGAGGTCGACGATGTGGTCGGCGATCGCGATCACCTCGGGCTTGTGCTCCACGACGAGCACCGTGTTGCCCTTGTCCCGCAGCCGCAGCAGCAGGTCGTTCATCCGCTGGATGTCATGGGGGTGCAGGCCCGAGGTGGGCTCGTCGAAGACATAGGTGACGTCGGTGAGCGAGGAGCCGAGGTGCCGGATCATCTTGACGCGCTGCGCCTCGCCGCCCGACAGCGTGCCCGCGGGCCGGTCGAGCGCGAGATAGCCGAGCCCGATCTCCACGAACGAGTCGAGGGTCTGCTGGAGCGCGGTGAGCAGCGGCGCCACCGAGGGCTCCTTGAGGCCGCGGACCCATTCGGCCAGGTCCCTGATCTCCATCGCGCAGGCGTCCGCGATGCTGACGCGCTTGATCTTCGACGCCCGGGCCCCCTCGCTGAGCCGGGTGCCGTCGCAGTCCGGGCAGGTGGTGAAGGTGACCGCCCGGTCGACGAACTCCCGGATGTGCGGCTGCATCGCCTCCCTGTCCTTGGACAGCATCGACTTCTGGACCCGGGGGATGAGCCCCTCGTACGTCATGTTGATGCCCGCGATCTTCATTCTGGTCGGCTCGCGGTGGAGGAGGTCGTGCAGCTCCTTCTTGGTGAACTTGCGGATCGGCTTGTCCGGGTCGAAGAAGCCCGACTCGATGTAGAGCCGGGAGTTCCAGCCGCCCCCGGTGTAGCCGGGGATCGTGAACGCGCCCTCGTTGAGCGACTTGCCGTCGTCGTACAGCTGCGCCAGGTCGATGTCGGTGACCGAGCCCCGGCCCTCGCAGCCCGTGCACATCCCGCCGGTGCGCTGGTAGGTCGCCTTCACCGCCTTCTTGGCGCCCCGCTCGACGGTGATCGCACCGCTCGCCCGGACCGAGGCGGTGTTGAAGGAGTACGCGCTGGGCGGGCCGATGTGCGGCTTGCCGAGCCGGCTGAAGAGGATGCGCAGCATCGCGTTGGCGTCGGTGGCGGTGCCGACCGTCGAGCGGGGGTCGCCGCCCATCCGCTGCTGGTCGACGGAGATCGCGGTCGTCAGCCCGTCGAGTACGTCCACCTCGGGCCGCGCCGTGGTCGGCATGAAGCCCTGCACGAAGGCGCTGTAGGTCTCGTTGATCAGCCGCTGCGACTCCGCGGCGATGGTGTCGAAGACCAGCGAGCTCTTGCCCGAGCCGGAGACACCGGTGAACACCGTCAGCCGGCGCTTGGGGATCTCGATGCTGACGTCCTTGAGGTTGTTCTCGCGGGCACCGTGCACCCGGATCATCTCGTGGCTGTCGGCGACGTGCGGTGCGGGCGACCGCGGGTCCGTCCTCTTGGCCATGCTCATCGTCTCCCTGTGTCGTGGGCGGTCTGTGGAGCCATTGCGACCCGGCCACGCGACGCGCACGGCCATGACGGTCAGGCTAGATGCGCCTCCATGACCGGCGCTTCTCGATTCCTGACCGGTCGGCCCGGATCGGTCAGGATCGGTCCGCCCACCTGCCCGCGACGGACGACGGCAGCTCTGCCGCGCCGTCCACGCTCCCGATCACCGGCCTCGGGCGCTGTGGGAAAATCGGTAGATGAAACGGCAGGACCTCGACGACCTCGTCCGGCTGCGGCGGGCCCGCGACCGGATGGACCGCGACTACGCCGAGCCGCTCGACGTCCCGGCGCTGGCGCGCGGCGCCCTGATGTCGGCGGGCCACTTCTCCCGCAGCTTCCGCGCCGCCTTCGGCGAGACGCCGTACAGCTACCTGATGACCCGCCGCATCGAGCGGGCCAAGGCGCTGCTGCGGCGCGGCGACCTCAGCGTGACCGAGGTCTGCTTCGCGGTCGGCTGTACGTCGCTGGGGTCGTTCAGCTCGCGCTTCACCCAGCTGGTCGGCGAGAGCCCGAGCGCCTACCGGGCCCGCAGTCATGATCATGGCGCAGCCATCCCGGCCTGCATCGCCAAGATCCACACGAGACCGGTCAGGAACGGAGAAGCGGGCCCCGCCGCCGGGCCGTAGCGTGAGCGGCATGGACATCACCCTTTCCCAGTGCTTCATCGCCGTCGACGACCATGACAAGGCGATCTCCTTCTACCGCGATGTGCTCGGCCTTGAGGTACGCAACGACGTGGGGTTCGAGGGGATGCGCTGGGTGACCGTCGGGGCGCCCGCGCAGCCTGATGTGAACATCGTGCTGGAGCCGCCGCTCGCCGACCCGAACGCCTCACCGGCCGACAAGCAGGCCATGGCGGAGCTGATGGCCAAGGGCCTGCTGCGCGGTGTCATCTTCGCGACGCAGGACTGCGACGCCACCTTCGAGCGCATCAGCGCCGCGGGCGGCGAGGTGCTGCAGGAGCCGATGGACCAGCCCTACGGCGTCCGCGACTGTGCCTTCCGCGACCCCGCCGGCAACCTCCTGCGCTTCACCCAGCCGCTGCGGAAGTGAGCCCTCGGCGGGGCGGGCCGGACCGGCCGAAGCCCGGCGCGGCGCGAGCCGAAGGCGCCGGCCGAAAGGACGCCGCAGCTGGGGAACCGTCCCCCCGCCCCGACCGACTACCTGTGCCGGGTCGTGCCTGCGACCCGCCGGCCGGCACCTGCGGCCGGTGAGACGGCCGGGGGACCGGCTGGTGACGGGTAGGGGAGAAACACCATGCGTCGTGGGAAGCTGTGCGGTCTGGCGGTGGTCGTCGCGCTGGTCGCCACCGCGTGCGGCGGCGAAGGCGCGGACACCGACGAGAAGGCATCCGGAAGCGGCGGCCCGGGTTTTCCGGTGCGGATCGCCGACTGCAAGGGCGCGACGACCACCTTCTCGTCCGCCCCGCGCAAGATCGTCACCAGTAACGCCGCCGCCCTGGAGATCCTGCTGCGACTCGGCGCGGGCGACCGGGTCATCGGGACCGGGTTCCCGCCCGGCAAGGGCGCCCTGCCCGGCGAACTCGGGGCGCGGGCCCGGAAGGTGCCGGTACTGGGCAAGCACATCATTCCCAAGGAGAAGCTGCTCGGGTCGGGCGCCGACCTCTATGTCGACACGTTCGCGTCGATGAACAACATGGGCGGGGCGGGCGACGCGCCGAGCGCCGAGGAGTTCGAGGCGGCGGGCATCAAGCACATCTACCTCGCCTCCACCGCCTGCGCCCCGATGGCCGGGAAGCCGCAGCGGGACCTGTCGGGAGTGGAGGGGGACATCGAGCGGCTGGGCGCGGTGACCGGCACGTCCCGGCGGGCGGACGAGCTGGTGGCCGGCATGCGGTCCAAGGTCGCTGCGGTCCACAAGGCGGTGGGCGACCTCGCGCCCGGCAAGCGGCCGACGTACTTCTTCTTCGACTTCGACGCCGGCACCAAGCAGCCGATGGCGGTCTGCCGCAACCAGGTCGCCAACGCGGTCATCGGCCAGGCCGGGGCGCGCAACGTCTTCGACGGCTGCGACGGGGACTTCAAGCCGGTCTCCTGGGAGGACGTGGTCGCCAAGAACCCGGACTTCATCCAGCTCGGGGTCCGCAACCGCGGCGACGCGGCGGCCACCAAGAAGGCGTTCGACCAGGCCGAGGCGTTCTTGAAGAGCTTCCCCGCCACCAAGGGGCTTGCCGCCGTGCGCAACGGGCACCTGCTGCGGATCGGCTCGGAGCGTACGACGATCGCCGGCGTCGGCAACGCGGACACGGTCGAGGAGATCGCGCACACCGTCCATGCCGCACGGTTCAAGGCGGAGCGGTAGTGGCATCCGTGCTCGACGCCCCACGCGGACAGCGGCAGCCGCCCGGGCCGCCCGGGCGGCGCACCCCGCGCGCCGGGCTGCTCGCCCTGGCGCTGGGCCTGGCACTGGCGGTGGCGCTGACCGCCGCGGTCTCGCTCGGCTCCACCGACATCGCGCCCGCACACGTCTGGTCGGTGGTGCTGCGCCGGCTGGGCGGCGCTGCGCCCCGGCCGGGCACCGACGACCTGATCGTGTGGCAACTGCGCGTCCCCCGCGCCCTGTTGGCGGCGCTGGTGGGCGCCGGACTGGGCCTGGTGGGGACGGCGACCCAGGCGCTGGTGCGCAATCCGCTGGCCGACCCGTATCTGCTGGGCATCTCCAACGGTGCGTCGCTCGGCGCGGTCGCCGCGATCGTGCTGGGGGCGAGCGCCGGCGGGGTGCTGGGGCTGGGGCTGTCGGCGGCCGCGTTCGCCGGTGCGCTGGGCGCGTTCGCGCTGGTGTGGTGGATGGCGCGGCGCGGTGGAGGGTTCTCACCGCTGCGGCTGGTGCTGGCCGGGGTGGGGATCGGGCAGTTCCTGTCCGGGTTCACCAGCTATCTGGTGCTGCAGGCCGGCGACGAGCAGCAGACCCGCAGCGTGCTGTTCTGGCTGATGGGAAGCCTGAGCGGGGCCACCTGGAGCGTGCTGTGGCCGCCGGTGCTGGCGGTCGCCGCCGGGCTGCTCGCGCTCCAGGCGCGGGCCCGCCCCATGAACGCGCTCATCATGGGCGATGAGACCGCGGCCGGGGTGGGCGTGGACGTCACCCGGCTGCGCCGCGAACTGTTCGTGGTGACCAGCCTGTTGACCGGCGTCCTCGTCGCGGTCTCCGGGGCGATCGCCTTCGTGGGGCTGATGGTGCCGCATCTGTGCCGGATGGTCATCGGCGGCGACCACCGCCGACTGCTGCCGCTGTCCGCGCTCACCGGGGCCCTGCTGCTGGTGGTGGTGGACATCGTGTGCCGTACGGCCATGGACACCCAGGAGCTGCCGGTGGGCGTGGTGACGGCGATGATCGGCGCGCCCGCGCTGCTGTTCATCCTGGACCGGCGGATGGTGGTGGGCCGGTGAACGTCGAGATCGAGGATCTGCACGTCGGCTACGCGGGCCGCGATGTGGTCGCCGGGGTGCGTCTGATGGCCGCGGCAGGGGAGATCGCCGGGCTGGTCGGGCCCAACGGCAGCGGGAAGTCCACCGTGCTGCGGACCGTCTACCGCCACCTGCGGCCCACCGCGGGGCGGGTACTGCTGGCCGGGGCCGACCTCGGCGCGCTGACGCCCGGGCAGACCGCGCGACAGGTCGCCGCGCTGCCGCAGGAGCGCGGCAGCGACTTCGAGCTGACCGTGCGCGAAGTGGTGGCGATGGGCCGGACGCCCTACAAGCGGGCGTTCGCGGGCGAGGACCACGCCGACCGGGAGACCGTCGCGGCCGCCCTGGCCGCCGTGGGCCTGGCCGGGCAGGGCGCCCGCCGGTTCTCCGCGCTGTCCGGCGGGGAGCGCCAACGCGCGCTGCTGGCACGGGCGTTCGCGCAGGACCCGGACGTACTGGTGCTGGACGAGCCCACCAACCACCTCGACGTCCGGCACCAGGTCGAACTGCTCGCGCTGCTGCGCGCACAGCGCCGCACGACGCTGATCTCACTGCACGATCTGAACGCCGCGGCGTCCCTGTGCGACCGGCTGCATGTGCTGCACGCCGGACGGGTGGTGGCCTCCGGTACACCCCGCGAGGTGCTGACCCCGCGGCTGCTGGCCGACGTGTTCGGGGTGCGCGCCGCGGTGGCCGAACACCCGCTCACCGGCGACCCGTTGATCGCCTTCGATCACCGCGAGCCGCTGCCCGCCGACGACGGGTGAGGGCACCGGGCGAGCTGAAGGGTGTTGCAGAAGGCTGTGATCCGGCAGGTCAGAGCCTTCTGTAACACCTTTGGGGCCTGTCCGACGGATCAGGGCCGGACAAGCCCTGGGCGAGGGTGCGGGGATCCCGGAACCCCGCACCCTCACCCCGCCACGTAGTGGCTCGGCCGTCCCTCGCGCAGCACCAGCCGGCCGCGCCGCTCGGCATCCGCCCGGTGCATCAACTCCCGGCGCCCGTCGGTGTGTTCGAGCACGCAGGAGTGCCACGGTGTCAGCCACACATCGGGCGCTTCGAGCAGCCGTATCCCGAACTTGGCCGAGCCCCGCGGCTGCGGATGGATCGAGAGCCGGAACGCCTCCGGGTGGTGCACGGCGACCAGCTCGCCCCAGGCGCGGCTGCGCCGCATCACGCCGTAGGCGCGCCGGCGGCAGTCGCGCTGCAGCGCCGAACGGGTGCCGGGGAACCGGGCGGTGTCCTCGAACAGGAACCGGGTGATGCCCTGGTACAGCCGCCGGGCCGGCTCGTCGCTGCGGGTCAGCGACCGCAGTTCCGCCAGGGGCGGGGCGTGGCGCTCCTCGACCAGCCGGCGCTTGTCGTCGTGCGTCAGCCCCTCCCCGTACACCTGGCGCAGGTCGAAGACGTCCAGCCGGGTCAGGCCCTCGGCGCGGATCAGGGCGCGCAGCGCGTCGCTGTAGGCGTCGATGTCGCAGTCAGGCACCCCGATGAGATCGCTGAAGGCATGTCCGTCCGAGCAGATGGCCACCCGCGCACCGGGCGGATACACGGCCTCGATGCGCGCGCACAGCGCGTCCAGGAAGCGCAGCGCCAGCCGTTCGCCCTCGTCGGGGAGGTGGCCCAGGACCTTGGCGGGATTGGGCGACTTGCAGGGAAAGCCCGGCAGGGTGAACAGGATCGGCTCGCCCGCCGCCACCGGAGCGGCCAGCTGCCGCAGCTGGGCGGGGAAGCCGTCGGGGGCGTCGCCGTGGGTGGCGTCCAGCGTGCGGCGGTACGGCAGCAGGGTGGCGAGCACCGCCGCGCGCACGGCCTGCTGGTCGGCCGGCGCGGCGGTGTGCGGTCGGGTGGGGCTGGTCAGCACGCGGTGACCGCCCCGCCGGACACCGGGCAGCCGCCGGCCGGGCCGTAGGCGACCGGCAGTCGGTCGACCCCGCGCGCCAGCACCGCGGGTATCCACCGCAGTTCGGCATCCGCGACGGCCGGCCGGAGGTCCGGCAGCCGCCGGAGCAGCGCGCCCAGGGCGATCCGGAGTTCCAGCCGGGCGAGCGCGGCACCGGGGCAGAAGTGGATGCCGTGGCCGAAGGCGAGGTGCGGGTTGGGGGAGCGGTCGAAGTCGAGGACGTCCGCGTCGGCGAACCGTTCGGGGTCGCGGTTGGCCGCGCACAACGACACGATCACCGAGTCGCCCGCCGGGATCCGGGTCCCGTGCAGATCGGCGTCCTCGGCGAAGAACCGCCAGGTCGTCAGCTCGAAGGCGCTGTCGTAGCGCAGGAGTTCCTCGACGGCGCGGGGCAGCAGTTCCGGGCGGCCGGCCAGTTCGGCGAGGTGCTCGGGGTGGCGCAGCAGGGCGACCAGGGCCGTGGTGATCTGGTGGGTGACCGGCTCCTGGCCCGCGACCAGCAGCTGGAAGATCATCGAGTCCACCTCCTCCGGGCCGATCCCGCCGGCGTCGCGGGTGGCCACCAGCCCGGAGAGCAGGTCCTCGCCGGGCTCACGGCGCTTGTGGACCACCAGATCGGCGATGTACTGCTGCAGCCCGCGCAGCCGCGCCTCGTAGGCGGGACGGCCCGGGTCCCCGGGCCCCACGGGCTGGACCACCTTCCCCCAGTCCCGGTCGAAGCGGTCCGCGAACTCCCCGGGCAGGCCGATCACATGGGCGAGCACCTGGAAGGGGAAGTGCGCGGCGAAGGCCTCGACGAGATCGGCCTCGCCGCGCTCCGGGAGCCGGTCGAGCAGCGCGTCGGCCATCGCCCGGAAGCGGGGTTCGAGCGCCGCCACGCGCTGCGGGGCGAAGGCGTCGGTGATCAGCCGGCGCAGCGCGGTGTGCCGGGGCGGGTCCTGGTGGAGCAGATGCACCTGCAACTGGGAGTGCTGGGGCTCGGGCATGATCGAGGCGCGGGCCCGCCAGGCCGCGTTGCCGCGCGAGTGGTGCTTGCCCAGCCGGGGGTCGGTCAGCGCCCGGTGCGCGGCCTCGTACCCGGTGACGAGCCAGGCGCACACCCCGCTGGGGAAGCGCACCCGATGGACCGGGCCGCGCGCCCGCAGCTCGGCGTACAGGGGATAGGGATCGCGGGTGTACTCCGCTCCGTACAGCGGGACGGGATCGGGCAACGTGGACAAGGCGTCCTCCTCAAACGGCACTGGTCTGCGACCACCGCACCCGCACGGCACGGCGTGGGAAAGGTCGGCCGCGGGGCGCGCCGAGTTCCCGCCGGCCGCGGGGAATTCGGCGGACGCGCGGACGGACGGCGACGTACGAACGGTGAAGTGGCGCGCCGGCCAAACCCAGTTAGTCGGTCCGTCGCACCCTCGGGTTCCGGCCGGCGAACGGGACAAACCTCACGCGCCGACGGACCCCCGAACGCCCGCTTCGCACCGATCGCGGCTGCCACCATGACGCGATGTCCACCACTCCGGCCGACCGCAGTCGGCCCGTACTCCCTCCGGCCGTCGGGCGGCTGCTGCCCGCACGGCCGGTCATCGGATTCATCGCCCTGCTGGCGCTGCTCTTCGCGCTGTCGTACGCCGCCGGTGCCCTCGCCGGCCCGGTGGCACCGGGCCTGCACCCGGCCGGCGGCACCCGCGCGCCCGGTACCGCGCCCGCCGACGACGGGGACATGGGCCAGATGCACATGGGCGCCGGGGCACCCCGCCCGGTGACGGTGGGAGCGGCACGATGAGCGCGCGGTCGGCGCGGCCCGCACCCCGATCGGTCGGCGACCGGGCGCCGGCCGGGGCATCTGCCGGCGGCCCGCTGCCCGACCACACCACCACCCTCACCATCGGCGGGATGACCTGCGCCGCCTGTGTGGGGCGGGTCGAGAAGAAGCTCGGCCGGCTGGACGGTGTCGAGGCCTCGGTGAACCTGGCCACCGGGCGGGCGACGGTCAGCCACCCCGCGGCGGTCCCCGTCAGCGAACTGATCTCCACGGTCGAGGCGGCCGGTTTCACCGCGCGGCTCCCCGAGCCCGTCGCCCCGGAGCCGGGCGGCGGGGACCGGCCGCCGTCCCCCGGGCGCCCGGACGGCGCCGACGGCGCGGACGAGGAGGCCTCCCGCGCCGAGCGCCACCGGCTGCTGCTGACCGCCCTGCTCTCGCTGCCCGTCCTGGCCCTGTCGATGGTGCCCGGCTGGCAGTTCCGCAACTGGCAGTGGCTGTGCTTCGTGCTCGCCGCACCCGTCGCCGTATGGGGCGCAGCGCCCTTCCACGCGCGGGCGCTGCGGGGCCTGCGGCACGGCGCCGCGACCATGGACACCCTGGTCTCCCTCGGCGTCGTCGCGTCCTTCGCCTGGTCCGGCTATGCGCTGTTCCTCGGCGGGGCCGGCGCGCCCGGTATGACGATGCCGCTGCGCCTGCTGCCCACGGCGGGCGACGGCAGCGCGCACCTCTATCTGGAAGCCGCCGTCGGCGTACCGCTGTTCGTGCTGGCCGGGCGCCGGATGGAGGCCAGGGCCCGGCGCGGCACCGGCTCCGCGCTGCGGGCGCTGGCCGAACTCGCCGTCAAGGACGTCACCGTACGGGCGCCCGGCGGCGAGCCGGGACTCCCCCCGCCGGAGGGGAACGGGGAGTGGCGGAGCATTCCGGTGGACCGGCTGCGGACCGGTGACCGCTTCCTGGTGCGCCCCGGCGAGCGGGTCGCCACCGACGGCACCGTCGTCGAGGGCAGCTCCGCCCTGGACCTGTCCCTGATCACCGGGGAGAGCCGCCCGGTCGAGGTCGGTGCGGGCTCGGCGGTCGTCGGCGGCGCGGTCAACTCCGGCGGCCTGCTGGAGGTACGGGCCGACGCGGTGGGCGCCGACACCCAGCTCGCCCGGATCACCCGGCTCGTCGAGGACGCCCAGACCGGCAAGACCCACATCCAGCGGCTCGCCGACGCGGTGGCGGCCGTCTTCGTCCCCGCCGTACTGACCGTGTCGGTCAGCGTCCTGGGCTTCTGGCTCGGCGCCGGAGCCGAGCCGCAGGCCGCGCTCACGGCCGCGGTGGCCGTCCTGGTCGTGGCCTGTCCGTGCGCGCTGGGGCTGGCCACCCCGACCGCGCTGCTGGCCGCCACCGGCCGCGGCGCCCAGCTCGGGATCCTGGTCCGCGGCCCGCAGGCGCTGGAGCGGCTGCGCCGGATCGACACCGTGGTCCTCGACAAGACCGGCACCCTCACCACCGGGCGGATGAGCGTCACCGACCTCACCGCGCGCACCGGCGGCCTCGACCCGGCCACCACGCTGCGCCTGGCCGCCGTCGTGGAGCAGGGCTCCGAACACCCGCTGGGCCGCGCGATCACCGCCCACGCCCGCGCGGCCCGGCCGCAGGGCGAGCAACTCCCGCCCGCGGTGGGCGACTTCAGCGCCACGCCCGGGTACGGCGTAGCCGGCACGGCCGACGGGCGCCGGGTGGAGGTCACCCGCCCCGGCGACCTCACCGCTCTGCCGGCGCCCCTCCCGGACGCGGTGCGGGCGGCCGAGAGAGCCGGCCACACCCCGGTGCTGGTGACCGTCGACGGCACCCCGGAGGCCGTCCTCGCCGTCGGCGACACGCTGCGCCCCGACTGCTACCGCGCCGTGGACCATCTGCGGCGCCTGGGCCTGCGGCCCGTCCTGGCCACCGGCGACCGCGCCGCCACCGCCCGTGCGGTGGCCGGCCGGCTCGCCATCACCGAGATCCACGCCGAGGCCCGTCCCGAGGACAAGGCCGCCCTCGTCACGGCGCTGAAGGAGCAGGGCGGCCGGGTCGCCGTCGTCGGCGACGGCGTCAACGACGCGGCGGCCCTGGCGCTCGCCGACCTCGGCATCGCCATGGGCAGCGGCACCGACGCCGCGATCGGTGCCGCCGATGTCACCCTCGTCCGCGAGGACCTCCAGGCCATCGCCGACGCGGTACGCCTCGCGCGCCGCACCCTGGCGACGATCCGCGCCAACCTCGTCTGGGCCTTCGGCTACAACCTCCTGACCGTGCCGCTCGCCGCCGTCGGCCTGCTCAACCCGATGCTGGCGGCCGCCGCCATGTCCGTCAGCTCCCTGCTGGTCGTGGGCAACAGCCTGCGGCTGCGCGCCTGGCAGCCGGGCGGCGGCGCCCGCAGGTCCGGCCGCAGGACCGAACGAGCCCGTACCCCGGCACCTGGAGGGATCGCATGAACCGGCTGCCCGTAGCGGCCGTCGCCGTACCGCTGCTCACCTGCCTGGCGACCCTCGGCACGCTCACCGTGTGGACCGCGACCGGCAACGCGGGGACGCCCGCGCGGCTGAGCGTCGCCGAGGGCCGGGTGCTGGTCCCCGCCGGCTCCGAGGCCACCGCCGCGTTCTTCACCCTCCACAACACCGGCGGCGCGGACGACGTCCTGACGGGCGTCACCGGACCCGCCGGCCACCGGGCGATGCTCAGCCGCACCGTCGACATCGGCCACAACGCCCGGAGCATGGCGATGGTCCGGGCCGCCACCGTCCCTGCCGGCGGCACACTGCGGATGACGCCGACGGACCTGGACGTCATGATCAGCCCGCCGCCGGCGCTCGCACCCGGCGACCGGCTCACCTTCACCCTCCACTTCCGCGACAGCCCGCCGCGGACCGTACGGGCCCGGGCGGTGCGTCCCGGCCAGTGACGACAGGGGGCTCATGGAGGGGGGGGGGGGGGGGTCCCTGGGGGCCCCCTTCCTCCCGGGTGGCAACCGGCCGAGCAACGAGCGCGAAAGCGAGGTGGGGAGGGAGGGGGAAAAAAG
>NZ_JBVIRA010000001.1:36584-37742 GCF_055576575.1 Streptomyces sp. NPDC033270
AACCCGCCGGCGGGGCGGGGGGTCGGGTGGTTGTGTTCCGGGCAGTACGCAGAGGGGGCTCGTGGGGGCGCGCCGGATCCTCCCCGGGAACCCCCCTTCGCCTACCGGGCGCCGACCGTCAGGCCACGGCGCCCGCGAGCGCGCGCGGCCGCTCGGCCGGTTCCGGCCGCTCCGCCTCCGTCAGCAGCGCCACCAGCGTCTCCCGGGCGCGCGCCACCCGGGACCGCACGGTCCCCACGGGAGTGCCCATCACCCCGGCGGCCGCCGCGTACGGCAGCCCCAGCAGCTGGGTCAGGACGAACGCCTCCCGCCGCTGCGGCGCCAGGGCCGCGAGGAGCTCGGACAGCGCGACGCCCTCGTCGAAGCCCGGCACCCCGCGCGGCTGCACCCGCTCCGCCGCCGACTGCCAGTCGTCGGTAGCGGCCAGCCGCGGCCGGACCGCCTGGGACCGGATCCGGTCCGCCACCACCCGCCGGGCGATGGTCAGCAGCCAGGTACGTGCCGAGGACCGGCCCTCGAACCGCGGCAGGCTGCGCAACGCCCGTACGTAGGTGTCCTGCACCAGGTCGTCGGTCGCCTGCGGATCGCCGCTCAGGTGCGTCACATAGCGCCGCACATCGAGCTGGGTGGCCCGCACGAACTGCTCGACGGCCCGCTCGTCACCGGTGCGGGCGGCCAGCGCCCAGCCGGTCACCGCCTCGTCATCCCGCATACCGCGACCGCCCCTCGCCGCACCGCGGTGCTTCGGGGAGGATGGACACATGCACTGCTCGCGCATCCGTACGGCCCTCTCCGCCCGCCTCGACGGGGAGCAACCGCCAGCCGGCGTCACCCCCGGCGATCTCGCCGCCCACCTCGCCGACTGCCGTGACTGCTGGCAGTGGGAAGCCCGGGCGCGGGCCCTGACGGCGCGTCTCGACCGCGCCACGGCCCACTCCGAGGGCGACGACCCGGCGGCCGTCGACGCGCTGCTCGCCGGCCTGCGGTCGGTGTCCGCGGGGCCGGTGCCCCCCGGTGCGGTGGACACGGACGGCGGACGGGCCGGCTGAGCGGGCGGGGGGGGGGGGGGGGGGGGGGGGGGGGGGGGGGGGGGGGGGGGGGGGGGGGGGGGGGGGTGAAAGAGTCGGGGAAGGGTGTTGGGGGGTGGGGTCTTCGCAA
>NZ_JBVIRA010000001.1:37752-69305 GCF_055576575.1 Streptomyces sp. NPDC033270
CGACTAGTTCCTAGCTATCTGGGGGTGGGTGGCGGGGGGGCGGGTACCCCGGGGGGGGGGGAAAAGGGGGGGGGGAGGGGGGGGCGGAGGGGGGGGGGGGGGGCCCCCCGCGCCCACGGGCCGGTGTGCCGGCATCGGATACCGGCGGCGGCGCCACCGGCATCCGGACAGGATTCATCATCTGGAGTCCTTCGCATGATCCGGTCACCGCACGGGGGCGGCGACCGGTGAAAACGGAGCCGGGACCCGGGCGTCCGCGCTCAGCGCGCGGCGCCCGTCCGCCCCTCGGCTCGGGAATTCGACCGTGCTGTCAGCCGACAGCCGGCTCATACGGCGGACCCCGCAGCGACATCGCATGGGCCAGCAGCAGCTTCTGCACCGCTCGCCGCGGCTCCTGCCGGGCGGCGCGCACGGCGGGCGGCGCATCGGGCAGCACCCCGCGCAGGACGAGCACCAGCGGGGCGAACAGCCAGGACGACACGCTCCGCACGAGCCGGAACGCCGCCCGCTCGCCGCCCCACAGCCACCACGCGCTGAGCAGCGCGACCAGCAGGTGGGCGGCCAGCATGCCGGTGGCGCCACCGTGCATCCCCGCCATCTGACCGGCCGGATCCAGATGCTGCATCCGGCCCGCATGCTCCGCCGGGGACATCCCCGGCATCCCGGAGGCCCCGTGCATCCCGTGCACGGACGCCATCTGCCGGTGCATCAGCTGCGTCATCTGCGCGGTGGCGCCCTCGGAGAGCCGCATGCCCTGCGCGCCGCACATCCAGGAGTCCGCCCACTGCCGCGCGAGCGACAGCGGCTCGCCGCCACCGCCGGAGCGGGCCACCGCCTGGCCGAACGAGAAGGCGCTGTGCAGCGCCGCCTGGGTGCCGACGGTCAGCAACCCGACCAGCAGCGGGCCGCGTTCCCGGCCCGCGAAGCACCAGGCACCGGCCGTGGTTCCCACGCCGGCCGTGAGCAGCATCCACGCGGGCACCGCGGCATCCGACATCACCGCGTGTCCCAGCGCAGCGAGCAGCACACACACCGCGGCGAACACCGCGGCCCGTAGCCCCCTGAGAACCTGCCCCGCATCCATGACAGGCCCATCGTCGCACCCTGCCTCCGGCGTCGATCACGAGGGGCACCGGAGGCGGGGTGCGTACGGGTGAAGCCGGTGGCGAGGTGGGTGCGCAGCGGTTAGAAGTCGGCGCTCGAACGCACCTATAGAGCTGTGACAGACCCTTTTGACGTGGCGATGCTGATGCTTGCCCGATCAGAGCCTGTTTCCGACCTGAAGCGCGACGACGCGGCACCGGAGCCGAAGACCGCGCGACTGTCTCCAACGGGGGGAGAGGTCCATGACGGTGTCACCGCGGCATCGCGCGCAGACGCTCGCGGAAGGCTCTGACGCGGGGATGCCGCTGATAGGGGGCGAGCCGCTGGACCAGCCGGGGCAGCGTGCCGTGCACGGACCCCTTGGCGAGCTGCTGGTGGTGCTGCAGAGCGTGGAAGCAGTGCTCGACGGCCGCCTCCACCTCGTGCGCGGCCAGCAGGACCTGCGCGAGCTGGGCGTGCAGCAGCGTACGGGCCTTGTGGTGGTCGGCCGGCCTGCCGGCCAGGGAACGTGCCAGCTCGGCCGCCGCGCCGTTGTGGTCCCCCAGCCGCGCGAGCACCTCGGCCTGTTGGTAGCGCAGGGCGGACTCCGGATAGCTGGTGAAGGGGCCCTCCGGGCCCGTGGCCAGGGCGAGCTGCCGTTCCGCCGCCCCGAGATCCGCGGCCGCCAGGCGGTGCCCGCCGGCGCCGGCGCGCACGACGGCGCGCCCGGCGTGCAGGAAGGCCCGGGTCGCGTGGGGGACGGCCGAGCCCGCGACGCCGAGTGCCGCCTCCCCGAGCTCGACGGCCTGGCGGTGGTCGCCCAGCCGGTGCGCCTGCACACTCAGACAGCGCAGGGTGATCGCGTAGGAGCCGCGGTCCTCGGCCGCGTGGGCGAGTGAGAGGGCGACGTTGTAGTAGTGCAGCGCGAGGGCGGTGTGCCCGACATCGGACGTCATGGCGGCGAGCAGCAGCGTCAGATGGGCCGCGCCGGTGAGCAGGGAGCTGCGGACCGCCGGATCGGCGGGTGCGGTGAGCAGCGGCACCACGTCGTCGGCGAGGTACAGCGCCAGTGCGGGCCTGCCGTGGGCGCCGCCGTACTTCTCGCCCATCAGCGCGCTGTAGGACGCCATGGTCGTCAGCCGTGCCGCATCCGCCGAGGTCGCCTGCCGCCCGCCTCCGTCGGTCCGCACGAGCGGTGGGGGGCTCTTGTCCCAGCTGCGGAGCACGGGGGGCGGGGCGGAGATGACCGAGCGGGCCAGCGGCGCCCGGCGGGTGGGGTCGGCGTCCGCCCGGCACAGCGAGGCCAACCGCCGCACCGGATCGTCGCTGCGCAGCACGGCCGCCACCGTGTCGCCGCCCGCGTCCGGCGCGTCGAACCCGGTGTCGGCGGGCGTCAGGCGTCGGCCGACACGGCGGCTCAGCGCCTGCCCCACCAGTTCGTCGACCGGCGAACGGGGGCGTGATCCGTGGAGCCAGTGCGCCACGGAAGTCCGGTCGTAGCGCAGGTTCAGCCCGTGTGCCGTGCCCAGGAGGTTGACGGCGCGGGCGAGATCCCCGGCGGACCAGTCGGCTTCGGTCAGCAGAGCGGCCAGCAGACGATTCGGGCGCCGGCCCTTCATGATCCGTCTTTCATGATCCGTCTTCCCTCCGGATACGCACCGCGACGTGGTGCGGGGACTTTCAACACGTTCACGGACCCACCGCATGCCGGGCGTTCCCGCCCGACCGGATTCATGGTTCCGTTAAGGGGCGGACGTCGGCTATGCCCCAGGTTCCGGAAGGCGGATTTCCGGACACTGGCCGGCTCGCGCGCCGGTGAATTCCGCGCCGAATGCGCTCCGGCGGTCCGCATCAGGATTCCCCACGCACAACAGCAGTACCAGGCGCGGCACATGGCACCTCACAAAACATCTCAGCAGCAGTATTACCGCAGTTCCTCACCGTGTATCACCCGCGGCCCGGCCGCGGAATTGGCTCGGAACGAGCGGCCCACCACCGTTGGCCGTCCGGCCGACTCTCCGCCCGGGAGCGAAAAGTGGCGCAGACCACCAGACGCCGCAACGAAATCCTGCGGTCCCTGCTGGCGGAGGCCCGCTGGACCCAAGCCGCGCTCGCCCGGTCGGTCAATGCGCTCGCCGCGGAAATCGACCTGGACCTGAACTACGACCGCACGGCCGTCTCCCATTGGCTCAGCGGTACGCAGCCGGCTCCGCCGGTGCCCGCACTCATAGCGGAAGCGCTGACCCGGCGCCTGGGCCGGTCCGTCTCCCCGAGTGCGGCGGGATTCGCCTGCGCCCCTTCCGCGCCGACGGGTGGGCGGCCACCCGACCCTGTCTCGCCGGCCGAATCGGCGCTCACCGATTTGTGCAGCATGGAGAGCGACCCCGCCCGCCGGGTGTCCGCACGACTCCAGCCGTACCGGGAATCGGACCTCGCGGGCGCACGGGCCGCACCGCGGCCCTGGACGACGCGTTCCGTGGTGTGGCGCGAGGAGACCGAGGAGGAACTCGCCGTCGTCCGGCTCGCCGTGCGCTTCTACGCGGCGTCCTTCGACGCGCACGGCGGCCGGCGGGCCCGCTCGGCCCTGGCCACCTACCTCGCGGACGACATCGTCCCCCGGCTCCGGGAGATGACGGACCAGGACACCCACCGGGGCCTGCTGGTGGAGACCTCACGACTGGCCTTCCTGCTCGCGCGGATGTACCAGGACGCATCCGTCCACGGACTCGCCCAACGCCACTTCCACACCGCCCTGCGACTCGCCGCCGAGTCCGGGGACGTCACCGCCTGGGCCGTCGTCCTGCGGGGACTGAGCGCTCAGGGACTCGCGCTGGGCCACCGGCGGATGGCGCTGCAGGCCGCCGAGACCGCCGCCTCCACCGCCGTCGCGCCGGACGGCGGAATCCGGGCGTTCCTGTTGTCCCAACTCGCCGTCGCCCAGGCGGCCTGCGGTCTGCGCCATGCGGCGCTCACCTCCTTGGGCACGGCCGAGCGCGCGGCCGAGTCGGGCCGGCGGCGCGGGTGCGCGCCGGGCCCCTTCCACACCTACGCGCCCGCGGCGCTGGAGTTCCAGAGCGCCGAGGTCTTCCGGTATCTGGGAGATCTGCCGGCCGCGCAGGCGGCCCTGCACCACTCCTTGGCGCGGCGTCCGGGCGACGACCACCGCGGGCTGGCGCTGAGCCATGCCCGGCACGCCGAGATCCTCGTCGGTCTCGGTCATGTGGAGGAGGCCTGCGCCGCCTGGAGTTCCTTTCTCGATCAGTACGTCCATGTGCGGTCGGGCGAGGCGGATCTCGCGGTGAGCCGGCTACGGCAACTCCTCGCCCCCTTTCGCCCGCTCCCCGCGGTGACCGCGATTCTGCACCGTACGTCCGTCCTGACGTCCGTTTATCCCAGACCCTGAACCATTCGACCAGCTGTGCGCTTTCACGTCTTTCAACATCTCCGCGTATCACGGCCGCCCCATCCTCGCGAAAGCCACTGTTCAATCGAGGAGAAGCCACCAAGGGACGGAACGGAGCGGAGCGGTGAATATGCGCGACACCACCGGCGTTTCCCGGGAAGAAAACGACGCGTTATCCCGTCAGGTCGTCCACCTCTTTCCGGGCCAGGGCGACTTCGCCGTCAGCCCGCTCGTCCGGGCGGCACGCGCGCACGACTGCGTACGCACCGCGGTCGCCGAGGTGTTCGGGGAAGCGGAGGAGGCGGGCCGGGAGTTCGGCATCACGCCCCTTGCCGAGGCGCTGCTGGGCGACTCGCCCCCCAGCGGCCGCGACCTCGCCGTCGCCACCGTCGGTACCGCCCAACTCGCCCTGTTCTGCTCCTCGATGGCCGTCCACCGCGCACTGTGCGCCATCGGGAGGGCACCCGACCAGGTGCTCGGGGTGAGTTTCGGGGAGATCGCGGCGCTCACCGCGGCCGGCGTCTTCGACCTCGCCACCGGAGCCCGGATCGCCTGCCTGCTGGCACGGCAGCTGACGCACTGCGCGGGCGGGCTGACGCTGATCGGCGCCGCGGAGTGCCGCACCCATGCGCTGCTGCGCGAGGCCAGGTCCCCGGAACTGGCCCTGGCCTGCGTGAACGACCCCGGTGAGACCGTGGTCAGCGGCCCCGTCGCGGCCCTCGCGGCCGTGGAGGAACTCGCCAGGCGGCAGGGGGTGCCGGCCTCCCGGCTGCGGCTGCCGTTCTCCTCCCACCACCCGTCGCTGACCGGGCCGGCGGACGCCTTCGCGGCCTCGATCCGGCAGTTCGCCGCCCGCCCCGCCCGGATGCCGGTGCTCTCCGCCGTCCACGGCGGCCCCTACGGGCCCGGCGACGATGTGCACCGTGGACTGGCGAACTGCCTGATCCGCCCCGCACGGCTGCCCAAGGTGCTGCATCAACTGACCACTCGTAGGGCCGCGTTGCTCCTGGAGGCGGGAACCGGCCGCTCGCTCACCCGCAACGCGCAGCACACCCTGCCGCCCGCCGCGGCCCGCGCCCACGCACCCCTCGCCGACCCCGGATTCCCCTGGACGCCGGCCGCCGCCCAGGTCACCTCGCCGACCGGCGGTCCTCCCCACCACAACTTGGAGCCGTCCCGATGACCACCCGCCTACCGCCGCGCGGCGAACTGCACGACCTCATCAACGGGACGTCCCCGGACCCGCTGCGCGGGCGACTGCGCGCCGCCCTGGCGGCCACCGACCCCCCGACCGCGGACCGCGCCGAGCGCGCCCACCGCATCCACCGGCGGCTGCGCCGCCTCGCCGACGCCCTGCCGCCGGCCGCCGAGCTGCTGTCCGACCCCCAGCGGCTCGCGCTGCTCAGCGAGTGCGTCGCGGTCGCCGACCCACCGCTGTACATGGCCACCCTCTCCCACTACGCGCTCTGCCTGGGATCGGTCATCGCGCTGACGGACGACCCGGCCCGCCTCGGAAGCCAGTGGGAGGCGCTGGCGAGCGCCCGCTCCAAGGGCGTGTTCATGGTGACGGAGATCGGCGACGCCAGCAGCCACCTGGGAATCCGCACCACCGCCGAATTCGACCCGCGAACCGGCGAGTTCCGGCTCGACACGCCGGACGCGGGGGCGGCCAAGTTCTCCTCCGTCGGCTCCTCGCGGATGCCGCAGACGGCCGTGGTGTGCGCACGGGTGCTGGCCGGCGGGGCGGACCGCGGGGTGTTCTCCTTCGTGGTGGACCTCACCGACGAGCACGGCCCGCTGCCGGGCGTGGAGATCTCCCGCAGCCTCGAACTGCCGGCCCTGCCCATGGACTACGCGCTGGTGCGCTTCCACGGCGTACGGCTGCGCCACGAACAGTGGCTTTGCGACCGCGCCCGCATCGACGACGAGGGAGCCTTCCACGATCCGCTCGGCACCGCGGACGCCCGGCTCCAGCGGACCCTGTGCGTGGGGCAGGTCCTGTGGGCCACGCTGCCCTCGGCGATGGCCGCCATGGCACGGGAGTGCGCGGTACAGGCGCTGCGCTTCTCCGCGCGCCGGCGGGCCCACGGCCGGCTGGCCCCGGGGGCGAGCGTGCTGACCTACCGCAACCAGCAGCACGCGCTGCTCGGTTGCCTGGCCGAGTCCTTCGCCCTCACCTGCGCCGGCCGGACGGCCCGCGAGATCTGGACCAGGTCGCGCGCCGTGGCCGCCCGCCGCGGCACGGCGGGGGGCGGGGCGGACGGGATGACCTTCGCGCCGTGGACCGCGGTCGACCGCCCCCTCGCGGTGCTCAAGGCGCTCACCGTGCGCGGCACCGCGCGGGTGGCCGCCGAGTGCCAGCACCGGTGCGGGGTCGCGGGCTTCCTGCGGCCCAACCTGCTGGCGGGGTACCACGGGTTCGCCCACGCCTTCGACAGCGCCGGCGGCGACAGCCGGCTGATCCTGCTGGACGCCGGCCGGGCCCTCGCGGCGGAGGGCGCCCACAACGGGCAGTACGCCGCCGGCCGCCGTGCGGGCGTGGCGCCGGCACCCGCCGTCCCCGCGGACCACCCCGCGTGGTGGCCGGCGGTCACCAGAGCCCAGGAGGCCCGACTGGCAGGGGAGTTGCACCGGACGCTGGAGCAGCGGACCCAGGCCGGGCTTTCGGGCCTGGAGCTGTGGAATCCGCTGCTGGACGCGGCCGGTGAACTCGGCGAGGCCTACGGGAGCCGGCTCGTCGCCGAGAGCCTGGCCGGTGCCCTCGCGGCGGTCGACGATCCCGGCCTGCTCGCGGTGCTGCGTCCCCTGGTGGCGCTGTACGGGGCGGTCGAGGCGCGCCGCCTGGCGGGCAGTCTCCAGGCCACCGGGGTGCTGAGCGCGGCCACGGTGCGGGCGCTGCCCGCCGTGCTGGACGGCCTGTGCGACCGGCTGATGCCCCATCTCCCCCTGCTGGAGGAGGCCATGGGCGCCGCGGGCGGTGCGCCGCCCGTCCCCTTGGGTGCCGACGACTACGCCGCGGCCCTGACCGAGTCCCTCGACCTGCTACCGGAAGGGCCGTCATGAGCCATACCTGCCCGAGGATGCCCCGTATCGGTGTGCTGGGCATGGGCACCTACCTGCCCCGCACCACCCGGACCAACGAGGAGGTCGCCGCGGTGGCGGGCGTCACACCGGAGTGGATCGCCCAGCGCACCGGTGTGCACACCCGGCATGTGGCCGACCCGGCAGAAGCCGCCTCCGATCTGGCGGCGGCCGCGGTGCGGGCCGCGGTGGCCGCCGCGAACATCGACATCGACCAGGTCGACGTGCTGATCGCGGCCACCTCCACCCCCGACGAGCTGGGCCCCTCCACCGCCTGCCGGGTCCAGGCCCTGACCGGCGCCCGCCACGCGGTGGCGCTGGACGTCAGCGCGGCCTGCGCCGGCTGGCTGTTCGCGGCCCGGGTCGCCCACGACTGGCTCCGCGGCAACCGCGGCGCGCGCTACGCGGCGGTCGTCGGCGTCGAGGCGTACTCCAAGTTCATCGACCCCGCGGACCGCGGCACCGCGGTCCTCTTCGCCGACGGCGCGGCCGCCGCGATCCTGGGCCCCGTCCCGGGCGGCGGCGGATTCGCCGACTTCCGCCTCGGCTCCGACGGCACCGGCGCCCACCACGTGCTCATCCCCGCCGGCGGCAGCCGCATCCCCGCGAGCCCCGCCACGCTCGGCACGCACCGGCACCACATCCACATGGACGGCCGTGCGGTCCGCGACTTCATCGCCCGGATCTTTCCGCAGCTGGTCGGCGAGGCCCTGATCCGCAACCGGCTCCGGCTGGAGGACATCGACGCGTACATCACCCACCAGCCCAACCCCGTGCTGCTGCGCGGCCTCGGCGAGCGCATCGGCATCCCGCCGGAGCGGCTGGTCATCGTCGGCGACGAGGTGGGCAACATCGGTGCCGCCAGCGCCCCGTACGCACTGGCCACCGCCGCCTCCCGCGGTCTGCTGCCGCGCGGCGGCCGGATCCTGCTCGCCGTCTTCGGCGCCGGTGTGACCTGGGGCAGCGCCCTGCTGACCTGGACCGGCGCACCCGCCATCCGGGTAGGGCCGGCCCGTACCCCGCACACCGCCCCACCACCCGACCGAACCCCCGCTGTGCAAAGGAGTTCTCGATGACCTCACTCGCTTCGTTCCGCTTGGACGGCGCGCGCACCCTGGTGACCGGCGCCTCCCGTGGCATCGGCAAGGCCGTGGCCGTGGCGCTCGCCCAGGCCGGCGCGGACCTGGCGCTGTCCGCCCGGACCTCGGTCGCGCTGAAGGAGACCGCCCAACTCGTCGCGGAGGAGGGGCGCACCGCGGCCCTCGTGCCGGGCGACCTCGCCGAGCCGGGTGCCGCGGACACCGTGGTGGACGACGCCGCGGCTCGGCTCGGCGGGCTCGACGTCGTGGTCCACAACGCGGGCATCCTCCCCTCCCGGCCCGACGGCAGCCCCACCCTGGACGCCCTGCAGCACTCCGACCAGGACGACTGGAACCAGGTGCTGTCGGTCAACCTCAACGCCACCGCGGCCCTGTGCCGGCGCGCGCACCGCCACCTGGCCGCCTCGCCGCGGGCCGCCGTGGTGCTGATGTCGTCCCTCGCCGGTGTGGTGGGCGCACCGAGGATGGAGGCGTACGCGGCCTCCAAGGCGGCGCAGATCTCGCTGGCCCGCAGCCTCGCGGTCGGCTGGGCCCGCGAGGGCATCCGGGTCAACGCGCTGTGCCCGGGCTGGACCCGTACGGACATGACGGCCTTCGCCTACTCCACGGGGCCGCTGTCCGACTGGCTGATGGCCCATGTCCCGCTGGGCCGTTGGGCCGAGCCGCACGAGGTGGCCTGCGCCGCGCTCTACCTCGCCTCGCCCGCCGCGTCCTACCTCACCGGTCAGGCGCTGGTGCTCGACGGCGGCGCGTCCGTCCCCGACGGCGGACTGGCCGGAATCCCGAAACCCCCCTCCCCGTTCGCCGCCTGACCCGACCACCCCGCGACCTGAGGACTGCCGACCATGACCAAGGTGATCCCCACCGCCGTGATCCACGGCATCGGGACCTGTCTGCCCCCACGCGTGCTCTCCAACGAGGACGTCAAGCGCCGTGGTGTGCTGGACACCACCGACGAGTGGATCCGCTCCCGCACCGGCATCCTCCGACGCCGGGCCGCCGACGACGGCACCAGCACCGGCGACCTCGCGGTGGCCGCCGGCCGGGCCGCGCAGGCCTCCGCGCGCGCCCCCGCGGACCTGGTCCTGGTCGCCACCACCACCCCGGACCGCCGCTGCCCGGCCACCGCCCCCGAGGTCGCCCACCGGCTCGGCCTGGGCACGGTCCCCGCCTTCGACCTGGCGGCCGTGTGCTCCGGGTTCGTCTACGGCGTCACCGTCGCCGCCGCACTGGTCCGGACCGGGGTCTGCGCCCGGCCGCTGGTGATCGGCGCCGAGAAGTACTCCAGCATCATCGACCCGCTGGACCGGGACACCGCGGTGATCTTCGGTGACGGCGCGGCGGCGGTCCTGCTGCGCGCCGGGGACCGTGGTGAGCCGGGCGCCGTCGCCGCCGTCGACTGGGGCTCCGACGGCGGGGGCAGCGACCTGATCGCCATCGCCGCCGGCGGCTGCCGGAGGCCCGACACCTCGCGCCGACTGTGCCGCGAGGACCGCTACTTCCGGATGAACGGCCGCGAGGTGTACGGGCAGGCCGTCCGCCGGATGACCGAATCGTCGCTGGCGGTGCTGGAACAGGCCGGCTGGCAGCCCGACAGCGTCGGGGCGTTCATCGGCCACCAGGCCAACCAGCGCATCCTCGACTCGGTCGCCGACCGGGTGGGCATCGCACGGCGGTACCGCTTCGGCAACATCCGCGAGGTCGGCAACACCGCCGCCGCCTCCATCCCGCTGGCCCTCGCCGACACCGCCCGACGCAAGCTCGTCCGCCCCGGGACGCGGACGCTGCTGACCGCCTTCGGCGGCGGACTGACCTGGGGTTCGCTCGCGATGAGCTGGCCCTCCGCGCTGCCCTGGGCGCACGATCCCGAACCTCGTACCACCCCCACCACCACCACCCACCCCGCGCGCCGGAGGAAGCAGCCATGGAAAGTGTCTACGACCACCTCGTGACCGTACTGGCGGACAAGTTCGAGGTCGACGCCGAGGCCATGCGGCCCGACAGCACACTGGCCGACCTCGAACTCGACTCGCTCGCCGTCGTCGAGCTGTACGTCACGCTCCAGGAGGACCTCGGCATCCCCCTGGAAGAGGACGACTCCGCCGCCGGCCTGACGCTGGAACAGCTCGCCCGGGCCGTCGACGCACAGCTGTCCGCGGCCGGCGCACCGTCCGACGGCGGAGCTCCCCGGTGACCGGTCGCGGCGCGAACGGGGACCTCGCCGTCACCGGCATCGGGCTGGTCACACCCGCCGGCGCCGACACCGCGCAGACCTGGACCGGTGTCTGCGCGGGGCGGGGCACCGCGGCGGAGGACCCCGCACTGGCCGACCTCCCGGTCTCCTTCTCCTGCCGGGTGCCCGGCTTCGATCCGCGGACGCGGGTGCCCGGCGCCCGGCCCTGGCGGTACGACCGGTTCACCCAGTTCGCGCTGGCGGCCGCCGGTGAAGCCGTCGCCGACGCCGGACTGGACCCGGCCCTGTGGGACGGCTCCCGGGTCGCGGTCGTCCTCGGCTCGGCCGCCGGGGGAGTGCAGACCTACGAGGACCAGTTCCGCAAGCTCCTGCACACCGGCCCCCGGTCGGTCTCACCGCTCACGCTGCCCGGCTTCCTGCCCAACATGGCAGCGGGGCAACTGGCGATCGCGCTACGGGCGCACGGCGCGGTGCTGCACACCGCCACGGCCTGTGCGTCCGGCGCCACCGCCATCGCCCTCGCGGCGGTGCTGCTGCGCACCGACGCCTGCGACATCGCGGTCGCCGGCGGGGCCGATGCCATGATCACGCCGCTGTGCGCCACCGCCTTCGCGAGAATGGGGGCGCTCACCCGGCGCCACGGCTGCCCGGCCGCCGCCTCCCGGCCCTTCGACGCCGCCCGCGACGGCTTCGTCCTGGCCGAAGGGGCGGGCGTACTCGTCATGGAGCGGGACGCCGACGCGGCCGCCCGGCACGCGCCGGTGCACGCCTGGCTCGCCGGTTACGGGCTGACCGCCGACGCCCACCACCAGGTGGCTCCCGACCCCGAGGGGCACGGGCTGCGGCGGGCCATGGAGCAGGCGGTGCGGACGGCCGGCGCGGCCCCGGGCGAGGTCGACCACATCAACGCGCACGGCACCGGCACGCCCCTCAACGACCGCACCGAGGCCGCCGCCCTGCACAAGCTGTTCGGCGCCGACTCCCCGTCGGTGACCTCCGCCAAGGGCGTCATCGGCCACACCATGGGGGCGGCGGGCGCCATCGAGGCGGCCCTGACCGTGCTGACGGCGAAGCACCGGCTCGTCCCGCCCATCGCCAACCTCCAGCGGCCCGAACCGGAATCCCGCGGGCTGGACCTGGTGAGCGGCGCTCCCCGCCGGCAGGACGTCCGCCTGGCGCTCAGCAACTCCGCGGGCTTCGGCGGACACAACACGGTGCTCGCCTTCCGGCCCGGACCACCGCCACCCGACCCCTCCCACAACGGAGCCCGCCCCACCCGCCGCGGGTCCCACGTCTCCCACCGCGAAGGATGAATGCCGTACCGCCCACCCGTCGCCACGACCCCCGACACCCGGATCCCGCACCTCGGAAGGCTGTACGAAGCCGTCCGGCAACGCAATCCCGGAGAGCCGGAGTTCCATCAGGCGGTGCGCGAGGTCCTGGACTGTCTCGCACCGGCACTGTCCGCCCATCCGGAGTTCGCCGAGCCGGGCCTGATCGAGCGCATCACCGAACCAGAACGGCAGGTGATGTTCCGGGTCCCCTGGCAGGACGACTCCGGAACCACCCTCGTCCACCGGGGATTCCGGGTGGAGTTCAGCAGCACCCTGGGCCCCTACAAGGGCGGCCTGCGCTTCCACCCCTCCGTGAACCTCGGCATCGTCAAATTCCTGGGCTTCGAGCAGGTCTTCAAGAACTCCCTCACCGGACTCGGCCTCGGCGGCGCGAAGGGCGGCAGCGACTTCGACCCACGAGGCCGCTCCGACCGCGAGGTGATGCGCTTCTGCCAGTCCTTCATGACCGAACTCCACCGCCATGTCGGCGAGCACACCGACATCCCGGCCGGCGACATCGGGGTGGGCACCCGGGAGATCGGCTTCCTCTTCGGCCAGTACCGGCGCATCACCAACCGCTGGGAGTCCGGCGTGCTCACCGGCAAGGGCCGCGAATGGGGCGGCTCCGCGCTGCGTACGCAGGCCACCGGGTACGGCAACGTGCTGTTCGCCGCCGAACTGCTGCACACCCGCGGGGAGGATCTGGACGGCCGGCGGGTCGCGGTGTCCGGCTCGGGCAATGTGGCCCTGCACTCGATCGCCAAGGCCCAGGACATGGGAGCCCATGTGGTCACCGCCTCCGACTCCGAAGGCTGCGTGGTGGACGAGAAGGGCATCGACGTCGAACTCCTGCGCCAGATCAAGGAGATCGAGCGCGGCCGCATCAGCGCATACGCACGGCGCCGGGGCAGCTGCGCGGTCTACGTCCCCGGCGGCCGGGTCTGGGACGTCCCCTGCGAGGTCGCACTGCCCTCGGCCACCCAGAACGAACTGGACGCCGATGCCGCGGCGACGTTGGTCCGGCACGGCGTCAAGGTGGTGTCCGAGGGCGCCAACATGCCCACCACCCCCGACGCCGTCCGCATCCTGCACGGTGCCGGAGTGGCCTTCGGGCCGGGGAAGGCCGCCAATGCCGGCGGCGTGGTCACCAGCGCCTTCGAGATGCAGCAGAACTCCCGGCGCGAGAGCTGGAGTTCCCACCGGGTGGCCGAGCGGCTCGCCCAGGCGATGCGCACGATCCACGACACCTGCCGCCAGACCGCGGAGCGCTACGGCGCCCCCGGAAACTACGTGCTCGGCGCCAACATCGCCGGCTTCACCCGCCTGGCCACCGCGGTGCTCGCCCAGGGGGTGGTATGAACGCCAGGGCCTGTCCGATGGGTCATGGCCGGGCCTTTCCGACCCTGACCCATCGGACAGACCCCGGGCCCCGCCCGACGAACCGGGCGGGACCGCCACCTGACACCTTGTCAGTCGACCGTGTCCATGAAGTGCAGCATCCGCTGGTTGACCTCCTCCGCATGGTCGATCTGCGGTCCGTGGCCGGTGGCGGAGATGATCTCGGCGCGGGCTCCCGGCACCAGGCGGGGAACGCGCTCCACCTGCCGCTGCGGGTGCACCAGGAGGCTGCGCCTGCCGAGCACCAGGTAGAGCGGGGTGCGGATGGTGCGCAGTGCGTCCTCGGACAGGGGGAGCGGAGCCGGGCGGCGGATGCGGTAGGCGCGCACCCCCGCCCGGGCCATCGCGCGCAGCTCCGGCACGACGAGGGCCGGCTGCTCCAGCCAGGCCGCCAGTCGCGGGCGCCACGCCTTGGGCGCGAAGGTCGCGAAGAGGCTGGCGAAGATCCAGACGAAGAAGCGCAGGCCGACCTTCTCCAGCCCGCCCGGGTCGAGCAGCGTGACCGACGCGAGGCGGCCGGGTCGGCGATGCACCTGGTTCAGCACCAGCCAGCCACCGTAGGAGGAGCCGACCAGGTGCACGCGGTCGAGGCCGAGTCCGGCGAGCGCCTCGTCCAGCCACTGCGCGGCACGCTCGGGTGGGTGGATGGCTTCGCGCTGCTCGCTGCGCCCGGGGTCGCCCGGTGTGTCGAGGGCGTAGACCGGCCGCTCGGCGCTGAGCGCCGCGGTGTTCGGGTACCACATGGCGGAGCAGGAGCCCGCCCCGTGCACCAGCACCACCGGGGTGCGCGACGCGGCGGCGGGGTCCGCGGGGGCGTAGCGGTAGACGTGCGTGGTGCCGAAGGCGGTCTCCACGTCCAACTCCTCGCTGGCGGGCGCCCCCAGCGCGTAGACCGCGTCGCAGGCCGCGAAGTAGCGGTCGCGCAGGGACTCGCTCACATAGCGGCCGACATCGGGCCGGGCGCGGGTCATGGTCTCGGGCACGTGGCCACCTCCTGGAGCGTCCATCTTTGTGGTACGACCGTATCACCATGATGGTACAGCCGTATCATGAAGGTGGCCGACCGGGCCCAGACCGAGCGAACCGAGAGCGGAGAAGCGGCCGATGCCGAAGCGGGTGGACCACGAGGAACGACGTACCGAGATCGCCGAGGCGCTCGTCCGGGTCGCGGGGCGGTGCGGGCTGCACGCCGTGGGGATGCGTGATGTGGCGGCGGAGGCGGGAGTGTCGCTGCGGCTGGTGCAGTACTACTTCCAGACCAAGGAGAAGCTGCTGCTCTACGGGCTGCAGCACCTGACCGAGCGGTTCAGCGAACGGGTCACGGCCCGGGTGCGCGCCGCCGGGGACGACCCCGGGCCGCGGGTGGTGATCGAGGCCGTGCTGAAGGCGTCGCTGCCGACCGACGAGGCCGGAATCGGCTTCCACCTCGTCTACACCTCGTACGCCATCCTGTCCGTCACCGACCAGGCGCTCGCCGGTCAGCCCTTCACCGACAACCCCACCGCGGCCGAGGACGCCGTGACCGGTCTCCTCCAACAGGCGCAGCGGGCCGACCTCACCCCGCCCGGCATGGACGCACGCCTCGAAGCGATCGGCCTGCTCGCCATGGCCGCCGGACTCGGCACCAGCATCCTGGTCGGCTACCGCACCCCGGAGTCCGCCGCGGCCGTCCTGGACCACCACCTCGACCGGCTCTTCCCGCCCCGCGGGGCAGACACGCCGCCACCACGGGCCGTGGAGTGAGTACCCGCCCCCACGCGACTTGAGTGCGCCTCCCGATGGCGGCGGGCGTCATGGACGCGTTGACTCGCTCCCATGACCGAGGCGACCGCCCCAGCGCCGCAACACGCCCCGTACGGCCCGGTGCCGGAGCCCTTCGCCGGGCACCACGCGGCAACCGCCACGGGCGGCGCGGCCGCCGCCCTCACGGTGCTCCCGTTGCTGCTCACCGTCTTCATCTGACGGCCGGTTCCGGGCCGAACGCTGCTACACGCTCATACCCCCGTCGCCGCGTACCTGCCGGCCTCAGTCGCCGCCGTCGCCATCGTCGCCGTCGTCAGCGACATCTGCGTCGTCCAGAAGGTGAGGGCCGTTGTTGCGCACGCTGTTGACCGCGGTGGACACCGCCCGGGCGTCCAGATGCCCGGCGGCGGGGGCCGCCAGCAGCGCGCGGAGTTCGTCGGCGTCGTGGTGGGCGGGGTCGAGCCAGGCGCTCCAGTCGTCGGGGGCGATGGCCAGCGGCATGCGGGGGTGGACGCGCCCGGCGGCGTCGGTGGCCTCGGTCGTGATGAGGGTGCAGGTCGTCCACCACGCCCCGGACGCCTCGCCGTCGGTGACGCCGGGGTCGCGCCAGAACTCGTAGAGGCCGGCGAGCGCCATGACCCCGCCGTCCTCGGGACTGATGAAGTACGGCTGCTTGCGGGCCTTGGCGGTCCTGGTCGCGGCGACGGCCTGCCACTCGTAGAAGCCGTCGGCCGGCAGCAGGCACCGTCGCTTGGCGAACGCCCGGCGGTAGGCCGGCTTCTCCGCGACGGTCTCCACCCTGGCATTGATCATTTTCGCGCCGACGTCCAGGCTCTTCGCCCACGACGGCACCAGGCCCCAGCGCAGCGGTCGCAGCTGCCGCGTGATCTCGCCGGTGTCGCGTTCGACGCGCTCCAGCACCGACCACACATGGTCGGTCGGGGCCACGTTCCAGCTCGGGTCCAACGCCTGGTCGGGGTCCCAGCGGGCGACGTCGAACGTGGCCGCGAGATCCTGCGGACGGCGGGTGGAGACGTATCTTCCGCACATGCCTCCACCCTGCCACGCGGTCGGCGGCCGCCCGGCACCCTTGCCTGCGGGGCGCCCGCGGCTTGATAGGCAAGTCTCCACTTGCCTATGGTGGGGTCATGTCGGAGGATGTCTTCAAGGCGCTGGCCGACCCCACCCGTCGGCGCATCCTTGACGAGCTGGTGGAACGGGACGGCCAGACGCTGTTTGAGATATGCGCACGGCTGGCGACGAAGCACGGTCTGGGGCTGTCCCGCCAGGCGATCAGCCAGCACCTGGCCGTACTCGAATCCGCGGGTCTGGTCCTTGCGCGGCGCCAGGGCCGCTACAAGTTCCACGACCTGAACACCGAACCCCTTGAGCGCGTCATGACCCGATGGCTCAGGCCCGACGCACCGGAGAGCACCCCATGAGAATCCATGTGACCAGCGTCTTCGTCGACGACCAGGACAAGGCCCTGCGCTTCTACACCGACGTCCTGGGCTTCGTGAAGAAGCACGACATCCCGCTGGGCGGCGGGGCCCGCTGGCTGACCGTGGTCTCCCCGGAGGCCCCCGACGGGACCGAACTGCTGCTGGAGCCCTCCGGCCACCCCGCGGTGCAGCCGTACAAGACGGCGCTGGTCCAGGACGGCATCCCGGCCACCTCTTTCGCCGTGGACGACGTACAGACGGAGTTCGACCGGCTGCGCGACCTCGGGGTGTACTTCACCCAGGAGCCACTGGAGATGGGCACGGTCACCACCGCGGTGCTGGACGACACCTGCGGCAACCTGATCCAGATCGTGCACGGCGCGTAGGGCGCCCGCAGCCGCTGCAGCATCGGCGGGCTCCAGGCTGTTCTCACTGTGGCTGTCGGAGTCCGGCGGCGGAGCCCGTCAATGTGGTCCGGCTTCAGGGGATGTGGAGTTCCGTGCACGCCGGCCCGTGCTGCGTTTTGGCTTCGCATTCGCCCGGCTCGGACTCGTCTGGGTTAACGGCCGCAACCGAGATCACCGTCGTTCCGGCCGGAGGCGAGAGCGGGATGTCGATCTGCTGCGCGACCTTCCCCTGATCGTCAGGTCTGAGCACACTCCAGTAGAGGTCCCTGCCCCACTTCCCGGAGGAAAGCGGGTTTACGGTCACCTCGATGTGCGACCACTTCTGGACGCCGTCGGCGTGCACGCCGAAGTGCAGCCGTATGTGGGAGCGAGGTCCGTCGAGTCTGACGTCGGTGAAGGTCGGGCGGCCGTTTCCGCCCGCGGCCTGCGCGGCGCCCACCACGGCAATGCTCAGGGATGCCATGTAGAAGATGACGCCGAGGACGAGCACGCCCGTCTCCCACAGGACTCCGCGTCCTGTGGGGCGGATGAGTAGGGCGGAGATGCTGCAGACGATGGAGAGGATGGCGCAGAGCGAGGCCACGTAGATGGGCCACGACCTGTTGTTGAGAGCGACGAACACGAACTTGCTGTTGAGCCCCAAGGTGGTCATGATGCCGGCCACCGCCACGAGGGCACCGGCCAGGATCTTGGCCACGTCGTCAAGACGTTTTCCCAGCGCGGCCTGGATGTCTCCGATGGTCGGGGGCGGGGATTCCGTCGCTTTCGAAGGCTCTTTCGCACCGCCCATTGCGTGCTTCCCGATGGTTGAGCCCTGCCGGGCAAGATGACTGCTGGACAGCGTCAGGTTCGCAGTTGGCCCGGGTCAGGCCGGCAATTGCGACTGCGGGTAGCCGGACCGTCGGCGAACGTTCCCCTGGTCGGCCCAGCCGGCAGCGCCCGGCCGGCCTAAGGGCTTGCCCGGCAGGTCATGGGCGGCTCTCGGACACGACCTAGGGCCTGTCCCTAGGTCCCTAGTAGCCGAGTGCGGCGAACCAGTCCTCCCGGCCTCTGCGGGTGAGGTCGAGGAGGTGCCACACCGGGCTCAGCAGGTCGATGCCTCGCTGGTCGATGTCGTCGGACATCCGGGGGTGCACCGAGTAGAAGTGGCGCACCGACCCGTCGTCGTCGCGGGTGAACACCGACACCGTCGAGTCCTGGTTGCCCTCGGCGTCCTCGCTGCCCAGGTCGTACTTGAAGGTGCCGGACCCGGCGCTGAGCAGACGCAGATTCGTCCACTTCCGGTCGCGGGCGTGCGCGCGGAGCGCGGGCAGGTCGGCCGCGGCGACGATCGCCAGGTCCACGTTCTGCGCGACGTGGCGGGCCACGCCGTTGAACCCGTCGCACCACATCGTGCACATGGGGCACGGCTCGGTCTGCCGCTTGCCGTACATCAGGTGGTAGACGACCAGGTCACGCCCGGGCCGGCTGAACAGCTCGCCCAGGCGCACGGTCCGCGCCGGCGCGTCACCGGCCTCCAGATCGGCGGGGCCCTCCTCGAACACGTAGTCGTCGACGACGGGGCCCAGCGGCAACCGGCGGCGCAGGTCGGCGACGCGTTCACGATGGCGCATCAGCTCGATCTCGGCCTGCCGCAGCTCCTCGCGGGCGCTGAGGTATTCGGCCGACTCCCCGGTGAGATTGGTCAGACGCATCGCTACTCCCGGCCTGGCTGCGATCTGGTGGCCACCACTCGCTCTGGCCGCCCACCGTATGCCCGCGCGCCAGGGCTCGTCGGGCAGCGAAATGACCAGGGCGCGGTCGGTGCACTCCTATGGATCAACCAAGATCCACCGACCCGGCCCAGGCGCGGGTACGCGCGTGCGGCCACCGAGGTGGCAGGCGTGGCGCGGTCGCGTGACCACGAACGTTGATGACGGTCGGTCAGGGAATCGCCACTTAGTGTGCTCTTGGTGGTGATCACCCTCCATGTGGTCGGCCGCCCCCTCCGGGCTCCGTCAGGAGCCACCACATTCAGAAGGGATGACACATGATCACCGATGCGCTGCGCACGGAGTACGAGCACCGTTTCTCCCTGTACGACACCGACGGCGACGGCTACCTGACCGCGCAGGACTTCACCGAGCGGGCGCGCCGCATGGCCGACGCCGCGGGCGAGCCTCCACAGTCCCCCAAGGCGCAGGCGGTGCATGCCGGGATGCGCAACATCTTCGAACGGCTCGCCGCCCTGACGGACGTCGACGCCGAGGGGCGGCTGGACCGGGAGCAGTTCATCGCCGCGTTCGTCCGTGCCAGCGAGTCGGGGGACATCGGCCGGATGGTGTGGCCGTCGATCGCGGCGACGGTGGCGCTGGCCGACACCGACGACGACGGTGTGGTGAACCGGGCGGAGTTCACCGCTCTGCAGCGGGCAACCGGCTTCTCGGACGCGCAGGCGGAGCAGGCCTTCGCGGCGCTGGACCGCGACGGCGACGGTCAGTTGAAGGTCGCGGAGTACCAGGCCGCCATGCGCGAGTAGACCCGGGGTGCGCCGGCCGGCCCCTCGCCCCAGGGCCTGTCCGACGGGTCATGGCCGGGTCCGCGGCGTCTGGCGCGGCCTGTCCGACCCTGACCCGTCGGACAGGTCCTAGATCTGCGGCGCCGGCTCGGGGTGCTCGTGTGCGCGGGCCTCGTCGATCCCGTGGGTGGCCCACGTGGGGAACGGGTCGTCGGCGGCGCGTTCCCCGTCGGCGAGGAGGTAGCCGTCCAAGGCCGCGCGAAGCGCCTCGGGCCGCAGCCCGGTGCCGATGAAGACCAGTTCCTGGCCCTGGGGGTTGTCGGTGGTGCGCGCGCCGGACGGCTCGAAGCGGGCGACAGCTCCGGCCTGCGGCCACAGGCCCGTCACGTTCGGCCGGGTGGCCCGTGCCGGGCGGGCACGATGCGCTACATGAAAATGGATACCATTCCTAAGTGGAAGGAGCTGCAGGCCGTCCCTCGGGGGCGCCCCCTGTCACAGCGCCACGATCACCGCATAGGCGATGAAGAACATCGCGCAGAGCACGACGAGGATGCCGAGGATGATGACCGGGCCCTTGGCCCAGCCCTTCGTCTGTACGTCGCGGGGGCCGGTTTCCGCGCCCGTGCTGCCCTCGCCCGGCGGGGTTTCCCCGGGCGGTACCCCGCCACCAGGGCCGAGGCCGGGAGTGCGGTCCGGATCCGAATTCTGAATGCCCATACCTCAAGACTGCCCGATATTGGCGGAAACGGCCGCTCCAGCCGTGGTCGATTTCGTGCGCTGCCGAGTCGCTGTCGAGTCGCTGTCGAGTCGGTGGTGGGTCAGTGGCGTCGGTGGGTTGGGGGGCTGTCGTGTGGCGGGTCGGTGCAGAGGGGCGCGCCGAGGGTGGCGGGGGCGTCCTGGAGTCATGCCGATGAATCCGCGCGACCGTATGATGGGACTCTGCGCTGGATACGAGCTTTCCAGGCGAGATCCGAGGTGGATCTCGGTCCGCTCGGAACGCTGCCGCCACCATCCGAATGACCCTGAAGGAGCACGGCATGGGCATCGGAAAGAAGGCCAGGAGCATCGGCCGAATAGCCGAGGGAAAGGCCAAGGAAACGGTCGGGAAGGCCGTGGGTAACACAAGCCTGGCGAGAAAAGGCAAGGCCGAAATCGTCAGGGGGAAAGTGAATTACGCGATGGAGCGGGGCAAGGACAAATTCCGGCACTGAGGAACACGCTCATGAGGAACACGCTCATGAGGAACACGCTCATGAGGAACACGCTCACGCGCTGACGATCACGGCCCGCCGCCGCACTCCGCGCCACGGCGGGCCCACCCGCCCGCCCGCGTCGCTCCTCTGAGCTGCGGCGCACTCCACGGCCGCGGCTCGTCGTGCCGCGGCCGCGGCACGCTCCTCGACTGCGGCCGCGGCCCGTCCCCACGGCCCCGCCCCGCTCCTCGACTACGGCCGCGGCCCGACGATGTCCTTCCCGCTCCGGACGGTGATCGCCATGGCCGGGCAGACGTCGGCGGCGTCCAACGCGCGCTCGTCCTCCTCGATCCGGTCGTTCAGCGGCCGGGCATGGGCGCCGTCGAGGGCGAAGAGGTCCGGTGCGATGGCGGCGCAGGAGCCCGACGCCAGGCACTGGTGCGGGGCGATGTCCACTTCCCAGGTCATCCGCGCACTCACCACCCCACCGGCATGACCCGCGGGCCGCGTACCAGCATCTGGCTCTTCCACTCCAGATCGCCGGCCAGATGCAGCTTGGGGAACCGGGCGATCAGGGCGCTGAGCGCCTCCTGGAGTTCCAGGCGCGCCAGCGGGGCGCCGAGGCAGTGATGCGCGCCGTGGCCGAACCCGAGGTGCTGGTTCCCCGCCCGCGAGATGTCCAGCGTGCCGGGCGCGTCGAAGCGCAGCGCATCGCGGTTGGCCGCGCCCACCGCCACCAGCACGGGGGTGCCGGCCCGCACCAGGGTGCCGCCGACCTCGACGTCCTCCTTGGCGTAGCGGGCCTGCCCCGCACCGCTGCCCAGCGGGACGAAGCGGAGCAACTCCTCCACCGCGCCGCCGATCAGACCGGGCTGCTCGCGCAGGAGGGCGAGCTGGTCGGGGTGGTCGAGCAGGGCGAGGACGAAGTTGGGGATCTGGGTGGCGGTGGTCTCGTGCCCGGCGACCAGGATGCCGACGCACAGGTCGACGAGTTCGAGTTCGGACAGGCGGTCGTCGACGTCCCGGGCCTCGATGAGCGCGGTCATCAGGTCGTCCTGCGGCGCGCGCCGGTGCTCCTCGATCAACTGGCCCATATAGCCGCGGAGTTCTTCGAGGTTGGTGTCGAACTCCTCGGCGGTCAGCGAGCTCGTCGACAGGGCGGCGTCGCTCCACACCCGGAACCGCGGCCGGTCGTCGGTCGGTACGCCGAGCAGCCGGCAGATCACGGCGACGGGGATGGGCAGCGCGTAACGGTCCACCAGATCGGCCGGTGGTCCGGCGGCCGCCAGCTCGTCGAGGAGTTCGTTCGTCAGCTGCCTGACCTGCGGCCTGAGCTTTTCGACCTGGCGGACGGTGAACGCCTTGGCCACCAGCGCCCGCAGCCGGGTGTGGTCGGGCGGGTCCATGCCCAGGATGCCGCTGTCGCGGCGGCCCTCGGACTGCCGGGGCTCGTCGTGCCGCGCGCTCTCGGCGCGGCTGAAGCGCTGATCGCCGAGGACGAAGCGGGCTTCGGCGTAACGGGTGACGAGCCAGGCCGGATCGCCGTAGGGCATCCGTACCTTCAGCAGTCCCGGACGATGGCGCGCGCGCTCGTACTCGTCGGACAACTCAAGGCTCTCGGCGACATTGAAGGGGTAGGAGAGGGGTGCTGTGTCGGCTGTGGTCACGGCGACCTCCCTTGTGTAAGCACCTGCTTACAAAGGTAGGCCGCTCCCTCGGGGCGGTCAACGACGCGATGTGGCCGTCATGGTGACGGTCCGACAGAGAGGAGCGTGACGAGACGATGGGGGAGACCCCGCAGCACGGCACGGCGGGCGCATACCGCAGGGATGCGCAGGGCACCCGGCTGCGTCTGCTCGACGCGGCGTCGGAACTGTTCGCGGAGCGCGGCTACGAACGGGCGACGGTACGGGACATCGCGGCCCGGGCCGGAGCCAACCAGGCCCTGCTGTTCCGCTACTTCGGCTCGAAGAAGGCCCTGTTCGGAGAGGTGATGGCGCGCGGCGGGCAGGAGCAGCTACGGACCACCCCCGCCGAGCGGCTGTTCGAGGTCGCGCTGCGCGGCATGCTGGCCGGCGGCGCGGAATCCGACCGTTCGCTGGAGGTCTGCCTGCGCTCGATCGGCGGCAGCGACGAGATCGCGGACGCGCTGCGGGGGCTGGGGGAGGAGTACGCGGACGTGCTCGCCACGCTCTCCCGCTCCGACAACGGCGGACTCCGCGCCGATCTGGCGCTGTCCTGGCTGCTGGGAATTGGCTTGATGCGTGTGGTGGTCGCCAAGGAACCACTGGCGAGCGCCGACCCCGACACGGTCTGCGCGCTCGTCACGGGCGCGCTGGGAAACCTGCTCGAAAGCCTGCCGGACGGCGGGGAGCAGGGGGACGTGCTGCGTTCCAGTGACTCCGCGGCGGGGCACCACCAGAGGGGTGAAACGCCCTTCTAACGTCGCGTTTGCAGAGGATATTCCTTTTCTGCAGATTCGAGTGAAGGTGGGAACATGCTCCGTTCGATCCCTCGTGGCCTCGCAGTGGCCGGGTTGACCGCGGCCGTCCTGGTCGTACCGGCAGCGGGCGCCGCCACCGCGTCCCCCAGCGGCGCGCAGCGCGCCCTGTGCGACATGCACTGCGGCAAGGACCACACCGGCAGCAAGGGCCACAGCGGCAACAAGAGCAAGGACCACAAGGGCAAGAAGGGCAAGGGCCACAAGAAGGACGGCAACGAGTACGGGCGTCACCTCTTCCACCCCCACGGCTTCCCCTACGGCCTGGGCAGGGACGGCCTGCTCGGCCTCGGGCTGCTCGGGGTTCTCTGACACCCACCAGGTAGTCCACCCAGTGGGCCCGGGGCCTCCTCCCGGGCCCACTGCCGCGTGCCAGGGCGCAGCACAGTCGCCTGCCAGGCGTGTCGCATTCGACGCGGTGTCCTGTTCCGCCCTTCGTTCCCGCACCCGGCGACCACCCCGGCGGCCGCCGGCCAACGGGCCCGTCGAGCGCGACCCGTCCCCCGTGGAGTGTGCATGTCACCATCCGCCGCGTGCAGGAGGAACCGCCGGCGCACCGTGCGCGCCCTGGCCCTTCTGGTGGCCCTCGGCGCCGTCCTCGCCGGCCTCGTCCAGGCCACCCCGCCCACCCCCACGGACCACGAGACCCTCGATCCGCGCATCACCGCGGTCCTGCGAAAGCCCGCCTACCGGCACGCCCAGTGGGGCCTGTTCCAGCAGAACCCGCAGACCGGAAAGGTGACCCGGTCCCGTAACGCCGATCAGTTCTTCATCCCCGGGTCCACCGCCAAACTGTTCGGCGTCAGCGGCACCTGGCACACACTGGGCGGCGGCCACCGCTTCGTCACACCGCTGCACGCCGTCGGCAGGCGCCGCAACGCGACGCTCCAGGGCGATCTCGACCTGGTCGCGCAGGGGGATCTGACACTCGGCGGCAGGACGCGCAAGAACGGCACCGTCGCCTTCACCGCCATCGACCACACCTACGCCAACGACATCCCCGGCGCCGCCCTCACCCCGCAGAACCCGCTGGCCGGCGTCGACCAGCTCGCCCGGCAGGTGCGTGCCGCGGGAATCCGCCGGGTCGAGGGCGATGTGGTCATCGACGCACGGCTGTTCCGCCCGGACCCGGCGCTCGCCCCGACGCCCACCCCACTGATCATCAACGACAACGTCATCGATCTGCTGACCTCCCCCGGCAGCGGAGCGGGCGCACCGGCCGGCCTGGAGGTGCGCCCGAAGGTCGCGCCGTACCGTGTCACCTCCGCCGTCCGCACCGTCGCCGCCGGTAAGCCGACCGACATCGCCGTCAAGGCCTCCGCCGACGGCACCCGCATCCAGCTGTCCGGCACCATCGCCGCCGGCTCGGCCCCCGTCCTGCGGGTGTCGCCCGTCAAGGACCCGAACGCCTTCGGCCGGACCGCGATGATCGAGGCGCTGAAGCGGGCCGGGGTCGAGGTCACCGCTCCCGCCGTCGGCCCCAACCCCGCCACCCGCTTGCCGCGCTCCTACCAGGGCGTGCCCACCGTGGCCCGGTACACCTCCCCGCCGTACGCCGAGTACGCCGAGCTCATCCTCAAGGTGAGCCACAACCTCGGGGCGAACCTCGGGATCTGCCTGATGGCCGTGAGCCGGGGGAAGACCGACTGCCAGGACGGGTTCCCGGTGCTCGCCGCCTTCCTGGACAGTGCGAAGGTGGACCGCGGGGCCGTACAGCTCGCGGACGGCCGGGGCGGCAGTCCGGTCGACCGGACCACACCACGGGCCGCGGCCCAGCTCCTGACGTACTGGCAGCACACCGCCGACGCGGAGCGCTTTCGCACCTCGCTGCCGAGCCTGGGCGTCGACGGCACCCTGGCGGACTCCTGCCGTGACTGCCCGTCACGCGGCAGGGTCTTCGCCAAGACCGGCACTGTGGCGGGCGATGACGCGCTCAACGACCGGCTGGCGGTGGGCGCCGAGACCACGGCCGGCTATCTGGAGACGGGCAAGGACCGCTTCGACGTGTTCTTCGCCGGGGTGAACGGTGCCTCCACTGCGGGCACGAACATCGGCGGCGTCCTGGCGGTCGGGAACGATGTGGCCGACGTCGCGGCCTACTTGCAGCAGACGAGCGGGTAGGGCCTGTCGGGCTCACCCCGCCTGGCTGCTGTCCTTCAGGCTGCCCCAGCCGTGCCAGCGGTCGATCTCGATCCAGGCGCTGACCCGGCGGCGGTTCCGCTGTGGGTACGGCCGCCGGAGGTAGTGCCGGGCCAGCCGGTCGATGTCGGCCAGCTCCCGGTCGTCGCGGAGTTCCCCGACGCGGCCGATGAGGCTGAGATGGGTGTACCAGTTGCTCTCGTCGAGCACGGTGAGCGTGACCCGGGGATCGCGGCGTACGTGCTCCAGCCGCTTGCGGCCCTCGTCCATGTTGACCAGCACCCGGCCCTCGTCCCAGAGGTACCAGGTGGCCGTGGAGACCGGCTGGCCGTCCGGCCGCAGTGTGGTGATGACGGCGGGGTTGGGCTTGGCCAGCATGGCGACGGCGGCTTCGGGGAGCGGTGGTTTCGACATGGGCGGCACTCTCGGTTCGCTGCGGTGGGAGGACGTTGCTGCCTGCGGATGCGTCGCTGCGTTCGGTACGTCGTCGCACTCGGTACGCCGCCGCACTCGGTGCGCCGCTGCGGTCATCTTCGCGCTTTCGGCCCGTCACCCTCTGGGAGGCGCGACCTTCTGCGGGAGGGAACCGTCCCCGTCGGCCAGTGGGGGAGTGGCGGCGGGCGGGGCGGTGGCGCTGGGAGCCGCGGCGGGTCCCTTCTTCAGGGTGTCGAGGATGGCCAGGCCCTGGCCGACGATGGCGGAGGCGATCTCGTCGATGCCGTCGGTGCCGTTGAGGATGGTCAGCCGGGACCCGGAGATGCCCTCGGCGGCGGCCTGGGCCAGCGCCGGGAGGTTCTCGACGGTGCGGTTGGCGGCGATCAGCTCCTGGTTGCCGTCCCGGAGCGAGGCGGCGAGCGCGGTGTTGGCGTCGGCGCGTGCCTGGGCGAGCGTACGTTCGGTGTAAGCATGGGCGTCCGCCTCGAAGCGGACCTGGTCGCGCCGCGCCTCCGCCAAGGTGCGCAGCCGGTAGGCCTCGGCGTCCGCGGGGCGGCGCACCTCGGCCTCCAGACGCTGGGCGGCCAGCGCGGCCTGCCGCTCGGCCAGTGCGGTCTGCTCCTCGATGACCTGCTGTGAGGCCCTGGCCTGGGACAACGGACCGGCCTGTGCGGCGCTGGCGTTGTACTGCTCGGTCTCGGCGAGGAACCCGGCCCGTTTGATCGCGGTGTCCCGTTCGTACCTCGCCTTCAGCGCCGCCGCCTGCTGCTCCCGCTCGGCCGCTTCCTGGTCGGCCTTCGCCTCGGCGATCCGCGCGGCGCTGGCGACCGCCGCGGCGTGCGGGGCGGCCAGGTTGGTGATGTAGCCGGAGGTGTCGCCGATCTCCTGGATCTGCAGGGCGTCGACGACGATGCCGAGCTTCTCCATCTCGGAGTGACTGCCGTCCTTGACCTCCTGGGCGACCCGGTCCCGCTCCCGGATGATCTGCTCGACGGTCAGCCCGCCGACGATCGAGCGCAGATGGCCGGCGAAGATCCGCCCCACCAGCTCTTCCATGGTGTCCTGCTCGTCCAGGAACCGTCGCGCGGCGTTGGCGATCGACGTCGGGTCGTCGCCGACCTTGAAGACGGCGACCGCCCGGACGGCGAGCCGGATGCCCTGCTGGGTGACGCAGTCCTCGGAGATCTCCGCCTCCCGCAGCGACAGCGACAGCACACTCGCCTTCTGCTTGACGGGCAGGACCCAGCAGCCATGGCCCGTGACGATACGGAATTGCGCGTCCCCCGCACGGCGCTTCGAGCCGGAGATCAACAGCGCCTCGTTCGGCGCGGGAACATGCCAGAACAACATCACAAGGCTCCTGGTCCGGTGCGGCCGGCCTCGGGCACTCCGGGCGGGGGCGGCCGAGCCGGGGGAGGCGTCCCCCGGCTCGGCCGTACGGGCTCCGGTCCGGGTCAGGCGGCCGGCAGCGGCGCGACGATCACCGACCGCGCCGAGGTGTGGTCCACCACGACGACCTGCGTATGGCGGGCGATGGGCTCTCGGGACCAGGCGGCGAAGGCCTCGGTCCCGCCGCGTACGGGCAGCAGCACCTCGCCCGGTCCGTCGCTCGGGATCGAGACGGTCACCCGCCCGATCGCGCCGATCGGGTCGAAGTCCGTGTCATCCCTCGCGCTCACCCGGGCTCCGTCGCTGGTCAAAGCCGCTGTCGGCCCGGAAGCCGGGCAGCGGGAAATCTCGACAACTCAACGGTACTCCGGGCGATCCGGCCGGCTCAGGAGTCCAGCCGGGCGGGCCGGGCGGCCGGGATCGGCCGGCGCGCGGGCAGCACGTCGGGCGCGCGGTGCGGCCGGAGGGCGGTCAGCGCGGTCTCGGTCTCCTCCATCAGGCAGCGGTACGAGACCAGCCGCTGCCACTCGGGGTCGGCGACCCCGGGTACCGTGGCGGCGCGCTCCGTCCAAATCCGCACCAGCGTGGCGTACAACGGGGTCTGGTGGGCGACCTCGGCGGTGATCCACCGGGGCATGGACCCGGGGCGGGGGAGGGAAGTCTGTCCGTGACCTGCGACGGTGCCGGAGGTAGGAGCGCTCATGGCCGTTGAAACGATCCTGCGGGCCTGGGGTCACTGCGTATTTTTGCGGCTCCCCGCACATGCGTCCTTCCGTGGGGGGCGAAACGCCCTCGAATATCACCCCATGCAGTGATCTATTGCTGGGAAGCAGTCCAATCCGGACGAAGGAACGTTGTCGCAGTCATGGAACCGAGGGAGTTGTGGGAGCGCCACGCGGTACTCGCACAGGCGTTTTGCAGCAGCGATGACGAGGTCCGCCGGACGCAGGGACTCCTCGACGAGGCCGAGGTCCGCCGGTCGCGGACGCTGGCCGCCTTCGCCGTGACAGTGGGCAGCGACGCGGTGGTGGCGGACCTGCTCGGCCTGGACGAACGCGAAGTACGCCTGGCCCGCCGCACGGTGGGCAAGGACGACGCCCGCGCGGTCGCCAAGAGCCTGCTCGCGCAGCCCGCCCACCCCGCCCACCCCGCCAATGAGCAGCCGCCCGCGGGCGAGCAGAGCGCCGCCCGGGAGCAGGCCCCCGCACAGCCGGCCGCCGCCCACCAGCAGGCGCAGGCCGGCGCCCACCCCGCCGCGCACCCCTCGGGCCAGGCCGCCGCGGCCGGCCAGGTCCCGACGGGCCACGCCGGCGCACCGGCGACCGGCCCGCTCCAGGCCGCCCCGCCCCCGTCCACCCCGCCCCCGTCCGCCCCGCCCCAGGCCACCGACTCGGCCTGGGCGCCGACCCTGGACGCGATCCTGATGAGCAGCTGGCACACCGGAGTCGACCTCACGGCCCTGGCCACCGAACTCGGTCTCGACGCCCGTTTCCTCGTGGCCCGCGCCCAGCAGCTGTCCGCCGAGAACCGCCAGACCCCCCAGCCCCCCCAGACCCCACCACCGGACCGCATCGGCCGGCACCGCCGGATGGCCACGCTGCAGCCCTCCCAGCAGTCCGAGACCCCTCATCTGGCCTGGCGCGAGCGACCCTCGCAGGCCCCACGGGAGACGTACGAGCACGAACCCTGGAAACAGCAGCAGTACGCGGGCTATCAGAACAACGCGGATTACCGGGGCTATCAGGATTACCAGGGCTATCAGAGCTACCAGGGAAATCAGAACTACCAGGACTACCAGGTGTACCAAGGGCAACAGCCCGCCCCCGCCACCTGGGACCCCAGCGCCATCACCACCGCCCAGCACGACTGGGACGGCATCCTCAGTCAATGGGAAGCTACCACGCCCACCGCGCCCACCCCGGCCCCGGGCGGTCACGCAGGCACCTGACGCCGGCTCCCAGGAGCGATCCGCCGTCGATTACAGTGGTCGGCGGGCCGTGACTGGCGCTTGGGTGGAGTACCACCGGGGAGCGGCCCGGCCACACCCGGCCACTGCCGCGCGCCTGGGCGATCCCGCACGACGCTCAGGAGCACCCGATGTCCCAGACCGCCCGCCTCATGGACGGCAGCGCACTGGCCCGCCGCATCGTCGAGCAGGCCGCGGACCGCGCGGCGACCCTCACCCGGGAGACCGGCCAGGCCCCCTGCCTGGCCACCGTACTGGTCGGTGACGACCCCGCCTCGGCGACATACGTACGGATGAAGCGCGCCCGCTGCGAGAAGGCCGGGATCCGGTCGCGGCATGTCGCGCTGCCCGTCGAGACCACGACCGCGGAGCTGGTCGGCACCCTCACCGAGCTCTCCGACGACCCCACCGTCCACGGCATCCTCCTGCAGCACCCGGTCGGCCCGCACATCGACGAGCGCGCCGCGTTCGAGGCCATCGCCCCCGAAAAGGACGTCGACGGCGTCACCTACCACTCCTTCGCCACGATGAGCTTCGGCGTCGACGGCTTCGCCTCCTGCACGCCGGCCGGCATCCTCCGCCTCCTCGACCACTACGACGTCGAGCTGGCCGGCAAGCACGCCGTCGTGGTCGGCCGCAGCGCGATCCTCGGCAAGCCCGTCGGGATGCTGCTGCTCGGCCGCAACGCCACGGTCACCTACTGCCACTCCCGCACCACCGACCTCGCGTCGATCACCCGGCAGGCCGACGTGCTGATCGCCGCCGTCGGCCGGCCCCGATTGCTCACCGGCGAGCACATCAAGCCCGGTGCCGTCGTCGTCGACGCCGGCTACAACCCCGGCAACGTCGGCGATGTGGACTTCGACTCCGCGAGCAGCCGCGCCTCCCTGATCACCCCGGTCCCCGGCGGCGTCGGCCCCATGACCATCGCCACCCTGCTCACCCAGACCGTCGACGCCGCGGCCCGTCAGCTGAAGGCGGCCTGACGGCGCGGCATCGAAGTGCCGCCGTGCGGGGCGGGAGGGGGCCGGAAGTGTGCGGCGGCCGGGCAGTCGCCCTCCGTATGATCGCCAGAGCGATAAACGATCATCAACCGGAGGGCGAACGGTCATGGCGGAACAGCGCGTTGTCATCGTGACGGGCGGCGGTACGGGCATCGGTGCCGCCACCGCCCGACTGCTGCGGGCGGCCGGCCACCAGGTGGTGATCTCCGGCCGCCGGCCCGAACCGCTGCACCGCCTCGCCGAGGAGACCGGCGCCCTGGCCCACCCCTCCGACGCCGCCGACCCCGAGGCCGTCCAGGGACTGGTCGATGCCGCCGTGTCGGCGTACGGACGGCTCGACGGGCTGGTCCTCAACGCCGGCATCGGCCGCAGCGGCTCCGTCGGCGATCTGTCGATCGAGGACTGGGAGGCCGTGATGACCACCAACGTCACTGGCCCCTTCCTCCTCCAACGCGCCGCTCTGCCACACCTGTTGGCGGCACGCGGCTCGGTCGTCGCCGTCGCCTCGGTGTCCGCCCTACGCAACGGCGCCGGCAACGCCGCCTATGCGACCTCCAAGGCGGCCCTGCTCCAGCTCTGCCGCTCCCTCGCCGTCGACTACGGACGCGACGGGCTCCGCGCCAACATCGTCTGCCCCAGCTGGGTGCGTACGGAAATGGCCGACCGGCGGATGGCGCGGTTCGCCGACGAGTCCGGCCTCACCGGCGGCATCGACGCCGCGTACGAGGAGGCCACCCGGCTGCTCCCCGTCGGCCGCCCCGGCGAGCCGCACGAGGTCGCCGAGGCCGTCGACTGGCTCCTCTCGCCTGCCGCGTCCTTCGTCAACGGCGCGGTCCTCACCGTCGACGGCGGCGCCACGGCCGTCGACACCGGCGGCGTCGCGTTCGACTTCCGCCTGGAGCCGCGTGGCGACGGCGAGGAACGCGGCCGGTGACGGCCGGGGCGGCGCCTCCCCGGGCGGGAGGTCAGGTGGTGGCCGGCTGGGTGGCGCGGGCGAGTTCGCGGCGGTGGCGCATGAAGGGGCGGGGCCGGTTGAGGGCGAGGACGGCGGTGGTGCGCCCGTCGCGTTCGTAGCAGGCGAGGAAGCTGCGGTCGTCGGGGGAGCCTTCGAGGATGCGCGGGGTGGGGGGGGGGGGGGGGGGAAGGGGGGGAGGGGGGGGGGGGGCGGGGGGGGGGGGGGGGGGTTGGGGGGGGGGGGGGGGGGGGAAAGAGAAGGGGGGAGGAGGGCTGGAGGCTCCCTGGGTC
>NZ_JBVIRA010000001.1:69315-108539 GCF_055576575.1 Streptomyces sp. NPDC033270
GGCGGGCCGGGTGGGGGGAGAGGACGGCGTGGGTACGCCTGTCGCGTTCGGAGAAGGGGAGGAAGTTGTGGTTGGGGGGGGAGCCTTCGGGGGTGCGCGGGGTGTCGGCGGGCCCCCCCCGACCGGCGAACTGGATGCGTACGCCGTACTGGTCGGACCAGAAGTAGGGCAGCGCCTGGTGGGTGGTGACGGTGCTGCCGGCCAGCAGGTTCCGGGCGGCCACCGCGGCCTGCTCGGTCGCGCTGGTCCAGTGTTCGGCACGGGTGCCGGCCACCCTGGCGACATCGCCGACGGCCACGACGTTGGGCAGCGGGGTGACACAGCCGGCGTCGCAGCGCACGCCGTCGTCGAGCGGCAGCCCGGAGCCCGCGAGCCAGTCGGTGTTCGGGCGTACGCCGATGCCGGTGACCACGACCTCGGCGGGCAGCAGCCGGCCGTCGGACAGTTCGACCGCGGTGACCCGCCGGTCGGTTCCGCCGCCGTGCAGGCGGGCGACGCCGGTGCCGGTGAGGAGGGTGACGCCGTGGTCCGCGTGGAGCGCGGAGCAGATCCGGGCCATCTCGTCGCCGAGTTGGGGCAGGAGCGGCAGGGGCGCGGCCTCGACGACGGTGACGTCATGGCCGAGGGCGGCGCACGAGGCGGCGACCTCGGCACCGATGAAGCCGGCGCCGATCACCACGACCCTGACCGGGCCCCGGACGAGCTCCGCGCGCAGTGCCTGGGCGTCGTCGAGGGTGCGCAGGGTGTGCGCTCCGCCGGGCGCGGGGCCGGCCAGGTGGCGGGGGGCGGCGCCGGTGGCGATGACCACGCCGTCGGCGCTCAGGGTCCGTTCGCCGTCGAGCAGTACCGCGCCCGCGGCGGTGTCGAGGCCGACGGCCCGGGTGCCCAGCAGCCATTCGGCGTCGAGTCCGGCGATCTCCTCGGCGTCGGCGAGGGCCAGTTGCTCCTGGCCTGCCGAGCCGGTCAGGAAGCCCTTGGACAGCGGTGGCCGGTCGTAGGGGCGGTGCCGCTCGTCCCCGACGATCACCAGGCGGCCTTCGAACCCCTGGGCGCGCAGGGCCCGCGCGGCGTACAGCCCCGCCAGCGACGCCCCGATGACAGCGACCGAGTTCATGCGGCGGTGCCCTCCTCGGCGGCGTGGTGGACGTAGATCATGCCGTCCTCGACGGTCACGGGATGGGTGCGCACCGCCCGGCGTGCGGGCAGGCAGGTGGGCGCTCCGGTGCGGAGATCGAATGAAGCGGCGTGCAGCGGGCATTCGACCAGACACCCCTCCAGCCAGCCGTCCGCGAGCGAGGCGTCCTGGTGGGTGCAGGTGTCGTCGATGGCGTACAGCTGCCCGTCGGCGTGGAACACGGCGATCGGAGGTGCGGTGTCGATGCGTACGGACTCCCCTGCGGGCAGGTCGGCGAGATGGCAGACAGGAATCACAGGACCCCCCTGTTACTGTTCGGTATCACCGAGTTTCGCGTTGCGCACGATGAAGCGCTATGCGCAACAGAATCCAGACGGGGAGCGTGTGCGTCAAGCGATCCCCGCAAATGCCGAGCGCACAGAATCGGACCCGCGACCGGGTTCCCAGGTGGTGAGATCCCACAGATGACGGACAACGTGGCGGGGCAGGCGCAGGGCAGACCGCCGAAGGGGCCCGCGACCGCCGTGCAGTCGGTGGACCGGGCGGTGACCGTCCTGGAGATCCTGGCGCGGCTGGGCGAGGCCGGGGTGACCGAGGTCGCCGACGAGCTGGGGGTGCACAAGTCGACCGCGTTCCGGCTGCTCGGCGTGCTGGAGAGCCGCGGGCTGGTGGGTCAGGAGCAGGAGCGCGGCAAGTACTACCTCGGCGCCGGTGTGCTGCGGCTGGCCGGTGCGGCGGCCGTACGGCTGGACATCTCCCAGGAGGGTGCGGCGGTCTGCAAGCAACTGGCCGACGAGCTGGGGGAGACGGTCAACATCGCGGTGCTGGAGAGCGATGCCGCGGTCAACATCATGCAGGCGCGCGGCCCGGCCTCGGTCACCGCGCAGAACTGGCTCGGCCGCCGTACGCCGCTGCACGCCACCTCCAGCGGCAAGGCGCTGCTCGCCTACCAGCCCGCACCGGTCCAGGAGGCGGTCCTGGGGCGGAAGTTGCCGCGGCTCACCGAGCGGACGGTCACCTCGGCCGCCGAGCTGCGCCGGCAGCTCGGGGAGGTCGTCGAGCGGGGGTTCGCGGTGGCGGTCGAGGAGCTGGAGCTCGGGCTGCGCGCGGTCGCGGCGCCGGTGCGGGCGCACGACGGCTCGGTGATCGGGGCGATCAGCGTCTCGGTGCCCGCCTACCGGCTGGACGAGGAGCGGCTGCCCCAGGTCGTCAAGGGCACCGTCGCCGCGGCCGAGGAGCTCTCGCGGCGCATGGGGTACGCCTGTTGAGCGGCTGACGGGCACGGGTGCGCGGGCGGGGCCGGAGCGGTTGTTCCGGCCCCGCAGCCGTGGGGGGACGTGCCACGAGCCTTTTACCAAGCACTGGCACGTACCCCCTTGACGGTGCCGAGGCCGCGTTCCCACTATGTCTCTCATCGCGCAACCAGTCGTGCACTGCGCAACACCGAGGGGTAGGGCATGCCACACGAAGTCCATGCCGTCGTCGCGGCGAAACAAGGCGCACCGGTCGAGCCGCGGACGATCCTGGTGCCGGATCCCGGCCCGGGCGAAGTGCTCGTCGCCGTACAGGCCTGCGGCGTCTGCCACACCGATCTGCACTATCGGGACGGCGCGATCAACGACGCGTTCCCCTTCCTGCTCGGCCACGAGGCGGCCGGCGTCATCGAGTCGGTCGGCCCCGGCGTCACCGCACTCGCCCCGGGCGACTACGTCGTACTCGCCTGGCGGGCGCCCTGCGGCAGCTCACCGGCGGCAACGGCGCCGATGTCGTCATCGACGCGGTCGGCCGCCCCGAGACCTTCACCCAGGGCTTCTACCTGCGCGACCTGGCCGGCACCCTGGTCCTGGTCGGCGTCCCCGACCCCGACCTGCGCATCGAGCTGCCGCTGATCGACCTCTTCTCGCGCGGTGGCGCGCTGAAGTCCTCCTGGTACGGCGACTGCCTGCCCAGCCGCGACTTCCCCCTCCTGATCGACCGCTACCTCAGCGGACGGCTCGACCTCGACGGGTTCGTCACCGAGACGATCGGCCTGGACGAGGTGGAGTCCGCCTTCGACAAGATGCGCGACGGCCGGGTGTTGCGCTCCGTCGTGGTCCTGTAGCGGCGTCCTTGCGCGAAGAGGTCGAGCAGCCGCACCCCACCGATCCGGTATCGGCGCAGCACACCCCCGTCGACCACCCCGACCAGCAGGAGGAGGGGCATGTCCCGCACGCCCGCCAACAGTTCCCGTGTGGTTGTCATCGGCGCCGGCATCGTCGGCTGCTCGCTCGCCGATGAGCTGACCGCCCGCGGCTGGACCGACGTCACCGTCCTCGAACAGGGCCCGCTGCCGGCCCCCGGCGGCTCCACCTCGCACGCCCCGGGCCTGGTCTTCCAGACCAGCCCCTCCAAGACCATGACCGAGTTCGCCGCCTACACGGTGCAGAAGTTCGGCTCCCTGGAGGTCGAGGGACTGCCCTGCTTCCACCCGGTCGGCGGCCTGGAGGTCGCCACCACCGAAGCCCGCTGGGCCGATCTGCACCGCAAGGCCGGACTCGCCGCCTCCTGGGGCGTACGCGGGGAACTCCTCACCCCACGGCAGTGCAAGCAGCTCTGGCCGATGCTCGACGAGACCCTCCTCCACGGCGGCTTCCACACGCCCGACGACGGTCTGGCCCGCGCCCTGCTCGCCTGCCGCGCCCAGATGGAGCGGGCCGCGCGGCGCGGCGCCCGCTTCCTGGAACGGCACACCGTCACCGGCATCGAGCGGGAGAACGGCCACGTCACCGGCGTCCTCACCGACCGGGGCAGCTTCCCCGCCGACCATGTCGTCTCGGCCGCCGGCTTCTGGGGCCCGGTGATCGGCGCGATGGCCGGGGTGGACGTGCCCCTGCTCCCGCTCGCCCACCAGTACGCCAGGACCGCACCGCTCCCCGAGCTCGCGGGTGTCAACGACCCCCGCACCGAGGCGAGCCGGCCCATCCTGCGCTTCCAGGACCGCGACCTGTACTTCCGCGAGCACACCGACCGCATCGGCATCGGTTCCTACGCCCACCGCCCGATGCCCGTCGACCCCTTCACCGTCCCCGCCTTCGACGAGGCCCCCGTCATGCCGTCGTCGCTGCCCTTCACCGAGGACGACTTCGCGCCGAGCTGGCAGGACAGCATCACCCTGCTGCCCGCGCTGGGCGCATCGGAGGTGGCCGAGGGCTTCAACGGCGTCTTCTCCTTCACCCCCGACGGGATGCCGGTGCTCGGCGAATCCCGCGAACTGCGGGGATTCTGGCTCGCCGAGGCGGTCTGGGTCACCCACTCCGCGGGCGTCGCGAAGGCCGTCGCCGAGTGGATGACGGACGGCCGGCCCGCCATCGACATCCATGAGTGCGACCTCTACCGCTTCGAGGACGCCCAGCGCTCGCCCGCCTACATCGCCGACCGCGGCGCCCAGAACTTCATCGAGGTCTATGACGTCATCCACCCCCTGCAGCCCATGGAACAGCCCCGACCGCTGCGCACCAGCCCCTTCCGCGTACGCCAGCAGCAGCTCGGCGCGCACTTCCTCGAAAGCGGCGGCTGGGAGCGCCCCCACTGGTACGAGGCCAACGCCCCGCTCGCCGAGGGACTCCGCCTCCCCGAGCGCGACGCCTGGTCCGCCCGCCACTGGTCGCCGATCGCCGCCGCCGAGGCGAAGGCGACCCGCGAGAAGGTCGCGCTGTACGACATGACCCCGCTGCGCAGGCTGGAGGTCACCGGCCCGGGCGCGCTGGACTTCCTGGACCGTATGACCACCAACAACCTCCGCAAGAAGCCCGGGGCGGTCACCTACACCCTGCTCCTGGACGAGACCGGCGGCATCCGCTCCGACCTCACCGTCGCCCGCCTGGCCGCCGACCGCTTCCAGGTCGGCGCCAACTCCCCGGCCGACCTCGACTGGCTGCTGCGGCACGCGCCGGACGGTGTCCAGATCCGCGACATCACCTCCGGCACCTGCTGCGTCGGCGTGTGGGGGCCGCTCGCCCGCGACCTCGTCCAGCCGCTGACCCGCGACGACTTCTCCCACGAGGGCTTCGGCTACTTCCGCGCGAAGCACACCCACCTCGGCCATGTGCCGGTGACGGCGATGCGCCTGTCGTACGTCGGTGAGCTGGGCTGGGAGCTGTACACCACCGCCGACCTGGGACTGCGGCTCTGGGACACGCTGTGGGAGGCGGGCCGGGAACTCGGAGTGATCGCGGCCGGCCGCTCGGCCTTCAACAGCCTGCGCCTGGAGAAGGGCTACCGCGCCTGGGGCGCCGACATGACCGCCGAGCACGACCCGTATGAGGCGGGGGTCGGATTCGCGGTCCGGGCGGACAAGGAGTTCGTGGGCCGGGCCGCCCTCGACCCGAACCGGGCCCTCACCCGCACACTGACCGCCCTCGTGCTCGACGACCCCGCCACCAACGTCCTGGGCAAGGAGCCGGTGTACCTCGACGGTGTGCCCGCCGGCTATGTGACCAGCGCTTCGTACGGCTACACGCTGGGCCGCTGCGTCGCCTACGCCTGGCTGCCGCCGCTCGCCACCGGCACCGGTGTGCACATCGAGTACTTCGGCGAGAAGATCCCGGCCACCGTCGCCGACGAGCCGCTCTTCGACCCGAAGATGACCCGCATCCGCCGCTAGGGCGTGTCCGATGGGTCATGGCCGGGTCCGCGGCGTTGACCCATCGGACAGGCCCTAGGGCGTGTCCCCTCGCCTCAGCGAGACGCCCTTACGGGCCCCGTCCGGTCGATCAGGGCCGGACGGGCCCGCACACCACAGACGCGCCAGACACGCCAGGAGGCCACTGTGTCCCCCACGTACGACGTCATCGTCCTCGGGCTCGGCGGCATGGGCAGCGCCGCGGCCCACCATCTCGCCGCCCGCGGCGCACGGGTCCTGGGCCTGGAGAGGTTCGGCCCGGTGCACAACCGCGGGTCCAGCCACGGCGGTTCGCGCATCATCCGCCAGTCCTACTTCGAGGACCCGGCCTACGTACCGCTGCTGCTGCGCTCGTACGAGCTGTACGACAAGCTGGAGCGGGACACCGGCCGCGAGATCGCCACCCTGTGCGGCGGGGTCATGGTCGGCCGCCCCGACAGCCGCACCGTCAGCGGCAGTCTGCAGTCCGCCCGGCAGTGGGACCTGCCGCACGAGATGCTCGACGCCAAGGAGATCCGCCGCCGCTTTCCCACCCTCACCCCCGCCGACGACGAGGTCGCGCTGTACGAGGCGCGGGCCGGGCTCGTCCGGCCGGAGTACACCGTCGCCGCCCACGTCCAGCTCGCCACCCAGGACGGTGCCGAGCTGCGCTTCGAGGAGCCGGTCACCCGCTGGGAGGAGCTTCCAGGCGGCGCCGGTGTCCGCGTCCACACCCCCGAAGACACCTACACCGCAGGGCAGTTGGTGATCTGCCCGGGCGCCTGGGCGCCTGCGCTGCTCACCGACCTGGGCGTGCCGTTCACCATCGAACGGCAGGTCATGTACTGGTTCGCACCCGACGGCGGCACCGCGCCGTTCGTCCCCGAGCGGCATCCGATCTACATCTGGGAGGACGCGCGGGGCGTCCAGATCTACGGCTTCCCGTCGATCGACGGCCCCGACGGCGGCGCCAAGGTCGCGTTCTTCCGCAAGGGCACCGTCTGCACCCCCGAGACCATCGAACGCACCGTGCACGACCACGAGGTACGCGCCATGGCCGACCAGCTCGCCCCGCGGATCCCGGCCCTGCCCGGCCGCTTCCTCAAGGCCGCCACCTGCATGTACTCCAACACCCCCGACGAGCACTTCGTGATCACCCGGCACCCCGCGCACCCGGGGACGGTGACCGTCGCCTGCGGCTTCTCCGGGCACGGCTTCAAGTTCGTACCGGTCGTCGGGGAGATCGTCGCCGATCTCGCGCTGACCGGTGCCACCGCGCACCCCATCGAGCTGTTCGACCCTTCCCGCCGCTTCGCCGGAAAGGCCCCCGGCCGGCCCGCCGCCGCGGCCGTTTGAGGAGAGCACCCATGACGACCACACCCACCGAGTCCGTGCCGGCGGCGCCCGCCGAGCCCGCGACCGGCGTCGCCCCGAGCCTGATCAGCACCCTCGCCGGCCACTACTACACCGACCCCGAGATCTTCCGCCAGGAGCAGGAGAAGATCTTCGAGCGCCTGTGGTTCTGCGCGGTACGCAGCGCCGACCTGGGCCGGCCCGGCGCCTTCCGCACGGTCCGGGTCGGCCGGGAGAGCGTACTGATCACCCGCAACCGCGCCGGCGAGCTGCGCGCCTTCCTCAACATCTGCCGCCACCGCGGCGCGCAGCTGTGCACCGAGGAGTCCGGCGAGGTCCGCCGCAACCTCCAGTGCCCCTACCACGCCTGGACCTACGACCTCGACGGACGCCTGATCGCCGCCCCCAACCTGCAGAGGATGCCGGACATCGACCGCACCGAGCGCGGCCTGGTCACCGTCCCGCTCCGCGAGTGGCTCGGCTACGCCTGGGTGTGCCTGGCCGACGACCCACCGTCTTTCGAGGACACCGTGATCGGCGCGGCCGTCGAGCGGCTGGGGGACCCGGCCGCCATCGACCGCTACCGGACCGAAGGTCTCGCCCTCGGCAGGCGCATCCGCTACGACGTGCGCGCCAACTGGAAGCTCGTCATCGAGAACTTCATGGAGTGCTACCACTGCGCCACCATCCACCCCGAACTCACCGATGTCCTCCCGGAGTTCGCCGACGGCTTCGCCGCCCAGTACTACGTCGGCCATGGCGCGGAGTTCGCGACGGAGGCCGCGGGGTTCACCGTCGACGGCAGCGAGGGCTTCGGCCGGCTGCCCGGCATCGAGGACGTCCAGGACCGCCGCTACTACGCGATCACCGTCCGGCCTCAGGTGTTCGTCAACCTCGTCCCCGACCACGTCATCGTCCACCGGATGTTCCCCACGGCCCCCGACCGCACCCTCGTCGAGTGCGACTGGCTGTACCTGCCCGAGGTCGTCGACTCCGGCGCCGACGTCTCCCGGTCCGTCGAGCTCTTCCACCGGGTCAACACCCAGGACTTCGACGCCTGCGAGCGCACCCAGCCCGCCATGCACTCCCGCGCCTACCGCGACGGCGGGGTGCTGGTGCCCAGCGAGCACCACATCGGTGCCTTCCACCGCTGGGTCACCGACCGCCTGGAGGGCGAGCAAGGCTGAAGCCGACAACACGTCAAGAGGTCACGCAGGATCCGCGGGAACGGTTCCCGAGCCGGACCCGTACGACGCCGCATGCGCCGCCGTACGGGCTACGCCTTCTCGGTCCGGTCGGTCAGGGCAGGATCTCGATGTAGCCGTCGGTTCCGTGCACGCGGATCCGCTGCCCGTCCCGGATCAGCCGGGTGGCCTGCTCCACGCCCACGACGGCCGGCAAGCCGTACTCCCGGGCGATCACCGCGCCATGGGTCATCAGGCCGCCCACCTCCGTCACCAGGCCCGCGATTCCGACGAACAGCGGCGACCAGCTGGGATCCGTGAAGGGCGTGACCAGGATGTCGCCCGCTTCGAGATCGGCCTCCGCCATGTCGAGGATGACGCGGGCCCTTCCCTCGACGGTCCCGGCGGATACCGGGAGGCCGATCAGGGCGCCGGCCGGCACGTCGTCGCGCCGGTACGCGCCGGTGACGGCCTCACCATCCGAGGTGAGCACCCGGGGCGGTGTGAGCGCGTGGTACGACCGGAAGGCGTCCTTGCGCTGCTCGATGAGCTGGTGGTCCACCTGGTGCGAGCGCACGACGTCGTGGAGTTCCTGGAACGTGAGGTAGAAGACGTCCTCCTTGTCAGGAAGCACGCCTGCCTGCACCAGACGCTCGGCCTCCGCCGTCAGGGCCTGCTTGTAGACGAAGTAGCGGCTGACGATGCCGTACTTCGGGTACTCCCGGTACCCGATGAAGGTTCTGACCCGGTCGATCATCCGCTTGGCCTCGTCGGCCTTCCGGTCCCCGTCCGGCAGGGCCCGCAAGCGCGACAGCACGTCCTGTTCCTTCTGCTGCGCCTTCTGCCGGCCTTCCTCGAACCGCCGCTCGGCGGCGCCCGGCTCGAAGTTCCTGACGTTGTCGAGGATCACGGGCACGAGCGTGCTGGGGCGCTCGCGCCAACGTGGCCTGGTGATGTCGATCTCGCCGACGCAGCGCATGCCGTACCGGTCGAGGTAGGCCTCCATGGCGTCGCGCGCTTCGGTCCCGCCCGCGAGCTTCGCCAGCTCGTCCAGGAAGCCCTCGTCCTCGACGCCCTTCAGGAACGCCACCACCTCCGGATGCGGGCGGATCACGTCCGCGACGTCGAGCAGCGCCAGTCCCATCTCCGACGTGATGTTGTCGGGGGCGGACAGCGTCAGCGTGTCAGCCGCGTTCTTCTCGCCCAGCCACTCCCGCAGCTGGTCGTTGAGCCACCACGTGGCCTCCATCCCCGCCATGACCGCCTGCATGCTCAGCGGATCACTGAGGACTCGCTTGTGCTCCTCGAAGGCCTCCAGCAGGAAGTCGAACAGCGCCGGTCCGGTCTTCGTCCGGATGTCGCGCTCCAGGGCGGCGATGGACGCCTGGCTGCGCTCGATCAGCTCGGTGACGATGGCCGGATCGGTCTCGATCGGGGTGGACGCGCCGCCGCCCGGCGGCCCGCCGGGACCCGCGTCCGGGAGCGACGGGACGAAGTCGTCGCGGTCGAGGACGGTCTCCAGAGCGTCCCTGATCAGCGGATCGCCTCTCCCCACGACGTCCAGGAGGCCGGCGCGGCTCGCGGGCGAGGCCAGGCGCCGGGTGACGTCGACGAACAGCCTTCCGCCGGCCTCGTGCATCGGCACCATCGCCGTCAGCTGCCACATGGAGAACCCCAGGGGCCTCATGGGGTCGGTCATCATCTGCCCATGACCGACGGAGACGTAGACGTGATTCTCCTGGTCGTCGGTCTCGGGGAGGGGGAACAGCGTCGTGATCGGCCGGCTCTGAACGATCTGGAAGGCGTCGTCGACCAGGCACCATTCGATGTCCTGCGGGCGACCGAAGTGCGCCTCGATCCGCCGCCCGAGCTGCACGAGCCGCACCACCTGCGCGTCCGTCAGCGCCGGCTGCTCCTGCCGCTGCGCGTCGATCGCCACTTCCTGCGTCCCGCCGGCCGACAGGGCCTGAACGGCACGCTCCTTGGCGGCGATCGTCTTGGCGACGACTTCGCCGTCCCGCACCTTGAAGACGTCCGGGTTCACCAGGCCTGAGACCAGGGCCTCGCCGAGGCCGAAGCCGGCGTCCACGGTGGCGACCTTCCGGTTGCCCGTCACGGGGTCGGCCGTGAACAGGATGCCGGACGCCTGCGGGAAGGCCATCTGCTGCACGACCACGGCCATGTGGACCGTACGGTGGTCGATGCCGTTGCGCTGGCGGTAGGTCACGGCCCGCTCGGTGAACAGCGAGGCCCAGCACCGGCTGACGTGCTGAAGGACCGCCGTCGGCCCCAAGACGTTCAGGTATGTGTCCTGCTGGCCGGCGAAGGAGGCCGTCGGCAGGTCCTCTGCCGTCGCGCTGGACCGGACGGCGTAGGCGGCCTGCGCACCGAGCCGGGCGAGCGCGCCGGTGATCGCCGCCGCTACGTCGCCCGGGATGGCGATCCCTTCGATGGCCTGGCGAATCTGCGCGCTGAGCGTGCGGACCGCCTCCCGGTCGTCCGGGTTCAGGCGCGACAGCTGAGCGATCCGATCGTCGATCGACGGCGCTTCCGCCATGATCCGCCGGAAGGCGTCCGTCGTCACGCAGAAGCCGGCCGGCACACGGATGCCCTCGATCCGCGACAGCACGCCCAGGTGCGCGCCCTTGCCGCCGACGACCGCGACCTGCGTCTCGTCAACCTCGTGGAAATCCCGCACGTACTGCTCGGTCATCGCGATACCCCCGAGGCAGTCGTGTCCCGTCGCCCTGCACCGGCCGGTCCCCCCACTGGTTCGACGTCACCGCGTCCCCCATACGTCGACAACACACGCACGTCGCGCCTCATTTCTGCAGCTTGTGGCCTTGGCCGACGATTTTGCGCCATCACCGGGGCCTTGCCGCAAGCCCCCCAGTGCGCTATATGTTGAGAGTGGCAAGGAGAGGTGTCTCCTTGCCTTTGCCTTTTGCCGTCCCATCAGCCGGTTGCAGCCGCCGGCTTCGCGCGTGGCCCGCCGGACAGAAGCTAGGCGGGCAGGGCGAAGCGTTCTTTGAGGGCGTTCAGGCCGGTGGCGTAGATGGTGTCGCCGAACTGCTTCTCGATCCCGGGGACGAGTGCGTCGGCGGCCTCGTATGTCGCGGCCCAGCGGATCTCGGCGCCCGCCTGGTGCGGGTGCACGGACAGCGTGGAGACGTAGTCGGAGACGGGGGCGGCGGACTCATGGATGGTGTAGCGGAGCATCCGGCGCGAGTCGTCCTTCTCCAGGAGCCGTTCCCGGATGACCACTTGGCCGTTGACGGAGAACGCCTGCACCGCCCCGGGCGTCTCGGGATCGGCGCCGTCCTCGATCACGGACGGCGGCAGCAGCGGATGCCATTCGGCGAGGCCGCCGAACCTGCCGATGACCTGCCAGACGGCATCGGGGTCGGCGGTGACGACGGCGGTGCGGGTGAGCATGTGCACGGAAAAGACCTCCGATGACTGCGGATTGCGATGACTGCGGATCGTCTCTGATCAGTCGTTTCCCTGGTCGGTTCACCACGTGCCGTCGCCGCGGACAACGGCGTCGGCGCCGCCGTCGATGAAGACGACCTGGCCGGTGACCAGTTCGTTCTCGGGCGAGGTGAGCCAGGCCAGGAGGGGAGCGATCTGCGCCGGCTGGGCGTGGCCGTGGAGCGGCATGGGGACGGTCGCGTCGACGATCTTGCGCACGTCGGGGCTGGCCAGCATGGGTTCGGTCATCGGGGTGACGACGGTTCCGGGGGCGATGGCGTTGAGGGGGATACCGGCGCCCGCCCAGTCGGCGGTCACGGCGGTGCGGCGTATCCATCGGGCCATGGCGGCCTTGGTCGAGCCGTAGATCGCATAGCCCTCTCCCCGGTCGACCGCTGCCTGGGCGGCGGCCAGCGCCGCTTCCTCGTCGCCGGCGAGCGCCGCGTCGGCGATGGCCGTGTCGTGCGGGTGGATGGAGGCGACCGAGGCGATGACGACGGCGCGCGGGTTAGTGCCGGCGGCCAGCAGGGGGCGCAGTCCTTCCAAGGTGGCGACCGCGCCGAAGTAGTTGACGCTGACGGCGCGCGGTTCGAAACCGGCGAGGCCGGCGCCCGCGATCACGGCGTCGAGCCGTCCACCGCTCAACTCGCGTGCGCGCTCGACCAGATGGGCCCGGCCATCGGGCGTGGCGAGGTCCGCCACGATATCGGCGTCCCTGAGGTCGGCGCCGATGACCGTGTTCCCCTGCTCCTTGAGCCGGGTGGCGGTGGCCTTGCCGATGCCGGAGGCAGCTCCGGTGATGAGGTAGGTGCGGGACATGGTCGGCTCCTTCGCTGGGCTGTACGTTCGCCGGTCGCTGATCACCGCACGGGCATAGCGGGCAAATCGACCGCCGACCGATCGGCTCCTGATCAGTCGTGGATCAACATACGCTTTTTTGGCATGGCGTGCCAAAAATTCTGTCTGTGACAATAAAGGCCGAGGCGAAGCACGGCAAGGAGCACACAATGGCGGCAGCGCGGGGCCGTCCGTCCCTGACGGAACATCGGCGCCTTCAGACTCGACTGGAGATCGCGGAGGCCGCGGCGACCCTTTTCGCCGACCGCGGTTACGACGCGACGACGGTCGAGGACATCGCCTCGGCCGCGGGCGTCTCCCTGCGCACCTTCTACCGCTACTGCCCGGCGAAGGAGGACGCCCTCACCCCCCTCTACGCCTCCAGCGTCGGCCAGCTCGTGGACGTCCTCGCGGAACATCCGGTCGCGGAACCGCTCAGCACCGCCATCGAGGCGTCCTTCGGGACGGCGACGGCCGAGCGGCGCCTGGAGGACGCCGCCCGGGCCCGTCGGCTGGTCCGGGTCATGGGGACCGTCCCCGCCCTGAAGATGCGCTGGCTCGCCGCGGGCCGGGAGATGCAGGAACGGCTCGCGCCCGCGCTGGCATCCCGCGCGCACGCCCCTGTCGACAGTCTCGAAGTGCGTCTGCTGACCACCGCGGTGCTGGATGCGTTCACCGTCACCATGGAGCACTGGGCCTGGCAGGACGAGCCCGAGGAACTCGTCGATCTGATGCGCCGCGCGCTGGCGTTTCTGCGGCTCGACGAGCTCCGGGCGAAGCCCGGGCCATCCGTCGACGAGTAGTCGGCACGCCCGCTGGGGCCTGGCCGATGCGCCAGGGCGGGACTTCCCCGGGCCTCTTGCCGTGCCGGGGCGGGGCGCCGGGCGACCCACTCCGGTTACAGGCCCGGGCGTCACGGAGGACGGTCCGGCCACCGGGCCGCCCCAGGGCCGGATCGTCACACCGATACCGCATGCCCCATGCTCGACCACACGTTCTGGACGGTTCCGGCGGACCGCATGACCACCGGCAGCGGAGCGCGCTACGAACTGACCGTCCTCCAGCCGCCGTTCACCGTGCACGCGGCGGAACTGCCGCCCCACTATCCCGCCCGGGCCGCCCGCTGCCAGGCCGCATCGCGCAGCAGGCGCAGGCCGTTGAGGCCGACGAGGACCGTGGAGCCCTCGTGGCCGAGGACGCCCAGCGGCAGCGGGAGGTCTCCGACGAGGTCCCAGACGACCAGGCCGCAGAGGAAGACCGCGGCGAGGCACAGGTTCTGGGCGACGAGCCGGCGGGCTGCTCGCGACAGCCTCAACACGGCCGGAACGGTGGCCAGTTCATCCCGGACGATCACCGCGTCGGCCGTCTCCAGGGCGAGGTCGCTGCCGGCTCGGCCCATGGCGACGCCCGTGTGCGCGGCCGCCAGCGCGGGGGCGTCGTTGACCCCGTCGCCCACCACCAGCATCCGCCGCCCGGCCGTCTGCTGCGCGCGTACCGCGTCGACCTTGCTCTGGGGCAGCAGTCCGGCGCGGACGTCGACGATGCCGGTCTCGGCGGCCGGCCGGGCCGCGGCGCGTGGGTTGTCGCCGGTCAGCAGCATCGGCATCCGTCCGGTGAGGGACCGCAGGGCGGCGACGGTGGCGGCCGCGCCGGGGCGCAGCCGGTCGGCGAGCCCCAGCACCCCGGCCGGCGCGCCGTCACGCAGGACGAGTACGGCGGTGAGTCCGTCCTCCTCCAGCTCCGCGACGAGTGACCCGGCCGCCGCGGCGGCCGGATGGCCGGCGGGCAGCAGCCGGGCCGGGGCGCCGACCTCGATGCGCGCGCCGCCGACCGTGGCGCACACGCCGATGCCGGGGGAGGAGGTGAACTCCTCGGCGGCGGGCAGGGACAGGCCCCGTTCGCGGGCGGCGGTCACGATCGCGCGGGCCAGGGGGTGTTCGCCGGCGTGCTCGGCCGCGGCCGCCCAGGTCAGCAGGGTCTCCTTGGTCGGGCCGGGGTCCGGCAGCGGGCGGATCGCGGTGACCTGGGGGGTGCCCTGGGTCAGCGTGCCCGTCTTGTCGAGTGCGACGGTGTCCACCTCGCCGAGGCGTTCCATCACGACGGCGGATTTGACCAGCACACCGTGCCGTCCGGCGTTGGCGACGGCCGACAGCAGCGGCGGCATGGTCGCCAGCACCACCGCGCACGGTGACGCGACGATCATGAAGGTCATCGCCCGCAGCAGGGAGCGGGTCGGGTCCGCGCCGAAGAGGAGCGGGACCGTGAAGACGGCGAGGGTGGCGGCCACCATGCCGACCGAGTAGCGCTGTTCGACCTTCTCGATGAACAGCTGCGTCGGCGCCTTGGTCCGGGAGGCCTCGGCGACCATGGCCACGATCCGCGCGATGACCGAATCGCCCGCGTCGCGCGCGACCTCGACCCGCAGCGCGCCGGTGCCGTTGAGGGTGCCGGCGAACACCTCGTCACCGGGCCGCTTGGCCACCGGAAGCGGCTCGCCGGTGATGGTCGCCTGGTCGACCTCGCTGCTCCCGTGCAGTACGCGGCCGTCCGCGCCGACCCGCTCGCCCGGGCGGACCACCATGACGTCGCCCACCACGAGGTCCGCGGCGGCCACGCTCTCCTCGGCCTCGGGATCGCCGCCGTTGCCGGTCAGCCTGGTGGCGGTGGTCGGCGCGAGAGCGAGCAGACCGCGCACCGAGTCCTCGGTACGGGCGGTGGCCAGCGCCTCCAGGGCCCCGGAGCCGGCGAAGATGACGATCAGCAGTGCGCCGTCCAGCACCTGGCCGATCGCGGCCGCCCCGATCGCGGCGCCGACCATCAACAGATCGACGTCGAGGGTGCGGTCCTTGAGCGCCCGCAGCCCGGACCAGGCCGGCTCCCAGCCGCCGGCCGCATACGCCAGCGCGTACAGCGGTCCCCAGGTCCACGCCGGTGCGCCGGTGAGCTGCAGCGGCAGCGCGAGCAGGAACGCGACGGCGGCCGCGGCCGCCCAGCCGACCTCGGGCAGCGCGAAGGCACGGGTGCGTCGGGAGGGTTGCCGGCGGGGCGGGGCCGGCTGCGGTGGACGCCGCAGTGCGGCGGAGGGCGCGGCAGAAGGCATGGCGGATCAACCCTTCACGGGTGCGGGGACCGGCAATCTCACCACCGTACAGGAACAAATGAAGAGGTCTTCATCTTTCGTCGCTAGGATGACTCCATGGGCCACGGAATGGACAACCGCAGCACCACCCGCGAACGCCTGGACGCCGTCGGGGCCGCCGATGTCGCCGCGACACTCCAGGCCCTGTCCACGCCCTCCCGGCTCCGGATCCTCGCCCGGCTCCAGGAGAGCCCCTGCGCGGTCGGCGACCTCGCCGCCGCCGTCGGCATGGAGCAGTCCGCCTGCTCCCATCAGCTCCGGCTGCTGCGCAACCTCGGCCTGGTCACCGGCGAGCGCAACGGCCGCTCGATCGTCTACGCCCTCTACGACCACCATGTCGCCGAGCTGCTCGATCAGGCGCTCTTCCATGTCGAGCACCTGCGCCTGGGGCTGCGTGACGCTCCATCAGAAGCACCGGACGCGGTGCGCCGCTGACGGCCGGCCGCCGTGTAGCCTTCGCATACCACGCGCATTTCACATACAGCTCGTATGCCGTGCCGTCGATGTGCGTGGATCTTCACGAGTGGGGGAGCGGGCGATGCAGTCGGGGCGCGAGAAGGCCTACGCGTATCTCAAGGACACCGTGCTGGCCGACCCGGAGATGCAGGACCGCTTCCTGTCCGAGCAGGAGATCGCCGACCGGATCGGCGTCTCGCGCACCCCCATCCGCGAGGCCCTGCTGCTGCTCGCCGCCGAGGACCTGGTGCGGCTGGTCCCCAAGCGCGGGGCGCACATCGCCCCGCTGTCCGGCCGGGAGATCGCCGAACTGATGGAGATGCGCGGCCTGATCGAGCGCTTCGCCGCCGAGCGCACGACGGCCGAGGGCACGGCGCCCGTCGACGAAATGACCGGCATCCTCGCCCAGCAGGACGCCCTGCGCGGCGCCGGCAGCGTCCAGGAGTTCCTCGCCGCCGACCTGCGCTTCCATGTCGCCCTGGTCGCCGCCGGCAATGCGCTGATGAGCCGTCAGTACGCCGCCCTGCGCAGCCGCCAGACCAGGGCCGGCGCGATCCCGCTCTACCGCTCCGACCACCGCCGGCACGAGATCCTCACCGAACACCGCCGGATCCTCGACGGACTGGCCGCCGGCGACGCCGCGGCCGCCTGCGCGGCCATCGACCGCCATCTCCAGGCGACCCAGCGCATCCTGCTGGCCGCTTGACCGGCCGCCGCGGCCCGGGGCCGTGGAGCGCCCCTACAGCCGGCGGTTGTCCAGCACGGCCACGGCCCGTCGCACCCGCTCGGTCTCCTCGATGTCCGCGTCGGCGACCAGCAGTTCCGGCGCGCTGCCCAGCTGGGCGCGGACGGTCCCGTCGGGGCCGACCAGCACGCTGCGCCCGACGCCGGTCGGGGCCTTGGTGCGTGCCTCCGGATCGGCCGCCGGGTCCGGGGCGGCCTGGCCGACGGCCGCCAGCCACACCGTCGCGTCCAGGGCGCGGGCCCGCACCAGCAGGTCCCACTGCGCGCGCTTGCCCGGTCCCGCGCCCCAGGCGGCGGGCAGCACCGACACCGTCGCCCCCGCGTCGGCGTGGGCCCGGAAGAGCTCCGGGAACCGCAGGTCGTAACAGGTCGCCAGGCCCACCCGGACCCCGTCGACGTCGATGGTGACCACCCGCGTGCCCGCCGCGACCGTGTCGGACTCCCGGAACCCGAAGGCGTCATAGAGGTGGATCTTGTCGTAGGACTCCTCGACATCGGGCCCGGTGGCCAGCAGGGTGTTGGCGACCCGCCCGTCGGGCGCCGGGGTGAACATGCCCACCACCACCGTCACCCCCGTCTCACGGGCGACGGAGCGCACACCTTCCGCCCACGGCCCGTCCAGCGGCTCCGCCACCGGCCCGAGCGGCACCCCGAAGCGCACCATGGAGGCCTCGGGAAGAACCGCGAGCCGCGCCCCCTCGCGGGCCGCGCGGCGCACCTGGTCCGCCACCGCCGCGAGATTCTCCTTCGGGTCGGTCGATGCCGTCATCTGGCACAGCGCGATACGCATGCGATCTCTCTTCCCTCTTCCCTCGTGCTTCCCTTGTGCCCATCCTGCCCGAACCGCGTACGGGAACGGCCCGACCCCGGGAGCGCGGGCCGGGCCGTTGCGGCATCGGAGGGGCTACCGGGTTCCCGTCCCCGCGACCTCCTCCGGGCGCAGCAGGGCCGCGAGCCGCTCCGCCGGGAGCAGCCCCTGCTCCAGGACCAGTTCGGCGACCCCGCGCCCGGTGGCGAGGGCTTCCTTGGCGATCGCGGTGGCGGCGGTGTACCCGATGTGCGGGTTGAGGGCGGTGACCAGCCCGATGGAGTTCTCCACGCTCGCGCGCAGGGTCTCGGTGTTGGCGGTGATGCCCACCACGCAGCGCTCGGCGAGGGTGCGGCAGGCGGCGCCCAGGTGGGTGATGCTCTCCGAGAGGGAGTGCAGGATGATCGGCTCGAACGCGTTGAGCTGGAGCTGGCCCGCCTCGGCGGCCATGGTGATGGTGACGTCGTTGCCGATGACCTCGAAGGCGACCTGGTTGACGACTTCCGGGATCACCGGGTTGACCTTGCCGGGCATGATGCTCGAACCGGCCTGCACCGGCGGCAGGTTGATCTCCGCGAGGCCGGCGCGCGGGCCGGAGGACAGCAGCCGCAGGTCGTTGCAGCTCTTGGAGAGCTTGACGGCGATGCGCTTGAGGACGCCGGAGAGATGGACGAACGCCCCGCAGTCCTGCGTCGCCTCGACGAGGTTGGCGGCGGTGACCAGCGGCAGGCCGGTCAGGGCGGCCAGGTGGTCGCGGGCCGCCGCGGCGTAACCCTTGGGCGCGTTGAGCCCGGTGCCGATGGCGGTGGCGCCGAGGTTGATCTCGTGGATGAGCAGTACCGCCTCGGCCAGCCGGCTCTGGTCCTCCTCCAGCATCACCGCGTACGCCGAGAACTCCTGGCCCAGCGTCATCGGCACCGCGTCCTGGAGCTGGGTACGGCCCATCTTGAGGACGTCGCGGAACTCCTCGGCCTTGGCGGCGAAGGCCTCGCGCAGCACGGTCATCGCGTCGAGCAGCTCCCGTACGGCGCTGATCGTGGCCACGTTCACCGCGGTCGGGTAGACGTCGTTGGTCGACTGGCTGAGGTTGACGTGCTCGTTGGGGTGCAGATGGCGGTAGTCGCCCTTGTCGTGGCCCAGGATCTCCAGGGCCCGGTTGGCGATCACCTCGTTGGCGTTCATGTTCGTCGAGGTGCCGGCACCGCCCTGGATGACGTCGACGATGAACTGGTCGTGCAGCCGGCCGGCGGCCCGGATCTCGCGGCAGGCGGCGGCGATGGCGTCGGCCCGCTCGGCATCGAGCAGTCCGAGGTCCTGGTTGGCGCGGGCGGCGGCCTCCTTGACGGCGGCGAGCGCGTTGATCAGGTGCGGGTAGGCGGAGATCGGCGTACCGGTGATGGGGAAGTTCTCCACGGCGCGCAGGGTGTGCACGCCCCAGTACGCGTCGGCGGGTATCTCGCGGTCGCCGAGCAGATCGTGTTCGCGGCGGTGGGCTGCGGCGGTCATGGTGCGGGTGGTCCTTTGCGAGGTGGGAGGCGACGGGCGCCGTAAGGGGTGAGTGGGCGCGGCCCACGGAGAGTTGACGTGGTGTCAGGAGGAGGTGGGCAGGGTGTCGGCGGCCGGTGGGGCGAGCGCGCCCGCCGCCCGGAGCGCCCCGACCGGGGCGCCGCCACCGATGACCGGTGTGGCGGCGAAGGGGGCCAGGACCTCGGGATCGATCCCGCAGCGGCCCAGAGCCGCCGCCGTCACGGGCATCCGGGCGCGGTCGGCACCGTCGGCGATCTTCACGCCGACGGCCCGCCCGTCCGGCAGCGCCGCGATCTGCACGCCCTCGAAGCCGTCCTTGGCGAGCAGCCCCGGGACGGCCCGCACCAGCCGGGCGACGTCCCGTCCGCTCCCGGAGACCAGCTCGGGGTGCTCACGCATGGCGTGGGCGACCCGGCCCTCGTCGGTGCCGGGAGCGGCGGTCGCCAGGCGGGCGGCGGCCCGGGTCAGGCCGTGCAGCGAGACGGCGAACAGCGGCGCGCCGCAGCCGTCGACGGTGACGCGGGCGACGCCCTGACCGGTGAGGTCCTCGACGGCCGCGGCGATCTCCCGCTGAAGCGGGTGCTGCGGGTCGAGGTAGTCCGCCAGCCGCCAGCCCCGGGTCCGGGCCGTCAGCAGCATGGCGGCGTGCTTGCCCGAGCAGTTCTGGGCGAGCCGGGTGGGGCCGAGACCCCGCCCGATCCACTCGTCCCGTACGGCGCTCCCGTACGGCAGGTCGGGGACGTTGCGCAGGTCGTCCTCGGCCAGACCGGCGGTGGTGAGGATGCGCCGGGCGGTGGCCAGGTGCCGCTCCTCGCCGGAGTGGCTGGCCGCGACCAGCGCCAACGCCTCGTCGTCCAGGGGCGGCAGCCCCGCGCGCAGCAGGCCGACCGCCTGGACCGGCTTGAGCGCCGAGCGCGGGTAGAAGGCGGCCTCGATGTCGCCCGTCTGGAACGCCACGCTCCCGTCGGCCGCCAGGACCACCACCGATCCGTGGTGGACGCCCTCGACGATGCCGCCGCGCACCACATGGGCGACGGGAGCGTGGGCCGGTTCGCGGACCTCGGGCGGTGCCTGGGGAGCGCGGCGCGGCAGGGTGGTGCTCTGACTCATGATCGGTTCTCGGTGCTTTCGGTGCTCTAGGGGTTGTCGGTGTGGTGGGTGTCCGCGGCGTCCTGACGCCCCGCCGCATCCCGTACGGTCCCGACCCGGCCCCGTACCAGGAACCAGCCGCCGACCAGCGCGGCCACGATCAGGGGCAGGGAGAGGATGGTGGTCCGGCCGGCGCCGCCGTCGGCCCACATCAGGACCAGGACCATGGCCAGGAAGGCCAGCGTGACGATCTCGGTCCACGGGGAGCCGGGGAGCCGGTAGCTCGGGCGGACGAGCCGCCCGGCCTGCGCCTTCCGCCAGAAGAGCAGATGGCAGAGCATGATCATGGCCCAGGTGCTGAGGATGCCGATCGCCGCGAAGTTCAGCACGATCTCGAACGCCTCGCTGGGCACGACGTAGTTCAGGCCCACGCCCAGCACACAGACCCCCGACGTGAGCAGGATGCCGCCGTAGGGGACATGGGTGCGGCTCATCACGCCGGTGAACCGCGGCGCGGAACCGGACATCGCCATCGAGCGCAGAATGCGGCCGGTGGAGTAGAGGCCGGAGTTGAGGCTGGACATCGCGGCGGTGAGCACGACGAGGTTCATCACGCCGCCGGCCGCGGGCACGCCCACGTTGGATAGCACGGTCACGAAGGGGGACTCGCCGGCCGAGTACGCGTTCCAGGGCAGCAGCATCGTCAGCAGGACCACCGAGCCGACGTAGAACACGCCCACCCGCCACATGATGGAGTTGATCGCCTTGGGCATGACCTTCTCCGGCTCCGCCGTCTCACCCGCCGTGACACCGACCAGTTCGACCGAGGCGTAGGCGAAGACGACGCCCTGGACGACCAGCAGCATCGCCAGCGTCCCGGTGGGGAAGACACCGCCGTTGTCGGTGATCAGGGAGGGACCGGGGGAGTGGCCGGCGACCGGGTGCTGGGTGACCAGCAGGAAGATGCCGATCAGCATGAAGACGACCAGCGCGCCGACCTTGACGATCGCGAACCAGAACTCCAGCTCACCGAAGATCTTCACGGAGATCAGGTTCACGGCCAGCACGACCGCGAGCGCGATCAGGGCGATCACCCACTGCGGGATGTCGGAGAACATGCCCCAGTAGTGGGTGTAGGTCGCCACCGCCGTGATGTCGGCGATGCCGGTGGTGGCCCAGTTCAGGAAGTACATCCAGCCCGCGACGAACGCCCCCTTCTCGCCGAGGAACTCCCGGGCGTAGGACACGAAGGCGCCCGAGGACGGGCGGTGCAGCACCAGTTCCCCCAGCGCGCGGACCACGAGGAAGGCGAAGACACCGCAGACCGCGTACGCCACGGCCAGCGAGGGCCCGGCGCCGGCCAGCCGGCCGCCCGCACCGAGGAACAGCCCGGTGCCGATCGCGCCGCCGATGGCGATCATGTTGACGTGCCGGGACTTCAGCGACTTGCTGTAGCCGACGTCTCCCGCGTCGACGTGCCGAGGCTCGGTCCGCTGCTCGGGCTGCGGTTGCGCCGTCCGGAGGTGCTGCTCGCTCATGCCGGGACCTCGCTTCGCTCGGCCTCGGCTGCGCGAGACGCGCACCTTGCCATGGTGATCTCGCTGCGGTGGCTCACGCGTGATCCTCATTTCCTGTGGAAGGGCTCGTACGGTCGGGCGGCCGCACGATGGTGGTCAGCGTCGACTCGACGCGTGCCAGGTGGTGCTCCATGGCCTCGGCCGCATCGTGCTCGGACTGGTCGATCAGCGCCTCGACGATCGCCCGGTGCTCCCGGTTCGCCTGCTCACGCCGTCCGCCGAGCTCGTTGAGGAAGGCCGACTGCCGGGCCAGCGCATCGCGGATCTCCTCGATCACCCGCCGGAAGACCGGGTTGCGGGCCGCCTGGGCGATGGCGAGGTGGAAGAGCGTGTCCATGGCGACCCAGGCGGTGGTGTCGGTCTCCCGCTCCATCCGCTCCAGCAGGTGACCGAGCTGGTCGAGGTCCTCGGGGGTGCGGCGCACCGCCGCGTACCCGGCCACCGGGATCTCCACATGCCGGCGTACTTCGAGGAGGTCGCTGGCCGCGTAGTCGCCGAAGGTGGGGTCGGCGACCGCGCCGTCGGAGACGACGAAGGTGCCCTTGCCGGTGCGCGACACCGTCAGCCCCATCGTCTGGAGCGCCCGCAGGGCCTCGCGGAGCACGGGTCTGCTCACTTCCAGGCGACGGCAGAGCTCTGCTTCCGAGGGGAGCTTCTCCCCGACCGCGTAGTCGCCCCGCTCGATGGCGCCGCGCAGATGGTTCAGTACCGCTTCCATCGCACTGACCCGCCGGGGCACATCGCCAGCTGTCTGGCTGTCTGACAGGTTCACCCCGGGATCGTCGAGTCCGGCGGGGGGTGCTGTCAAGGGGTGTGACGCGCTTCGCCGAAGTCCTGCCCGGGGCGTACGTCGTACCTGGTCACAGTCGGCAACCCGGCGGTCTCACTGTGCGTCCGCCCACTGGTAGCGGTGTTCGGGCCGCCCGGTGTCGCCGTATTTGAGCGTCAGGGCGATATGGCCGCTGCGCTCCAGATGCTTGAGGTAGCGCTGGGCGGTGGAGCGGCTGACGCCGGAGCGTTCGGCGACCTCGTGCGCGGACAGCGGGTGCCCGGCCTCGTCCAGGACGCGCCGGACCAGGTCGACGGTGGCCGCCGAGTGGCCTTTGGGCAGCTCGGTGTGCGGGGAGCCGACGGTCCGGAAGGCACCGAAGATCCGGTCGACCTGCTCCTGGCCGGCCTCGCCGCGGCCGCCCACCCCCTCGACCGTGCGGCGTAGCGCGGCATAGCCGTCGAGCTTGGCACGCAGTCCGGAGAAGCCGAAGGGCTTGACCAGGTACTGCAGCGCACCGGAGCGCATGGCGTCCTGGATCGTGTTCACATCACGGGCCGCCGTCACCATGATCACGTCCGCGCGATGGCCCAGCTGCCGCAGCCGCCGCACCAGGGCCAGACCCGTCTCGTCCGGGAGGTAGTGATCGAGCAGTACGAGGTCGACCGGGGTGCGCTCCAGGGCGGCCAGGGCCTGGGCGGCGGTGTGGGCGCGACCGGTGACGCGGAAGCCGGGCACCTGGGAGACGTACGCGGCGTTGATCTCGGCGACATGGAAGTCGTCGTCGACGACCAGGACATCGATCATCTCGCCGTGCCGATCGTCGTGGGGGTGCTCTCCTCGCCGTTCAGTGCCGTGGCGAGCGCGTCGGGCAGGACGACGGTGAACACCGCACCGCCGCCCGCGCGGGCGGTCACCCGGGCCATCCCGCCGTGGCGCTCGGCGAGCCGGCGCACCAGCGCCAGGCCGATGCCCCGGCCGCGCTGGAAGGCCACCGGCCCCCTGGCGGCCCGGTCGCCCCGGGCCGGCACCGCGGCCTTCGTGGTCCAGCCCTCGGCGAAGATCCGCTCCCGCAGCTCGGGCGGCACTCCCGGCCCGGTGTCCGAGACCCGCAGCACGGCCGTGGTGCCCTCGGCGCGCAGCTCCACCTCGACGAACGGCTGCTCGCGGTGGCGCCCGGCGGTGGCGTCCAGTGCGTTGTCGAGGAGGTTGCCCAGTACGGTCACCAGGTCGCGCGGGTCGACGACCGCATCGGGCAGCAGCGTCGAGGGCGACACCCGCAGCGACACCCCGCGCTCGGCGGCGACGGCCGCCTTGCCGACCAGCAGCGCCGACAGCAGCGGGTCGTGCACCCGCTCGGCGATCTGCTCGGCGGACGCCCGGTGGGCGCCGGCCACTTCGGTGACGAACTCCACCGCTTTGTCGTGCCGGCCCAGTTCCAGCAGTCCGCGCACGGTGTGCAGCTGGTTGGCGTGCTCGTGGTCCTGGGCCCGCAGCGCGTCCAACAACCCCTGGGTGCTGTCCAGTTCACGGCCCAGCAGCTCCAGCTCGGTGCGGTCCCGCAGCGTCACCACGGCCCCGCCGTCCCGGGTCGGCACCCGGTTCGCGATCAGCACCCGGCCACCGCACACGGCCAGCAGATCCGTTCCCGCCACGCGTCCGGCCAGCACCTCCGTCGTCCGGCCCGGTGGCAGCACCTCGTCCAACGCCCGTCCCGCGGCCCCCGCACCGAGCCCGAGCAGCCGCCCGGCCTCGTCGTTGACCAGCCGGATCCTGCCCCGCCGGTCGAAGGCCACCACGCCCTCGCGGATGCTGTGCAGCATCGCCTCGCGCTCGTCGAGCAGCGCGGAGATGTCGGCGAACGCCACACCGTGCGTACGGCGGCGCAGACGGCGGGAGAGCGCGACCGCGGCCAGCACGCCGACGGCCAGTGCCGCGCCGGCATACCGCAGCACGGTGGGGATGGTGCCCAGCAGCCGCCCCCGGACGCTGTCGTAGGCGATGCCGACCGAGACCGCGCCGACGATCCGGCCGCGGGCGTCGCGCAGCGGCACCTTGGCGCGGGCCGAACGCCCCAGCGTCCCGGTGTCGATCTGCCGCACCTCCTGACCGGCCAGGGTGCGGCTCGGGTCGGTGGAGACATGCCGGCCGATCTCGGCGGTGCGGGTGTGCGACCAGCGCACCCCGCGGGTGTCCATCACCACGACGTACAGCGCCCCGGTCGCCCTGCGGATCCGCTCCGCTTCCGCCTGCACCGGGCCGCGGGCATCCGGCTCGGTGGCGACGAGCCGGGGTGCGAGGTCCGGATCGGCGGCCGCGGTCTGCGCGATGGACAGCGCCCGCCGCATCGCCTGGTCGTCCAGCTCGGAGCTGAGCGGGGCGAGGAACAGGCTGGTGGCGAGCACCAACACGCCGGCGGTGAGGGTCACCTGTGCCGTCAGCACCTGCGCGAAGACGCGCCGGGGCCAGTGGATCCGCATGGGTCTCCCTCGTCTCGGGCCCTCCGCGCCCTCGCGGAACCGACGCCTTCTCCTCAGGGGTTGTCCGATGGGTCATGACCGGGCCGCTCAGGCCCTGACCCATCGGTCAGACCCTACGCCGCAACCTCCGCAACATGAGCCGTTCGTGAGCAACTGCCCACCCCCCGTGTTGCAGTTGTCGTTTCTAGTGTGAGCAAAACGAGCACAACAGGGTTTGCGCGCAGAAAGGCAGCTTGTGCCCACAAGGCGGGCTGTGGCCCGGATCACTCCTAGCCTCCCGGGCCATGAGCAGCCACACGAGCCCCGCTATCGAACTGCGGGGAACGAGCAAGACGTTCCGGACTCCGTCGGGGGCGCCGCACACCGCCGTCCGGGATCTGGACCTGGTCGTCGAGCGCGGTGAGTTCGTCGCCGTGGTCGGCCCCACGGGGTGCGGTAAGTCCACCACCCTGACCCTGATCAGCGGGCTGGAGGAGCCCACCGAGGGCGATGTGCTGGTCGCCGGTGAACCGGTCCGCGGCATCGGCGAGAAGATCGGCTTCGTCTTCCAGCAGGACGCGGTCTTCCCCTGGCGCACCGTGCTGTCGAACGTGATGGCCGGCCCCCGCTTCCGCGGCGTACCGAAGTCCGAGGCCCGGCAGCGGGCGCGCGAATGGCTGGCCCGGGTCGGTCTGGCGGCCTTCGAGGACCGCTATCCGCATCAGCTCTCCGGGGGTCAGCGCAAACGGGTCGCGCTCGCCGCGACCTTCGTCAACGACCCCGAACTCCTGCTCATGGACGAGCCGTTCTCCGCACTCGACGTGCAGACCCGGGCGCTGATGTCGGACGAGCTCCTCGAACTGTGGTCGGGGACCGGCGCCTCCGTCGTCTTCGTCACCCACGACCTGGAGGAGTCGATCGCCCTCGCCGACAAGGTCGTGGTGATGACCGCCGGCCCCGCGACCGTCAAGGAGGTCTTCGAGGTCGATCTGCCGCGCCCCCGTCAGGTCGAGTCGGTGCGGCTGGAGCCGCGGTTCATCGAGATCTACCGGGAGATCTGGTCCTCGCTCGGCGAAGAGGTCCGGATCACCCGCGAGAGGGGTGCCGCGGATGCCGCCTGAGACCGTCCCCGCGCGGCGCGCCGGGATGACCAAGTCCGGTGCGGAAGGCGACCGTTCGCGGGAGCGGGCGCGCACCGCACGCAACCACCGGCTGCTGGTCCACGGCGCGCGGGTGCTGCTGTTCGTCGGGCTGATCGCCCTGTGGGAGTGGCTGGCCCGGGCCGCCGTGATCGATCCCTTCAACTTCTCGATGCCCTCGAAGATCTGGGACCAGACGACCCAGTGGGCGCTGCACGGCACCCCGCAGGGCTCGTTGTGGGAGCAGATCTGGTACACGCTCTACGAAGCGCTGCTCGGCTGGGTCATCGGGGTGACGGGCGGGGTGGTGCTGGGCATCGCGCTCGGCCGGATCCGCTTCCTCGCCGATGTCCTCGGCCCCTACATCAAGGTGCTCAACGCGCTGCCGCGGATCGTGCTCGCCCCCATCTTCCTCATCTGGTTCGGCCTGGGACCGGCCTCCAAGGTCGCCTCCGCCGTGGTCCTGGTCTTCTTCCCGGTCTTCTTCAACGCCTTCCAGGGCGCCCGGGAGGTGGACCGCAACCTGGTCGCCAACGCCCGGATCCTCGGCGCGAGCAGCCGCCAGGTCACGCTGCGGGTCGTCATCCCCTCCGCCACCTCATGGATCTTCACCAGCCTGCATGTCAGCTTCGGCTTCGCGCTGATCGGCGCGATCGTCGGCGAGTACATCGGCGCGACCAAGGGCCTCGGCCTGCTGGTCTCGGCGTCGCAGGGCACCTTCAACGCGGCCGGTGTGTACGCGGCCATGGCGATCCTCGCCGTCGTCGCGCTGCTCGCCGAAGGGCTGCTGGCCTTCCTCGAAAGGCGGCTCTTCCGCTGGAAGCCGGCCGACGCCACCAGCCGCTGAACTCCCGTATCCCACCACCTTCCTCCAAGGACGTCACCATGCCTGCGCACCGCAAGCTCCCGGCCGCCGCGGCCGCCGCCCTGCTCGCCCTGACCACCCTCACCGCGTGCGGTGGCGGTGGCGCGACGACCTCCGCCGACGGCGGGAACGGCAAGATCAAGATCATGGTGGGGGGCCTCGACAAGGTCATCTATCTGCCCGCCAGACTCACCCAGCAACTCGGCTACTTCGAGGACGAGGGCATCCACGTCACCCTGCTCACCGAACCGGCCGGCGTGCAGGCCACCACCTCGCTCGTCTCCGGCGACGTCCAGGGCGTCGTCGGCTTCTACGACCACACCCTCGATCTGCAGGTCAAGGGCAAGCAGGTGGAATCGGTGGTGCAGCTCGCGCACGCCCCCGGGGAGGTCGAGGTCGTCTCGAACCGGGCGGCCGGCGAACTCACCTCGCCCAAGGACTTCAAGGGCAAGAAGCTCGGCGTCACCGGCCTCGGTTCGTCCACCGACTTCCTGACCAAGTACCTCGCGGTAAAGAACGGCGTGCAGACCAACGAGTTCACGCCGGTGGCGGTCGGCGCCGGCCAGACCTTCCTCTCCGCCATCCAGCAGGGCTCGATCCAGGGCGGGATGACGACCGATCCGACGGCCGCGCAGATCGTGGACAAGAAACTCGGCAAGGTCCTGATCGACATGCGCACCCCCGAGGGCTCGAAGGAGGCGCTCGGCGGCCCGTACCCCTCCTCCAGCCTCTACATGAGCACCGACTGGGTCAACAGCCACAAGAAGGAGGTGCAGAAGCTGGCCAACGCCCTGGTGAGGACCCTCAAGTGGATGTCCGCGCACACCCCCGAGCAGATCGCCGCGAAGATGCCGTCCGACTACGCGCAGGGCGGCAAGCAGCTCTACGTCCAGGCCATCAAGGACACCCTGCCGATGTTCACCAAGGACGGGGTGATGCCGGCCGACGGCCCCGCCACCGTCGAGCGGGTCCTGAAGTCCTTCAACCCCAACCTCAAGAACGCCACGGTGGATCTGAAGAAGACCTACACCACCGAATTCGTCAAGAAGGCGGGCTGACCGGCCGGCGGCACGCGCCCCCGGTCAGACGAAGTTGATCTCCGCCCGGCCCAGCAGCGGATCGTCGACCAACTGCCACAGCGGGACCGCGAAGTTGCCGAAGCCGTAGCGGCCGCCGAAGTGCAGTCCGAGCACGCGGTGGTCGCTGAGGTCGATGACCGGGGAGCCGCTGTTGCCGCCCAGCGTGGAGCAGTCGTGCTTGATGACGTTCCGGTCCGGCACCAGCTCGGTGGCGGTGCCGGGCTGGAGCCGTTTGACGTTGTAGACGTCCATGAAGATCCGGCGCATCGACTCCGGTTCGTTGCGCCGGCCGTCGTACGCCGGATAGCCGACGCAGTACACCGGACGCCCGGGCAGATCGCCCGGCGCGTCGGCGGCCACCGCCAGGGGAGCGGGCAGCGCGTCGCCGCCGTCCGGCGGCGCGACCCGCAGCAGCGCCAGATCGACATCCTCGTGGATGCCCAGGATCTCCACGACGTCGAAGGAGGGGCCGCCACCGGGCTCGGCGCCGCCGTACTCCTCACCCATGTCGACGTTGGCGCTGACGCCCGGCTGGAAGGTCCAGCCGGCGCCGCCGCCGCGGGCGAACTCCGCCGCCACATGACGGTTCGTCAGCACCACGTCCGGGCCGACCAGGAACGCCGTCCCGAGCCAGTCCAGACTCATGTGCCCGGTCAGCTCCACCCGCCCCACCCGGGCCAGCGACTCCCGGATCGCCGCCCGGTGCCCGTCGAGCACCGCCCAGTCACCCTGCTGCGGCGCGAAGTCGTGGTTCTGGACCAGGATGGCGGGCCGGCCCTCCAACAGCACGATGGCCTCCATACCGAAGGACTCGTCGTCGCTGATCTCGTCGTCGCGGCCCTCGGCGAGCTTCTCCAGACCGCTGACGCCCGCCGACAGCACCCGGGTGCGCTCCTGCTGGGCGAACTGGGAGATCTGCCCGGCCGGCAGCTCGTCCGCCGGCAGCTCCTCCAGGGACTCGGGGATCTCCCAGGACAGCCCGTCCCGCACCCGCGCCGCGACCTCCCGCAGGTCCGAGAAGACCTGCTGCGGCCCGGCCGCGACCGGTGATCTGCTCCCTCTGTGCATCTTGCCCTCCTTGGACTGTGGCCCCCGCTAGACCGCTGCCTGTGCCGCGGCGATCTCGGCATGGACACCGGGACTGGTGGTCTCCAGATGGCGCATCACGCTGCGCATCTGGGTGCCGACGTTGACGAACGCCGTGCTCCTGCCCTGGAACTGCACGTTCTCCACCCGCCGCGTGCCGCGGTGGAGCGCCACCACCTTCCAGTCGTCGGTCAGCACGGGCGAGCCCGAGGACCCGCCGCGGGTGTCGGTGAAGTAGCGGACGTCCTGCTCGTCCGCCTCGTAGACGAGGTTGTTGCGCAGCGCCACCCGCTTCGGCCGGCCGCCCGGATGCTGGATGATGTTGACGGCCACGTAGTCGCCCCGGGCGACCGCCAGCGGCCTGTCCGCCAGCCTCAGCACCGGCCGGGCGGGGCCGGGGGCCAGCCGCAGCACCGCGTAGTCGAGTGCGGCGTCCGCGGCGACGAGTTCGCTGACGGTGGCCTCCTCCGTCTCCACCTCGTCGGTGTCGAAGTCGAACCGGGCGGTGGTGTGCCGGGCCTGGAGGCACAGGTCCGCGCTGTCGGCCATTGGCCGCCCCGTGCCGGTCCCGGCCCTGGCGTTGACCACATGGTGGTTGGTGACCAGCAGGTCCGGGGCGATCAGCCACCCGGTGCCGGAGTGCGGGAACCCGTTCGGCTGCAGCGGCGCACCCCCCTCGTACGGCGGTACCTTGATCCGGGCCACCGCACCGCCGGCCAGCTCCCCGCCCCGCAGGAAGCCGATCGGGACGGTGTCGTCCCGGTGGATGATCTCCTCTTTGATCTCCGCCGGAGTGGGCAGGCCGGCCAGCACATCCGGCTCACCGCCCGCCTTGCGGGCCACCTCGTCCAGGGCCCGCTGGAAGACGGTGAGCGGCTCGGCCTCGGTGGTCTCGGCGACCGCGTTGCGCAGCCAGATCTCCAGCGGCACCGAGCCGTCCACCAGCCGCTCCACCCGGTTCATCTCGTTGAGATCCGAGCGCACCTGTCGGCCGGGCGCGGGGTTGAGCGGCAGGGTGCCGCGGTAGCGGGGCATGATCCCGTCGAGCAGCAGCGGCCGGACGGTGGGGTCGGCGAGTCCGGTCTCCACGGCGGCGTCCAGCAGCCGCTGGATCTCGTCGGACGAGAGATAGGTGTTCACCGTTCACCGCTTTCCGCCGGGGCCGGCCCGGGCACCGGCGCGTGCTGGACGATCCGGGAGGCGGCCGCCGGGCGGCCCGTGCTGCCCACTCCCATGGCCGCCGCCACACCGGCGACGATCTCCCCGCTCTCGTCGGGCGTGGCCAGCAGCCGCCGGGCCAGCTCGTCGAGCGTGCCGCGGTCGCGGGCCAGCCGCAGGATGCCCGCGATGCTGCTGGGCGCGCCGCCCGCCTCCGGCCGGGTCGGCCCCGCGGCCTCGTTCAGGATCTTCATCACGGCGCCCAGCAGCGCCGGTTGCCGAAGCGTCGCGCGGCGCATCGCCGCGCCGAGCGCGTCCAGCGTCTCGTCGTCGGCGGACAGCCCCACCACCTCCAGCGCATGGTCCAGCGCCCCGGGCTCCAGCTCGTAGATCTGCGAGGCGACCGCGCGCACGAGGACGGGCTGATCGGCGAGTACGTGGTCGGGCAGCTGCCGCAGCCGCTCGGCGAGCTGCTCACCCACCTCCAGGCCCGCGCCGCCGTCGCCCGCGGTCAGCTGCGCCTGCGCCAGCAGCGCGCCCATCGCCTCCAGGTCCTGTCCCAGGCCGACCGCGACGTCCTCCGCCACCCGCAGGTCCCGGCCGGCGCTCTCGCGGTCGCCGGCCTCCTCCGCGAGCCGGGCGGAGAGCAACAGCAGCTCCAGATGGCGCTCCCCGCACCCCGCGCGCTCCGCCGGACCGAGGGCCTGCGCCACGGCCGCACGGGCCTCGGCCAGCCGTCCGAGCCGGCCGAGCGTCTCGGCGAACAGCGCATGCAGCGGGCTGCAAGGAGTCCACGGCCGGCGCCGGCCGATCCGCTCGAACGCCGCCTGCGCGAACCCCTGTGCCAGCAGGTCCTCCACCTCGCGGGCGGCGATCCGCTCCCAGTCCTCCTGGTCGGCGCCCGCCGCCACCTGGTCGGGTGTCCCACCGCCCAGCCGGGCCGTGAGCAGCCCGGCCGCCCGGGGCGTCATGTCCTGCTGCGCGCCGGCCAGATACCGTTCGACGCCCGGCAGCCACCGCTCCTCCACCGAGCGCGGGTTCTCGTCCAGCCGCAGCCGGTGGTAGATCTCCTCGGCCCGCGCCTCCAGCCCGTCGCGTGCGGCGTAGTAGTCGACGGCCCGCCGTTCGACGGCCCGCATCACCTCGGCACGGTCGCCGCCCGGCAGCCGCAGCATGATGGCGCGGACGTCGCCGCGGTAGCGCACGGCGTCCGGGCCGGCCGGCTCGACCATGTCCAGGCGGCTCAGCTCGTCGAAGAGCGCGCGGGCCCGCTCCGTGGTCGCCGTCGGCAGCCCGCAGGGTTCGGCGAGCACCTCCTTGATGACCTCCGGGGTGATGACCCGCAGCACCAGGCCCGGGTGGGCGAGCCGGCGGACGTCCTCGTCGGCGATGTGACCGAGGATCCGGTCGTAGAGGATGCCCTGAACGAGCAGTTGGTCGACATGGCGGAAGACCTCGCGGCGGCGTTCGGGCAGGCTGCGGATCAGCTCGCAGGTCCGCTCGGGCTCTGGCCCGGCGAGGGTGGCGGCCCGGGCGGCCAGCCGCAGGCTGAGCGGATGGCCGCCGACCCGGTCGGCCAGCGCCCGCGCCATGTCCGGGTCCTCGACCCCGCAGGACATCAGCATGTCGACGGCCGCCTCCGGGGCGAGTTCGCCGAGTTCGATGTCGAGCGGGGCCGTTTCCCGAGCCGGATGCTCGACCGGCGCCCGCCCCGAGACGATGGACCGCAGCCCCGGATAGACGCTCTGCAGCGAGAGGAAGATCGCCCACATCCGTCCCACCACCGGTGAGCCGCGGTACTGCGCCTCCTCGAACGAGTCGACGGCGATCACGAACGGCGGGTCCGGCTGACTCGGGTCGGACTTGCCGTCGGCGACCGCCCGCACCAGGACGTCGGCGACCCGCCGGATCAGATCGGTCTCCCGTCCGGCGGCCAGCATCTGGAACTGCTGGGAGGAGCGGCGCCCCAGCACCGCCCGGGTGGTGGCGAGCTGCCGCAGCTGGGTCACCCGGTCCTGCCCCTCACGCTGGCTGCGGACCACCCGCTGGGACTCGTCCGCCAGCGCGTCCAGCTCGGCGCGATGGGCCGGGTACTGGACACCGAGCTGCCGGGCGGCCTCGGCGATCAGGGTGACCGGCTCCCGGAGCGAGAGGGTGGGCCGCGCGAAGTCGATGTACGCGAAGGGGAAGCCGCCGCCGAGACCGTGGGCACCGTCGAGCACGAACTTGGCGAGGAGGGTGCTCTTGCCCATGCCGTCGGGGCCGTGGATGACCAGCGGCAGTGCCGGCTCCAGGCGGCCGCCGGCGGGGGCGTCGAGGGGCTGCTGCCCGGATACGGCGGACAGGCCGGCATAGCGCCGCAGCTCCGCCAGTTCGCGGTCCCGGCCCTTGAACGGCCGCCGCACCAGGCGTTCCAGCGGCTCCAGCAGCCGGGCCCGCTCCACGGAGTGCTGCAGCTCGGCGGTGTCCGGCAGGCCGGTCATGCCCGGTACTCGGGACAGCCACAGCACCGCCTGGAGGACGTCGGTCAGTTCGTCGGCGGACATCCGGTCGGTGGCCGGCGGGCTGCCGGACAGGAAGGCCAGCGCGAAACGCTCCGGTCCGGGCCCGGCGGGAAGCTGATCGAGGTTGCACTCCAGGACCCGCCGGGCCGCCGCGGGTCCGGCCAGCCCGCGTAACGCCTCCTCCCGGACGTCCGACGCCAGGGCCCACTCGGCCCGGTCCGGCATGCCCAGGGTCGTGCAGTCGTCGACCAGCTCCAGGGCCGCGGAGCCGGTGGCCCGCTCCTCCCCGGGCAGCTTGAGCCGGCGGGGATCGAAGCGGGCCAGCAGACAGGCCGCCTCCCGGTAGGCCCGGCGGACCGCGGGCACATCGGGGGCCCGGTCCTCGCCCGTGCGCAGCGCCGCCCGTAACCGGGTGGCGAACAACTCCCGTACGTCGCAAGGCGGTTCGGCCGCCTGCTCAGAGGGATCGGTAGACACGGATGGCCCCCTCTGCAGCCGTGCAGATCCTGCGCATATAGCTCTCGCCGTGCCGGGCGTGGGCGGCGGAGGCGTGCAGCACCTCCGCGACGGCCACGTCCACGAGTTCGGCGATGGTGGCTTCCCGGGCGTCGCCGCTACCGAGGAGCGCGGGCGGCGACTCGTGGAAGACCTGGTCGAAGAAGGTCCGCAGATCGCCGGGTTCGGCCACCCGCGCGGTGTCCCGGCAGATGTTTCCCCGCAGGTCGTGGGGGAGTTCGGGCATCGAGGGCCCGTAGCCCAGGAGCACCAGCCGGGGCGCGTCGTCGCCCCGTACGTCGGCGTGCTCGTAGATGGCCATGGCCAACTGCCCGATGAAGTCCCACACATCGGAGCTGGGGTCGAGCTTGTCGCACTCGTCCAGGACCAGCCACAGGCGCTCCTCGACGGCGGTCGCCCGCCCGGCCACCCAGTGCGCCGCCTCGTCGATCGACGGGAGCAGGTCGTCGAGGCCGGTGGGGCCGAGCGGGGAGGCCCCGGCGTGCGGATCGGCGACGAAGTCGGCCAGCCGCCGGACGACCCGGGCGGCGGTGGAGGTGCGCGACAGAGTGACCCGTACCGGACGGAATCCGCAGTGCTGTCCGATGTGGCGCAGGAAGCCGTAGGTGTAGGACCGGCCGCTGTCGGGCTCGCCGTCGACGAGCAGAATGAACTTGTCGGGGTCCGCGATGAACCGGCGCAGGGTCTCCCGCAGGTCCGCACGGTCGATGAAGGCCTCGGTGCCGTTCTTGAGGACGCAGGTGCGGAAGTTGTCCCGCGCGTTGTGGGCGCGTAAGTCCTCGCGCAGCCGGTCCCGGAACTCCTCGGCCTTCCTCACCTGCGGCAGCACCCGCAGCCGGTCCTCCTTGGTGAGCGCCTCGACGAGCCTGAGCTGCCGCTGGATGTCCGTACGCGACTGGTGCACCAGGGCGCGGGCGTTGTCGGAGCTGACGCGCCCCAGCGGCAGCGCGGCGATGAACTCCGGGGGGAAGCCGTGCTGGGCGAGCTGGGCGTGCGGCTCGACGTTGTCGAGCAGATAGGTCTGCGCCCAGTCGGTGACCAGGTCCCACTCCGTTTCGTCCAGCGGCACGTCGCACCTACCCCGCACCGTCGTCGAAGATCCGCTGAACCGGCTCCCTGACCTGGCGCTGGGACAGGTACTCGGTGACGCCGTGGTGGTTCCGGCTGTCGTTGGTGACCAGCAGATCGGTGACCTTCTCCTGCGGCGCGTACTCGGGCCGCAGGGTGTGGTCGAGCGCCACCAGGTCCCGCAGGTCCGAGGCGTTGCGCCAGGCGGTCACGCCCGCCGGAACCGCCGGCGGCCGCGCCAGATGGTCCTGCACCTCCGAGATGGCCAGCGGGGAGCCGACGGTGACCAGCAGCTCCACCTCCCGCCCCTGCTCCATCAGCACCTCGTAGGCGATGATGGTGCCCAGGCTGTGCCCGACGACCACGAGCGGGCCGCCGTCCGGGCCGTCCAGGGCCTGCGCGACCACCTGCCGCATCGCCGGACCCGCCCCGCCGAAGAAGTAGGCGTGCACGTCCTGGAACGCGTGCTTGACCAGCAGCCGGAACAGCGCCGTCCGGCCCGACTGGGGCAGCGGCAGCGCCTCCAGCGGCAGCTCCGCGCCGGGCGCCTCGCTCTCACCGGCGTGGGCCAGCGTGTCCGCGAGGTAGGTCATGTCCCGCAGCCAGTCGGCCAGGGCGGTCTCCTCGAGGCCGGCCCGCCCCTCCAGCCCGAGGTCGCCGGCTTCCCGCCGCGCCTCCTCCAGCGTCCGCGCCACGAACTCCTCGGGCGGTTCGGCCTCGGCGCGCTCCGCCAGCGCCGGCAGCTCCTCGATCAGCTCCGGCCCGCCGTCCAGCGGGTCCGGCAGCAGGTCGGGCAGCGGTGCCGGATACCGCAGCGGGGCCCAGTACGCCATCCGCGACGCCGCACCCATGTCCCGGCCGAACAGCGCCGTGTCCCACTGGGACTTGAGCAGCTCCGCGCGCGGCTTGTTCCCGTTTCCGTGGACGTAGACAACCGTGGGTGGCATCGCGCTTCCCTCCGCGCCTCAGCGCTGCATCATGATGTCGTCGTGGGAGGCGAGGCGCTTCCAGCGCTCGCCCGGGGCGCGCATGGCCGGCATCAGATCGGCGGCCGGCAGCGGTCCGAGGTCCAGAGAGGTCAGCTCGACGACATCCGACACCGGCACCTGGAACGTCCGGAAGGCGCCCAGGGGAGGCGGCGTCCCCGGCGTCGCGCCGGCCAGCGCCCGCTCGGCGTCCCGGGTGAGGTCCGGGCTCTGGTCCAGGACGTACGCCGTCGCCGCCAGCGATCCGTCCTGTAGGAACGCCGCCACCTTCCAGAAGCGCAGCGGTACCTGTACGCCCCGGTACGGCGGGTCCGAGTCGTGCAGCACCGGTCCGGTCAGCACGGTCAGTTTGCGGTCGAACGTCGCGGCGTGGTCGAGCAGGAAGTTCTCCAGCCCCTGCCACAGCTGCTTGCCCTGGTTGAAGACATCGGCCTGCGGGGCGGCGTTGGTGTAGTGGAAGGTGTCCGCGTTGGCCTTGTTCGCCTCCGTGGCCTCGCCCCATACGGGATCGAGCCGGCGCACCAGATGCCCCTTGTCCAGGGAGTTGTCGCGGTACACCTCGTCACCGGTCTGGTGGTGCTCGTCCAGCCGCGGATCGAAGCGCCAGCTGCTCTCCCGGGGCACGTGTTCCACCAGCAGACGGCCGTCGATGCACACCGCGGTGGCGGCCGCCATCCGCCGGTCCGGGCGCAGGAGGACGGTGAAGTGGGTGTACGGCAGGACCACCGACCGCACATCGGGACCGGTCGGCGTCGGCAGCGGGATGGGGACGCCGAGGAAGTTCTCGTCGTAGCCCGCTCGGTCGGCCAACGGATCCCGGGACTCGATCCGGGCCGTCGACCCACCCGACCGCGGGGAATCTGATGGGATCATGTGACCACCGGTTCCCGGTGGCGTGGACCTCCGATCGGTGCCCCACGGGAAGCCACTCGAACAGCCGGGGCGGGCCCGGCGACCCGCCCGGAGGGGCCCGTTCAGGCGGTTGGGCAGCGCGCCGCGTTCAGCGGTCGACGGCTCACGGAACGCATCCAGGCGTTGCCCGTCTCCCGCCGTCTCCAAGGAGCACCACCATGCCGACCGGCCTCTCCCTCCACGTCGGACTCAACCAGGTCGATCCCGACAGGTACGGCGGCTGGGACGGCCGGCTCGTCGCCTGCGAGAACGACGCGCACGACATGGCGCGGCTGGCCCATGGAGCCGGGTTCGACGACACGACCCTGCTCACCTCGGACGGCACCGTGCGGAACATCACCGCCGAGCTGCGCGCGGCGGCCAAGGCCCTCAAGAGCGGCGACATCCTGCTGTTCACCTACTCCGGACACGGCGGCCAGGTCCCCCACACCGACGGCCGCGACGAGGAGCCGGACGCATTCGACGAGACCCTGGTGTTCTACGACCGCGAATTCCTCGACGACGAGCTGCACCGGGAATTCGGGCGCTTCGCCCAGGGAGTCCGCATCCTGGCCCTCCTCGACTGCTGCCACAGCGGCACCGCCATCGAGCTGCCCGCCGGGGACGAGCAGAACGCACGCCTTATGCCGGTCCCCAAACAGCAGGAGATCTACCAGCGCGACAAGGAGTTCTTCCAGGAAATCCAGCGCGATCTCGCCGCGGGGAAGGGCCGCGAGCGCTCCGCCGACGCCCTCCTCATCTCCGCCTGCCAGGACGATCAGCTGGCCTCCGACGGCGACGTCAACGGGGAATTCACCGGAACTCTGCTGAAGGTCTGGAACAACGGGGCATTCCGCGGTGGCTACCGCAGCTTCCACGACGAGATTCAGCGCAATATGCCGCGCACCCAGATCCCCAACCTCTATGTGACCGGTCAGCCCGCCGACGCGTTCCTGGAGCAGCGGCCCTTCACGGTGTGAGCGCGCACCGCCGGCGCCCGCGCGGGGCCACACGCGGACGGGACGCGGCCCTCGGGCCGCGTCCCGCACTCACCTGTCGCCCACTCACTCCGCGGGGTAGATGTCCCCGCCCCGCATCATGCTTTCCTGTTCACTCTGGGACTGCAGCCTGCGGGCCTTCTCCTGAAGCCGCTTCCGCTCGTCCGGGTCGCTGGTGCGCTCCGCGGCCGCCTTCAATTCCTGGGCCTTGTCACGCATCTGCTGGATTCGTGCGCGTGATTCTCCTGAGGCATTCATGTTCGGTCCTCGCACGGTGTAGGGGAGTCGCCTATACCAGCGAATCAGGCTCGGCGGCCGTCGGCACCTCGAAGGGCCACTATCCCGGCCGCGGAAACCGCCGGCCGCAACGAAGCCGGATCGTAGGAACGCCCCGACCGCGGCGCGCCCGGGCGTCTCGGCGTGTCTCCACCGGATGGCCTTCCTGAATGGCGGGGGCTGCCCAGAGGGACGTTGGCTGAAGCACAGCAGCACAACGTCCGCTGAGTGTCAGCGCTTCTGGTGTTTGACGCTCTCCTCGTTCAGTGGAGACCCTCCATGACATCCGAACCAGCACTTTGTGGGGGCGACGCCGAACTGTCATCGACAGAACACGGCGAGCACATTCCGCCCGACACCCCTGAGAAGAACTCGGCCCGCACCATTCTGTTCGAGGCAGTCACCCACCGGCCCCTGGAGGAGGTCGCCGCGCTTGTGGAACTGCTCAAGCGCAGCGACGACGTTCCCAACCCGGGTGACGAGGCCCTGCGAGTGGCGGTCGTGTCCCGTCCGGTGAGCGAAGTCGCTGCGCTCTTCGAACTGCTCCGAGCCGCCCCGAACACCGTGGAATCGAGCCATGACGCGCTGCGCGCCGCGGCGGTGGGCAGGTCGGTGGAGGAGGTCGCGCAGCTGATCGAGCTCTTCGACCGCACGAAGCAAGGCGGCGCCGACCTCTTCGGCGGCGCCGACCCCTACGGCGGCTCCCCGCACCTGTCCGACCACTTCCCTCCCGGCCCCGGTGGCCCCATGGAGCCGGAGCCCACCGCGGCCATGCACGTCCTCGACCCCGACGTACGGCCCCTGGGCAACGCCGGGCAGCCGCACGCCGCACGCCGCGAGGCCCCGCCGCAGCACCCCCACCGCCCGCCCTGGGCCCAGCAGCCGCCCGGCCACGCGCCGCAGGGCGGCCCGGCGTGGCAGGCCGCGCACCAGGAGCCCCGGCCGCCCGGCTACGCGCTGCCCGGAGTGCTGCGCTCCGTACTGCGCTGGCCCGCGGCCGCCGCGCTGGCGCTGTGCGGTCTGAGCCATCTGCCGGTGAACTCCTCGCACATGCAGGGCGCGCAGGCCGCCGCCGGACTCTCGATGGCCATCACCGTCATCTACCTGCTGCTGGCGGGCTGGCTGGCGATGCGCGACACCGCCATGGTCTGGACCGTGAGCGCGGCCGCGGCCATGGTCATCGTCGCCCTGCACGCACTGTCCCGGGCCGGTGTCCTGACTCCACTGGGCAGCGGACTGGGCGACACCGCGATGTGGCCCGAAGTGGTCGGGGTGGGACTGGCCATCGTCAGTGCGGGACTCGCGGGGGCGGCGCTGCTGATCCGCCCGCGGCGGGTGGAACCGGTCACGGCCGGAGCATGAGCGGCCGCCGTACACATGGCGCCCTGGGGGGGGGGGGGGGGGGGGGGGGGGGGGGGGGGGGGGGGGGGGGGGGGGGGGGGGTGGGGGGGGGGGGGGGGGGGGAGGTACG
>NZ_JBVIRA010000001.1:108544-220252 GCF_055576575.1 Streptomyces sp. NPDC033270
TGGCGTCAGCGAGTTGGGCGCTCCCCCCCCCCCCCCCCCCCCCCCCACGCCCCCCCCCCCCCCCCCCCCCCCCCCCCCCCCCCCCCCCCCCCCCCCCCCCCTTCGCCGGCCCGGTGGACGGGCGCGGCGCCTCAGGCGTGCGGAGCGCCGTAGTACCCGGCGAGCAGCCGGTGGTACTCGTCGTCGCCGATGTGCTTCTCCCGGTCGAACTCCGGTGCGTCCTCGATGTCCTTCTTCGTACGGGCGAGATAGACCGTGCCCCGGTCGTGGTCGATCGAGGAGACCACGCCGGCCGGCAGCAGGACGTGCCGGCCGAAGATCCACACATGGGTGTCGACGACCAGACACGCGGCGCCGGCCTCGTCGACGTACGCCTCGACCGTCCCGACGGTGCCGTCGATCGCCTCGACCGAGTAGCCGGTGAGATCGGTCCCGGCCCGGCGCTCCACCGAGTCCTGGTAACGCCAGATGCTGTCCGTCACAGCGACACCTCTCCTCTCACTTCTTCGGTGTGGTGCGGGTGTAGCGGCGCAGGGCCCAGGCGGGCAGCGCGAACCAGCACACCATGAACCAGGCGGCGAGTCCCGCGACGATCCACGGGACGGCGGTGTCGTCCATCGCCATGCGCAGGATCAGCAGCAGCGCCGAGGCGACCGTCGCCAGCAGAAGGACGATCCCGACCAGGGCCAGCCGCGACGCCCAGACCACCGTCTCGGGCTTGAGCCGGTGCCCGGTGACGAACCGGTGGAACGTCACCGTGCCGACCAACGCGCCGGTGGTGGCCGCGCCCAGCAGCACCGTCACCACGTAGATGGCCTTGTCGGTCTGCCCGAGCGTGACGAAGCGCGGCGTGAACACGACGGTGAGCAGGAAGCCGAAGAGGATCTGCACGCCGGTCTGGATGACCCGCACCTCCTGCAGCAGTTCGATCCACCGTCGGTCGGCGCGCTCCTCCGGCGTCTCATGACGGCCGTCGGCCGTCTGGCGCGGCCCCAGCGGCTCCGATTTCACCCCGGCCTCACCTGCCTTTGCATCCGCCCGGCCGCGCGGCTACGCCCGCTCGCTCTTCTCGGTGGTGCGAAACGCCAGCTCGTTGTCCCGCACCTCCACCCGCACCTCGTCCCCGGCCGACAGCGCACCGTCCAGCAGCAGCCGCGAGAGCGCGTTGTCGACCTCGCGCTGGATGATGCGGCGCAGCGGCCGTGCCCCGTACTCGGGCTGGTGACCGCGGTGGGTGAGCCAGTCCACGGCCTCGGGGGCGAACTCCACGGAGATGTCCTGGGCCTCCAGCCGGCGCCTGGTGCCCCCCAGCAGCAGACCGGTGATCTGCTGCAACTGGGCGTCGCTGAGCCGGTGGAAGACGATGATCTCGTCGAGCCGGTTGAGGAACTCCGGGCGGAAGTGCTCGCGCAGGCTGGCCAGCGCTCGCTGCCGGGCCCCGTCGCCGCCCGGCGTCCCCGAGATCTCCGCGCCGAAGCCGAGCACCCCGCGACCGCCGCTGAGCGCGTCCGAGCCGAGGTTGCTGGTCATCACGATCACGGTGTTCTTGAAGTCGACCGTACGGCCCTGGGAGTCGGTCAGATGCCCGTCGTCGAGCACCTGCAGCAGCATGTTGAAGATGTCCGGGTGGGCCTTCTCCACCTCGTCGAGCAGCAGCAGCGAGTACGGGTGGTGACGCACCGCCTCGGTCAACTGGCCGGCGTCCTCATGCCCGACGTATCCCGGAGGGGCGCCCACCAGCCGGCTGACGGTGTGCCGCTCCTGGAACTCGCTCATGTCCAGCCGCACCATGCGCTCCTCGCTGCCGAACAGGGCCTCGGCGAGTGCCCGGGCCAGTTCGGTCTTGCCCACGCCAGTGGGGCCGAGGAAGAGGAAGCTGCCGATCGGGCGGTTGGGGTCGGCGAGCCCGGCCCGCGACCGCAGGATCGCCTCGGAGACCGCAGTGACCGCGTCGTCCTGCCCGATGACGCGGGTGTGCAGCCGGTCCTCCAGGCCGAGCAGCAGCTCCTTCTCCTCCTGCGTCAGACTGCTCACCGGCACACCGGTCTGCCGCGACACGATCTCGGCGATGTCCTCCGCGGTGACCATCACGATCCGGCCGTCACCGCTCGGCGCCGCGCCCTGGGCCGCCTCGATCCGCGTGGTGAGCGCAGTGATCCGGTCCCGCAGCTCGGTGGCCCGCTCGTACTGCTCCGCGGCGACCGCCTGGTCCTTGTCCACGGCCAGCTGCTCCACCTCCCGCTCCAGCGCCCGTACGTCGGTGGTCTTGGCGCCCGAACGCAGTCGGACCCGGGCGCCCGCCTGGTCGATCAGGTCGATGGCCTTGTCCGGCAGGAAGCGGTGCGGGATGTAGCGGTCGGAGAGCTCGACCGCCGCGAGCAGCGCCTCGTTGGTGTAGCGCACCTGGTGGTGCGCCTCGTAGCGGTCCTGCAGCCCGCGCAGGATCTGCACCGTGTCGGCGACCGACGGCTCGGGCACCAGGATCGGCTGGAAGCGGCGGGCCAGGGCGGGGTCCTTCTCGATGTGCCGCCGGTACTCCTCCAGCGTGGTGGCGCCGATGACATGCATCTCGCCGCGGGCCAGAGCGGGCTTGAGCATGTTGCTCGCCTCCAGCGAACCGCCGTCGCCGCTGCCGCCGCCGGCCCCGACGACCGTGTGCAGCTCGTCGATGAAGACGATCAGCGATTCGGGGTGGGTGCGGACCTCCTCCATGATCCCGTTCATCCGCTCCTCGAAGTCGCCGCGGTAGCGCGTGCCGGCGAGGACCGCGGTCAGGTCCAGGGCGACCACGCGCCGGCCCGCCAGGGTGTCCGGCACGTCCCCGTCGGCGAGCCGCTGCGCCAGGCCCTCCACGATCGCGGTCTTGCCGACACCCGCGTCGCCGACCAGCACCGGGTTGTTCTTCCCCCGGCGGGAGAGCACCTCGATGGTCTGCTCGATCTGCTCCTCGCGGCCGATGACCGGGTCGATCCGGCCGGCCCGGGCGAGATCGGTCAGATCGCGGCTGTACTTGTCGAGGGTGGGGGTGTCGTGCTTGGGCGCGGCGCCGTGCTCGGCTCCTCCGTGCTGGGGCCCGTGACCGCTCTGGGCGGCGGCCTGCGGGTCGAAGTGGGCGAGGTTCAGGATGCGTCCGGCCGCCGAGTCGGGGTTGGCCGCCAGCGCGTCGAGCACATGCTCGGGCCCGATGTACGACGCCCCGTTGTCCCGCGCCAGCTCGTGCGCGCCCAGCAGCGCCCGTTTGACCGCGGGGGTGACCGCGACGCTGGACTGCTTGGGGCCCTCGCCGGCGCTGCGGTCGATCTCCGCCGCGAGCGCGTCGGGGTCCGCGCCGGCCTGCCGCAGCAGTGTGCGGGTCGGTTCGGCGGACAGCGCCGCCCGCAGCAGGTGCTCGGTACCGAGCTCGGGGCTGCCGTGCTCGGCGGCGTAGTTGGCCGCGGAGGTCACCAGGTCCCGGGCGGGCCCGCTCATCAGGCGTGCGATGTCGGCCTGGCGGGGTACGGGCTGCCCCGGCTCGCCGCTCCCGGACGTCGCGCCACCGCCGAGGAAGCGCGCGAGGAATTCACTGAACGGGTCCGGGCCGTAACCCTCCGGACCCATGAATCCATTGCTCATGTGTGTCCGTTCCGCTGTCACGGCGGTACCGCGACATGCTGCCTTGCCGGGTTCCTTGGGTTGCCTTCGGGCTCCTGCCTGGCGGGTGCCCGGGGGACGAGGCGTCACACGTCACCCGCCACTGCTCTGCTTCAGGATCGGCTCCCACAGCCCCATCCGCACCCGGGCGGGCCGGGAGCCACCGCACGGCGTCCTGTCACATCTCCTGGTGGATGCGGGTCAGATCGGCGGTGAGCGCGTCCAGCCAGATGACCGAGTCGAGCAGGAGGGCGGCGGAGAGCGCACGGGCCTCCCGGTCGGGGCTGTCGCGCGGGATGGGCGGGGCGACGGCCAGCAGGGCGCGGATGTCGAGCGTGGGGCGCGGCGGGGGCCGCTGGTCCCCGGTGCCGGCGTCGTCGGCGCACAGGCGATGGGCCAGGGCGCGGTAGTCGGCCGCGGTGTCGCCGGCCGCCCGTTGCAGCCAGGCGCCGACCTCGTGGTGGGTGATCCTGCCGGGGCGGCCGGGCAGCAGCCGTTCGCCGCGCCGGGCGTCCGCCCCGGCGACCAGCACCGCGGGCCAGTCCGGCTGCCGGGCGGTCTCCTGCCGCGGCTCGCTCTGGTACTGGGCCAGGCTCTCCTGCGCCAGCGCCAGCGCACGGTTGATCGCGACGATGCCGCCGATGTCGGCCGCGCCGGTGGCCCCGGCCGGGGACGTGGTGCCCGGAGCGTCGGCCGTCCTGGTGGGCGCCACGATGTGGGCGACGGTCCGCCCGACGGCGTCGGCGACGGCCGAGCACACGCCGGCCATACTGCGGCTGACCTCCCGCCCCGCGCCCCGCGGCCAGGCCACCAGCCCGCAGGCCAGCCCGATGAGGCTGCCGGCCAGCACGTCCAACAGCCGCACCGGGGCGAGCTGCCAGGTGACGGGGGAGACCTGCGCGAACAGCGTGGCGACGACCAGGGTGAAGCCGCCCTGGGCCCAGGCCAGCCCGCGCAGCGGTCCCGCGATGAAGGCCGGCAGCATCACCAGCGGCAGCAGCACCGCGTACACCGCCGCCCGGTCGTGGACCGCGGCGAGCAGCCCGCCGGCCAGCAGTGCGCCGACCAGCGTGCCGATCAGCGCCTGCCGGACCGCGGAGCGGGTCTCCAGGCTCGTCGTACGGGTCAGCGTCAGCGTCGCGAGCAGGACCCAGAAGCCGTGCTGCAGGTCGAGGAGTCCGGCGACGGCACGGGCCGCCGCCAGGCCGAGCGCGAACCGGCAGGCGTTCTGGAAGATCACCGAGCGGGGGGTGAGGTGGGTGGTCAGCCGCCGCCACCACAGCTCGGGGGCGTGCGCCCGGGCGTAACCGAAGGCGTGTCCGGCGCGGTCGCGGTCCACGCCGCGGTCACCGAGCAGCAGCCGGGTGGCCAGCACCAGGACGACCGCGGCGTCGGCGGCCTGGACGACCTGGGACCTGCGGCGCAGGAAGACCAGCCGGTCGTCGCCGCTCAGCAGCTCCAGGGAGTCCAGTGCCCGGTGGGCGCGGGCCGGCGCCAGCTCGCGCTGCAGCGCCTCGGGCGACGGCCCCTCGCCGGGCCGCAGCCGCCCGCCCCGCCGCAGCGCCACGGCCGCCGCACGGGCCGCTTCGCTGATGCCCTGGAGCAGCGCGACCGTCTCCGGGCGGTAGGCATGCCGGCCCCCGGCCACGGCGTGCAGGGCCGCCAGCCGGGCCAGCAGGGTGCGGACCGCCTCGGCGGCGTGTGCCATCGCCTTGTGGGCGAGGGTGGGGGAGGAGGGCAGGTCGGCCGGCGGTACGCGGGCGGGCCGCAGGGCGTCGGCGGCCGTGCGCGCCCGCGCCAGGGCCGGCTCGGGGACCACCCCGCCGTGGTGGTCCGCCAGGCCCGCGGCGGCGTCGGCGGCCTCGGCCAGCAGCCGCCGGAAGGAGGGGGTGTCCGGTTCGGGCAGCACGAGGCGCTCGGCCAGCGCGAGCAGCACGGCGCCCAGCACGAAGCCGGACAGCCGCTGGCCCAGGGTGTCCGGGGCGTACGGCGGGAAGCACGGGAGGATGTACAGCAGCTGCATCCCGGGAGCCGCGCCGGCGATCCGCGGCCCGGTGGTGCCCGCGTAGGCGACTAGGAAGCCGATGACGAGCATGCCCAGGACGGCTGCCCAGGTCGCGACGGCCAGCAGGGTGCCGAGCGTCAGCAGCGCCAGGCCCGCGGGGAGCGCGGTCAGGACGGTCGCGGCGCGCTGCCGCCCGGATCCCGGGATGCGGGCGAGCGCCCCGAGCGCGACCACGGTGAACGTCGCGTACACCGACATCACGGCCAGGTCGAGCCCGTAGCGGCAGACGTAGAAGGCGACGCAGGACGCGGCGGTAACCCGCAGCGCGTTGCCGACCACCGACCGGTGCGCGCGCGGCACCGCCGCGCCGGGCCCGCCGGCCGCACGCCCCGGGCCATGCCGTGCGGAGACTTCCTGCCGCGGCCTCACCTCTCCACTATTGGCCGGCGGCCCGGGGCCCGCAGCCCACGCCGCCGAGCCAGCCGCCGGCCGCGTCGCACGCACGCTCCGCGGCCGGCAGCGCCCCGAGCGCACCCAGGAACCCGTGGAAGGTCCCGCGGTGCTCCTCGACCCGGGCCGGCACGCCCGCCTGTCGTAGCGCGCGGCCGTAGGCCCGTCCTTCGTCCCGCAGCGGATCGCACTCGGGCAGGACCAGCAGCGCGGGCGGCAGCCCGGTCAGGTCCGGAGCCAGGCCGGGGGAGGCGTACGGATGACAGCCGTCGCCGTCCGGGCCCAGATACTGCCGCCAGTACCAGCGCATATGGGCCGTGGTGTGGAAGAAGCCGGTCGCGTAGTCGGCCGCGGACGCGCTGGTCAGGCGGTGGTCGAGGGCCGGGTAGAGCAGGAGCTGGGCCGCGAGCGGGGGGCCGCCGCGGTCGCGGGCCATCAGCGTGACCGCGGCGGCGAGCCCGCCCCCGCTGGAGTCGCCCCCGACGGCCACCCGCGCCGGGTCGCACCCCAGCCGGTCCGCCTGCGCGACGGCCCATACCGTGGCCGCGTAGGCGTCCTCCACGGCTGCCGGGAAGCGCGCCTCGGGAGCCGTCCGATAGGCCACCGAGACCACCGACGCGCCACTGCGCAGGGCGAGTTGACGGCAGGTCGCGTCATGGGTGTCGAGGTCGCACATCACCCATCCGCCGCCGTGGAAGAACACCAGGAGCGGGCCGGGCCCGGTGGCTTGGGCCCGCGGGCGGTAGAGGCGTACGGGGACGGCGGGCGCGCCGGGCGGTCCGGGGACCCGGCGGTCGAGGGTGTCCACACCGTCCGCCGGGCCGGGACGGGGCCCGGCCCCGGTGCCGGAGGCACGGCGCAACGACGCGATGTCCAGCGGCCCGCGGGCGGGGTCGGGGAACCGCGCCGACATCGCGTCGGCGATCCGGCGCGCGAGGGGCGGGAGCGGATCGGGCGAGGCGGTCGGCCGGCTCATCCTGTGGTCAGCCCGCCGTCCACCGCGAACTCGGCACCGGTGATGTACGAGGAGGCGTCGCAGGCCAGGAAGCGGACCAGGTGGGCCACCTCGTCCGGCCGGCCGACGCGGCGCCACGGCACCCGCGGCCACTCCCGGTCCCCGGGAGCCGTGCCCAGCGCATGCGCCACCATGGGGGTGTCGATCACTCCGGGGTGTACGGAGTTGACCCGGATCCGGTCGCCGGCCAGATCGAGCGCGGCGGACCTGGTCAGCCCGCGCAGCCCGAACTTGCTCGCCCCGTAGGCCGCGTGCCCCGCGATCCCCCTGAGCCCGGCCGTCGAGGAGATGGTGATGATCGACCCGCCGCCGGCCCTGCGCAGCTCCGGGACCACCGCCTTGATGCCGAGGAAGGAGCCGGTCAGGTTCACCCGCAGCACCCGCGCGAAGTCCTCCTCGGTCTCCTTGTCGACGGGCGCGGCGTGCCACACCGCCGCGTTGTTGACCAGGATGTCGAGCCGCCCGAAGGACGCGACCGCGGCCTCGGTCACACGCTGCCAGCCGCCCGCGTCGGTCACGTCGTGCGGGACGAACACCGCGGCGTCCCCCAGTTCCGCGGCGACCGCCCGGCCCTCCGCCACCCGTACGTCGCCGAGCACCACCCGCGCCCCGGACGCGACGAACAGCCGCGCCTCGGCCGCGCCCTGGCCCCGCCCGGCACCGGTGATCACCGCCACCTTGCCGTCCAGCCGCTCCCCGCCGGCGCTCATGCCCGCTCCCCGAGCGCACGGAAGTGCGGGATGACCCGCTCGCCCCACTGCCGGATGGTCTCCAGACACACCTCCTGCGGCACGGTGCCCATCTGGATCAGGCACATCACCTCGTCCACCCCGATCGCCCGCAGCCGCTCGACGTAGGCGATGGCGTCCTCGGCACAGCCGTACGCGTGCCGGGCGTTGTAGGGACCGGTGTCGACCGGCCGCGCCGGGATGTTCGCCTCGTCGAGCCGGGCGACGAGCTGTGCCCGGCGCCGCGCCAGCGCCTCGACATGGTCCTCGTCCTGCGCGTAGGCCCTCGGCGCGGGCCCGTCGCCGTACCAGTGGGCGATCGCCTCGGCGAAGAACCGCTGACCGCGGGTCCCGATCTGGTACGCGGCGGCGGCGTCGTCCAGCACGATCGTGGGACACAGCGCGGACAGATGGTCGTGGGGCCGCTCGCCGACGAAGTGCGCGCCGCTGCGGGCGGCGATCGCCTCGTCGTAGATCGTGCGCATGGCCCGTACGTCGTCGGCGCCCGCGAAGCCCATCACCAGTGCGCCGACGCCCAGTTCGGCGGCGCGCCGGAGGCTCTCGTGCCTGCTGCAGGCCATGAACAGCGGCGGGTGCGGGGCCTGAACGGGCCGGGGGAGGACCGCGCCGGGACCGATGTCGATCGACCCGTGCCACTCGAAGGTCTCGCTGCGCCAGGCGCCGGCGAGGATCCGCAGCGCCTCCTCCAGCTGCGGCTGGGTGTCCTCGGGCCGCACCCCGAACATGGCCATCTCCTGCCGGGTGGCGCCCCGGCCGGCGCCGATGTCGACGCGTCCGCCGGAGAGTACGTCGAGCATCGCGGCGCGCTCGGCGACCCGGACGGGGTGCTGGTAGCCGAAGGGCATGGTCACCACGCCATGGCCGATGCGGATCCGTGCGGTCCGCGCGGCGACCCAGGTCAGAAAGATCTCGGACGCGCTCATGTGCGCGTACTGGCGGAGGGCGTGGTGCTCGACCGCCCAGATCCGGTCGAAGCCCATCGCCTCGGCGTGCACGGCCTGTTCGACGCAGTCGTGGAGGACCCGGCGCTCGTGCTCGGGGGCGGGGTCGGCGAGTTGCGCCTCGAAGATCATCGAGAATTTCACGAAACTCCCTTCAGGGTATTTCGAATAGAAATATGTCTAGCAGTAACACCTGGACATCGGAAGGGAGTTGACCCGCCCGCCCCTCGCGCCGCCCGCCCTCCGGCCCGGCTGCAGCCGGGGTGCGGGCGGACGCGGACCGTAGACTGCGGCACGTGACGGAGACGAGGGCGGGCGCGGCGAACGCCGGCGATGCGGAGCGGCCGGCACTGCCGGCGACCAGCTGGGCGGTGCTGGGGCTGCTCTCCTTCGGCGAGGAGCTGTCCGGCTACGACCTGAAGAAGTGGTCGGACGGCTCGCTGCGCTTCTTCTACTGGAGCCCGTCCTTCAGCCAGATCTACGGCGAGCTCAAGCGCCTGGAGAACGTCGGCTATGTCAGCTCGCGGATGGTCGCCCAGGAGACCGGCAACCGCGACAAGCGGGTCTATGTGATCACCGACGAGGGGATGGCGGCGGTCCGGCACTGGGCGCGCGAGGCGCCGGTGGAGCCCCCGGTCCTCAAGCACGGGGTGATGCTGCGGCTGTGGCTCGGCCATCTGCTGGAGGCCGACCGGATGCGTGAAGTGCTCGGCCGGCACCGGGAGTACGCGGAGGCGATGCGGCAGCGCGCCGAGGTGGACGTCGAGAGCGCCCGCGCCGAGGAGGCCTGGGCCTACCCCTCGCTCGTCCTGAAGTGGTCCGAGCGGTTCTACACCGCCGAGCGGGACCTGGCGGACGCGATGCTGGCCGACCTGGACGAGATGGACGGCGGGCGGCGCTAGGGCCTGTCCGATGGGTCGGGGTCGGAAAGGCCCTAGAGGGTGCCCGCACAGTCCCGCCTGGGAGCTGCGTCGGCAGAGTCCCGTCCTGGATGAACTCCCCTCCTGGGGGGGGGAACTGTGACGTCGGATCAGATATGACGTGAACTCAGGTACGTGCGAGGACCAGCGCCCGGCATTCCGACGGCGTCCCCCAGGCGTCCCGCAGCGGGCGCGCCTTGCGGATCCACAGGGAGAGGTCCAGCTCCTCGGTGTACCCCAGGGCGCCGTGCAGCTGGAGCGCGGTACGGGCCGCGGCGTATCCGGCCTCGCCCGCGGCGACCTTCGCCGCCGCCACCTCCCGGCGGGCCGACGGCGCGTCCGCCGCCACCGCCAGCGCCGCCGCGTACACCAGCGGCTGCGCGAACTCCAGCCCGATGAGGGCGTCCGCCAGCCGGTGCTTGACCGCCTGGAACGAGCCGATGGCCACCCCGAACTGGGTGCGTTGCTTGACGTAGGCGACCGTCTCGGCCAGCAGGGCGCGGCCGAGGCCCAGCGACTGCGCGGCGGTGAGCAGCCGTGCCACGTCGACGGCGTGCGCGGCGGCCGCACCCGCCGCCGGCCCGTCGGCCAGGACGGTGCCGCCGCGCGGGCGGGCCGGCCGCCGGGCCGGATCGAGACAGGGCTGAACGGGGCCGTGCGTTGCCGCACGGCGGACCGTGTCGCCCTGGACGGCGAGGACGGCGTCGGCGGCCGCCGCGTCCAGGGCGTACGGCGTGTCGGCGCACAGGCTGACCACGGCGTCGCCGGAGGCGATCCGCGGCAGCCATTCGCCGGCCTGGACCTCGGCCCCGGCGTCCTCGCCGAGCCGGTCCCACAGCACCGCCGCCGCCACCGTCTCCACTAGGGGACCCGGCACCGCGTGACGCCCCAACTCCTGGAAGGCGACGACCAGTTCGATCGGCAGCCAGCCCATCCCGCCGTGCTTCTCCGATACGGCGAGCCCGAACACCCCCGCCGCCGCGATCCGCGCCCACAGCGCCCGGCCGGGCCCGGTGTCCCCGCGCGCCCAGGCCCGTGCCGCCGCCGCGGTGCCGGACGCCGCCAGCATGCCGTCCAGCGTACGGGCGAACTCCCGCTGCTCCTCGGTCGTCAGGAAGCGCATCACCGGCGTCCCTTCGGCAGGCCGAGCAACCGCTCGGCGATGATGTCGCGCTGGATCTCATTGGTGCCGGCGTAGATCGGCCCGGCGAGCGAGAAGGTGTAGCCCTCGGCCCACCGCCCGTGCGCGGGCGCCTCGTCGGCGTCGTCGGCGAGCGCGCCGTACGGGCCGAGCAGGTCCAGCGCCGTCTCATGCAGCGCGAGGTCCAGTTCGGACCAGAAGACCTTGGTCAGGCTCGAGGCGGCGCCGAGGTCCGCCCCGCCCGGTCGCGCCCGGCCGGGGGCGTCCCCGTCGCCGGCCGTGAGCCGGGAGGCCTGGGCGTAGGTGTGGAGCTGGTACGCACGGGCGCCGATCAGCGCGTCGGCCACCCGGTCGCCGAGGGAGCCGGCGGCCTCGGGAGACCGGCGCCACAGCGCGGCCAGTCGCTCGGCGGCCGCCGTGAAGCGGCCCGGACTGCGCAGCGTCAGACCGCGCTCGTTGCCCGCGGTGCTCATCGCCACCCGCCAGCCCTGCCCCGGCTCGCCGATGACCTCCGCGTCGGGCACGAACACCCCGTCCAGGGAGAGTTCGGCGAAGGCGGGCTTGCCGTCGAGGCGGCCGATGGGGCGCACCGTCACTCCGGGCGCGTCCAGCGGGAACATCAGATAGGTCAGGCCCTGGTGCGGCCGGGCGGTGTCCGGGTCGCTGCGGAACAGGCCGAAGGCGCGGTCGGCGAAGGCGGCCCGCGACGACCAGGTCTTCAGACCGTTCAGCAGCCAGCCGCCGTCGGTGCGTACGGCCGTCGAGCGCAGCGACGCCAGGTCCGAGCCCGACTCCGGCTCCGACCAGGCCTGGGCCCAGATCACCTCGCCGCTCGCCATGGGGCCCAGGACCCGGGCGCGCTGCTCCTCGGTGCCGTGCTCGAAGAGGGTGGGGGCCAGGAGGTTGATGCCGTTCTGGCCGACCCGGCCGGGGGCGCCCGCGGCGTAGTACTCCTCCTCGAAGATCAGCCACTGCAGGATCGAGGCGCCCCGGCCGCCGTACTCCTCGGGCCAGGAGACCGCCGACCAGCGGTCCGCGAAGAGCCGGCGCTCCCACTCCCGGTGGGCGGCGAAGCCCCGTGCGGTCTCCAGCGACGGCAGCGGGGCTGCGGGTACGTGCTCCGCGAGCCAGGCCCGGGCCTCGGCCCGGAAGGCGTCCTCCGCGGCGGTGAAGGCGAGGTCCATCAGGCTCCGGCCTCCGGGGAGGACGGCTGCCGCTGCGCGGCGTGCCGCCGCATCGCGTGGATGTCCATGCCGCCCAGCGGGTCCGCGGCCGTCTCGGCGTTGTGGGCGTGCGCGAGATGGTGCAGGCCGAAGACCGAGTCCAGGCCGCCGTGCAGCCCCTGGAGGTCCTCGGCCTGGTTGACGGCGCGCTTGGTCAGCGCCAGGCCCAGCCGGGGCATCTCCGCGATGCGCAGCGCCAGTTCCTGTGTACGGTCGGCCAGTTCGGCGCGCGGCACCACACGGTTGACCATGCCCACCTCGTACGCCCGCCGAGCGCTCATCCGGTCCCCGGTGTACAGGAACTCCTTGGCGATCCGCGGCGGCATCACCCACGGGTGGGCGAAGTACTCGACGCCGGGTATCCCCATCCGTACGACCGGATCGGCGAAGAAGGCGTCATCGGCGGCGACGATCAGATCGCAGACCCAGGCGAGCATCAATCCGCCCGCCACACAGGCCCCTTGGACCGCGGCGAGCACCGGCTTGGGCAGCTCCCGCCAGCGGCGGCACATGCCGAGATAGACCTCCGACTCACGGGCGAACCGGCTCTCCGCGCCCGCCTTGTCCGAGTGGTCCCACCACAGCCCGGCCGTGCGGTCGAAGGGAAGGTGCGCATCGCGCCCGGGGGTGCCGATGTCATGGCCCGCGGAGAAGTGCCGGCCCTCGCCGGCGAGGACGACGACCTTGACCTCGTCGTCGTCCGCGGCGCGGTACAAGGCGCGGTCCAGGGCGTAGGTCATCGCGGAGTTCTGGGCGTTGCGGTAGTCCGGGCGGTTCATGGTGACGGTCGCGACCGGGCCCTGGCGTGCGTAGCGCACGGGCTCGTCGTCGTGGGCAGCGGGCATCCGCCCCTCCTTCCCTAACAAGTGTTTGGTAGGTTAACGTACGGCCAGGAGCAGCGTCGAGGCCCAAGGAGGCTCGCGTATGACACCGCCCCCCTATGTGCCCGGCCACGCTCTGCTCGCCGGCCGCAGCGCCGTCATCACCGCGGCCGCCGGGGCCGGCATCGGCGGCGCCACCGCCCGGCGCTTCTTGGAGGAGGGCGCCCGGATCGTCGTCGGCGACAGCCACGCGCGGCGGCTGACGGAGAGCGCCGAGGCGCTCGCCGCCGAGTTCGGCGCGGACAAGGTCGCGGCCCTGCCCTGCGACGTCACCGACGAAGAGCAGGTGGGCGCCCTGCTGGAGCTGGCCGAACAGCGCCACGGCCGGCTCGACATCGTGGTCAACAACGCCGGGCTCGGCGGCACCGCCGACCTCGTCGAGATGACCGACGCGCAGTGGAGCAAGGTCCTCGACGTGACCCTGAACGGCACCTTCCGCTGCACCCGGGCCGCGCTGCGCCGGATGCGGCGCGCCGGCCGCGGCGGCGTGATCGTCAACAACGCCTCCGTCGTCGGCTGGCGCGCCCAGCGCGGCCAGGCCCACTACGCCGCCGCCAAGGCCGGGGTGATGGCACTGACCCGCTGCGCCGCCGTGGAAGCCGCCGCGTACGGCGTACGGATCAACGCGGTCTCGCCCAGCCTCGCGATGCACCCGCACCTGGTGAAGGTGACCACCCCCGAGCTGCTCGCCGAACTCACCGAGCGGGAGGCGTTCGGACGCCACGCCGAACCCTGGGAGGTCGCCAACGTCATCGTCTTCCTGGCCGGCGACTACGCCTCGTACATGACCGGCGAAACCGTGTCCGTCAGCTCCCAGCATGCCTGAGGAGCGCCGCCGCGAACTCCTCGCCGCCGCCGCGGAGGTGTTCGCCGTCCAGGGCTACGACGCGACCACGGTCCGGCAGATCGCGGACGCGGTCGGGATGCTCGCGGGCAGCCTCTACTACCACTTCGATTCCAAGGAATCGATGCTGGACGAGATCCTGTCCACGTTCCTGGAGGAGCTGTGGGACGGCTATGACGCGGTGCTCGCCGCGTCGCTCGGGCCGCGGGAGACGATCGAGGCGCTGGTCACCGAGTCCTTCCGGGAGATCGACCGGCACCGCGCGGCCGTCGCGATCTACCAGAAGGAGGCCAGGCACCTCGCCGCCCACCAGCCCCGCTTCGGCTACCTCGCCGACTCCCAGCGGAAATTCGAAAAGGCCTGGCTGGGCACGCTGGAGCGGGGAGTGGCCGACGGGGTCTTCCGCGCCGACCTCGACATCCGGCTGACGTACCGGTTCGTCCGCGACACCGTCTGGGTGGCCGCCTCCTGGTACCGGCCGGGCGCACGGCACCGCCCCGAGGAGATCGCCCGCCAGTACCTGTCGATGGTGCTGGACGGCATCGCCTTGCGGAACTGACCGGCCGATCCGCAGAATCTGACCAAGGAGACCACCATGTCCGAGGCCTACATCGTCGAGGCGGTCCGCACCCCGGTCGGCAAGAGGGGCGGCGGTCTGTCCGGCGTCCACCCCGCCGACCTCGGCGCCCATGTGCTGAGCGCGCTGATGGCGCGCACCGGCGCCGACCCGGCCGCCGTCGAGGACGTCGTCTTCGGCTGCCTGGACGCCGTGGGGCCGCAGGCCGGGGACATCGCCCGCACCTGCTGGCTGGCCGCCGGGCTGCCCGAGGAGGTGCCCGGCGTCACCGTCGACCGCCAGTGCGGCTCCTCCCAGCAGGCCGTCCACTTCGCCGCCCAGGGGGTGCTCTCCGGTACCCAGGACCTGGTCGTCGCGGGCGGAGTGCAGAACATGTCGCAGATCCCGATCGCCTTCGCCAGCCGGCAGGCCGCCGAACCGCTGGGACTCACCGAGGGCCCGTTCGCCGGTTCCGCGGGGTGGCGGGCCCGTTACGGCGAGCAGCCCGTCAACCAGTTCCACGGCGCCGAACTGATCGCCACGAAGTGGCACCTCACCCGCACGGACATGGAGGAGTTCGCGCTCCGCTCCCATCGGCGGGCCCTGCGCGCCATCGACGAGGGCCGCTTCGACCGCGAGATCGTCCCGTTCGGGGTCGTCACCGTCGACGAGGGCCCGCGCCGCACCACCTCGCTGGAGAGGATGGCCGAGCTGGCGCCCGTCGTCGAGGGCGGCCGGCTGACCGCCGCGGTCTCCTCGCAGGTCTCCGACGGCGCGGCCGCCATGCTGCTCGCCTCCGAGCGCGCGGTGGCCGAACACGGCCTGACCCCGCGGGCCCGCATCCACCATCTGTCGGTACGGGGCGAGGACCCCATCCGGATGCTGACCGCACCCATCCCCGCGACGGCGTACGCGCTGAAGAAGGCGGGCATGACGATCGACGACATCGACCTGGTCGAGATCAACGAGGCGTTCGCGCCCGTGGTGCTGGCCTGGCTCAAGGAGACCGGCGCCGACCCCGAGCGGGTCAACGTCAACGGCGGCGCCATCGCCCTGGGCCACCCGCTGGGCGCGACCGGCGTACGGCTGATGACGACGCTGCTGCACGAACTGGAGCGCACCGGCGGCCGGTTCGGGCTGCAGACCATGTGCGAGGGGGGCGGGCAGGCCAACGTCACCATCATCGAGCGGCTGTGACCGGCCGCGCCGGCGGGTGACTCAGCGCGGCAGGGCGGCGAGCGTGCCGTGCGCCTCGGTCATGATCCGGTCGACGAGTTCCGCGCAGGACGGCAGATCCTCGATCAGACCGGCGACCTGGCCCGCGGCCATCACCCCGAGGTCGGTGCGGCCCTCCACCATCGACGCCCGCAGCAGCATCGGGGTGTTGGCCGCGAGCAGGACCTGGCTCCAGGACAGTTCCTTGCCGTGCTTCATCGCCAGGCCGTCCCGGACCATCCGGGTCCAGCTCAGCCCGGACAGCTTCCGGAACGACGCGGCATGGCGCACCGCCCTCAGTAGCGCCGCGGTGCGCCCGGACCGCTCCAGCGCCGCGACCAGTTCGCTGCGCAGCATCCGGTGCGGCAGCCCGTCGACCTTCGTGGTGACGGTGATGTCCTGCACCGCCGCCTGCAGATAGCGGGCCTGTACCGCCGGCGGCACCGTGCTGTCCGACGTCAGCAGGAAGCGGGTGCCCATGGCGATTCCGGCCGCGCCGTAGGCGAGCGCCGCGACCAGGCCCCGGCCGTCGAAGAAGCCGCCCGCGGCGATCACCGGGATCCCGACCGCGTCCACGACCTGGGGCAGCAGCACGCTCGTGGCCACGTTCCCGGTGTGGCCGCCGCCCTCACCGCCCTGCACGACGACCGCGTCCGCGCCCCAGGCGGCGACCTTCTCGGCGTGCCGGCGGGCCCCGACGGACGGAATGACGATCACTCCCGCCTCCTTGAGCCGGGCGATCAGCTCACGGGACGGGGCCAGCGCGAAGGAGGCGACCCGTACGCCCTCCGCCACGATGACCCCGACGCGCTCGCCCGCGTCGCCGGCGTCGGCCCGCAGATTGACACCGAAGGGCGCATCCGTACGGGACTTGACCTCGCGGACCGCCGAACGCAGCTGCTCGACGGTCATGGTGGCCGAGGCGAGGATGCCCAGGGCCCCGGCGTCGGCGGCGGCCGAGACCAGCCGGGGTCCCGCCACCCACCCCATGCCGGTCTGTACGAGCGGGTGCCGCACCCCGACGAGCTCGGTCAGCGCAGTGGCGATCCGGGGGGTCGTCATACCGTCGGCACCTCGCGTTCGCGCAGCCCCTCGGGGTCGATGACCTCGCGGATCAGCCGCAGCTCCGCCTCGGAGGGCTCCCGGGTGCGGGGCACCTCGTCGGGCAGTACGAGCGGGAATCCGGTGGCCCGCCGGACCTCCTCGACGGTGACACCGGGGTGGACCGAGGCGAGCCGCATCGCGTGGTCCGCCGTCGCGAAGTCGAAGACCCCCAGGTTGGAGACCACGCGGGGGAGGTGATGGTAGCGGGTCGCGGACGGCCCGGCGGCGGCCGCGCTGTCGTAGCCCACCCCGCTGATCATGTCGACCTTCTCGACGAAGACCCGGGTGGAGTGCCTGGGCACCCAGTAACTGACCGGATTGTTGAGGGTGTTGACGGGTGCCCCGCGCACGCCCAGCAGCTGGCGGGCCGGCCGCCGCCAGTCACCGATGCAGGAAATGTTCTGGTTGCCGAAGCGGTCCAGCTGACTGGCGCCCATCATGACGTGCCGCCTGCCGCCGGTGACCATGGCCAGGTGCTGGCGGTAGGGCAGCCAGCCCTCGGTCTCCCCGTCGAGGCCCACCAGCCTCGCCTCGCCGTCGGTGAGCAGCAGGTCCGGCGAGAAGGTGTGCTTGGCGAGCCGGGCGCCGACGGACGGGATCAGCCCCATCGGGCTGGCGAGCACCTCGCCGTTGCCGCGCCAGGCGTCGGCGCAGGCGATCACGCAGTACTCGGCGCGGGTTGCCGTGGAGGTCGTCCTCATCGCTGCTCCTCGTGCCAGGTCCGGACCGCGCACTGGTAGCTCTTCTCGTCCCCGTGCAGGAACCGCTCGGCGAACTGTGGCCAGGGCGTGGTCGCGTAGAGCTTCTGGAAGGGTTCGTCGCGGCCGTAGTCGGGGGCGCAGGAGGTGAAGTGGGCGCCGTTGGGGGTCTCGACGACTCCGGTGACCGAGTGCCGCTTGACGAGCAGGGTCTGCGGGACGGCCGTCGCGAAGCCGTCCACCAGCCGCTCGCACGCGACGTAGGCGCGGTCCGCGGCCTCGCAGAACAGGTCGTCGAAGTACGGGTCGGGGCCCAGGTACTGGCCGTTGCCGCGCCGGTCGGCGCGGTTGACGTGGACCAGCGCCGCATCCAGCCGCAGCGCGGGCATGGCCACGAACGTCTCCGCGTCGTCGTAGGGCGAAGTGACCGTCCGCAGGCCCGGGTTGACGCGCATCACGTCCGAGCCGATACCGGCCCGTACGGGCAGGAACGGCAGCCGGTTGGCGGCGGCCCGCAGGCCCCACATGAACATCGCCTCGTCGACCTCCGTCAGCTCGAACTCCCCGCGCTGGCGGGCCGCGCGGAAGTGCGGTTCGAGCGGGATGGAGTCCAGGGTCGCGAACGGGGCGATCAGCCTGCGGATCCGGCCCGCGGCGGCGAGCAGGCCGACATCGGGCCCGCCGTAGGCGACGACGGTCAGATCGGTGACCGGGGAGCGGAGCAGCGCCCGTACCAGCGCCATCGGCTTGCGGCGCGAACCCCAGCCGCCGATGCCGACGGTCATGCCGCTGCGCAGGTGGGAGACCGCCTCGTCGGGGGTCATGGTCTTGTCGGTCACGGCTTCTGGGCCCCCTGCCCGGTCTCGGTGCCGAAGGTGTCGCGGATCCGGTCGGCGACTCCGCCGAGGTTCGCCTCGAAGGTGAACCCCTGCTCGAAGCGGTAGCTGCGGCGCACGTCGACGGGGTCGATGCCGTTGATGGCGGCCTTGGCGAGCCGCAGCAGAGCGCCGTCCTTGCGCGCGATCTCGCACGCCAACTCCACTGCCGTGTCCCGGAGTCGGGCGCCCGGGACGACCTTCCAGACGGAGCCGTGCGCCCGCAGTTCGGCGGCGGTGGCGGTGCGCGAGGTGTAGTAGAGCGTACGCATCAGATGCTGGGGGACCAGCCGGGCCAGATGCGTGGCCGCGCCGAGCGCCCCGCGGTCCAGCTCCGGCAGGCCGAAGGACGCGTCGTCGCTCGCCACGATCGCGTCGGCGTTCCCGGCGAGACCGATGCCGCCGCCGAGGCAGAACCCGTGCACCGCCGCGACGACCGGCACCTCGCACTCGTAGACCGCCGAGAACGCCTCGGCACAGCCGCGGTTGGCGTCGATCAGCGCACCGTGGCCGCCCTCGGCGGTGTCCCGCTGCAGCTCCTTGATGTCGACGCCCGCGTTGAAGCCGCGCCCCTCGGCGGCGAGCACCACGCAGCGGATGCCGGGGTCCCGGCCGGCGGCGCGCACGGCGTCGGCGAGGTCGTACCAGCCGTGCACGGGAAGCGCGTTGACCGGTGGGAAGTCCACGGTGACGACCGCGACGCCCGGCTCGGGCCTGGAGGTGGAGACACCCATGAGCGGATCAGCTACCTTTCCACCAAGCGTTTGTTAGGTAGCGAAGTTAGCAGCGGATCGCGCGCTGCGGGAGGGGTGCCGGGTGAGCCTGACTCTCGATCTGTCCGGGCAGGTCGCCGTCGTCACCGGCGGTACCCGGGGCGTCGGCGCGGGGATCGCCCGCTCGTTCCTCACCGCCGGGGCCGAGGTCGTGGTCTGCGCCCGGCGGCCCCCGGACACCCCCGTCACCGCGGCCGGCCGCACCGCCCGCTTCCGCCCGCTGGACCTGCGCGATCCGCCCGCCGTAGGGGAGTTCTTCACCCGGGTCGCGACGGAGTACGGCCGCCTCGACTGCCTGGTCAACAACGCCGGCGGGACGCCCTACCGCCTGCTCGGCGCGGCCGGCCCGGAACGGCACGCACGCGTCCTGGAACTCAACCTCACCGCCCCGATGACCGCCTCCCTCGCCGCGTACGAGGTCATGCGCGGCCGGCCGGCCGGCGGCTCGATCATCATGATCGGCAGTGTCAGTGGCACCCGCCCCTCGCCCGGCACCGCCGCCTACGGCGCGGCCAAGGCGGGCCTGGACAGCCTCGCCCGCACCATGGCCGTCGAATGGGCCCCACAGGTCCGGGTCAACACCCTCGTCCTGGGCATGGTCCGCACCGAACTGACCGCCCTGCACTACGGCGACGAGGCGGGCGTCGCCGCCGTCGGCGCCACCGTACCGCTCGGCCGGCTCGCCGAACCCGCCGAGATCGGCGACGCCGCGGTCTTCCTCGCCTCCGACCGGGCGGCGTACCTCACCGGTGCGAGCCTGCTCGTCCACGGCGGAGGGGAGCGCCCCGCCTTCCTCGACGCCGCCACCGTCAACCGCCCCGCCACACCCCCTTCCACCGAGGAGAGCTGAGATGACCGGAATCTGCGCCGGCCGCGCCGTCGCCGTCACGGGGGCCGGCCGCGGCCTCGGCCGCGCCCACGCACTCGCCCTCGCCGCCGAAGGGGCCGCCGTCGTCGTCAACGACCTGGGGGTGACCGCGGACGGCGCCGGGGCCTCGCGCGGCCCGGCCCAGCAGGTCGTCGAGGAGATCCGGGCCAGCGGCGGCCGGGCCGTCGCGCACACCGGCGACATCACCACCGCCGACGGCGCCGCCTCGCTCGTCGCCGCCGCCCTGGACTCCTTCGGCCGCCTCGACGCCCTCGTCAACAACGCCGGGTTCCTGCGCGACCGGATGCTGGTCAACCTCGACGAGGACGACTGGGACGCCGTCGTCCGCGTCCACCTCAAGGGCCACTTCCTGCCGCTGCGGCACGCCGCCGCCCACTGGCGGGCCGAGGCCAGGGCCGGCCGCACGCCCAACGCCCGGGTGATCAACACCAGTTCGGGCGCCGGGCTGCTCGGCAGCGTCGGCCAGGGCAACTACTCCGCCGCCAAGGCGGGCATCCTCGGCCTCACCCTCGTCGCCGCCGCCGAGCTGGGCCGCTACGGCGTACAGATCAACGCCATCGCCCCCTCCGCCCGCACCCGCATGACCGAGCAGACCTTCGCCGAGACGATGGCGGCGCCGGCCGAGGGGGAGTTCGACGCGATGGCCCCCGGCAACGTCTCCCCGCTGGTGGTCTGGCTCGCCTCCGCCGCCAGCGACGGCGTCACCGGCCGCGTCTTCGAGGCCGAAGCGGGCCGGATCACCGTCATGGAGGGCTGGCGCCGCGGCCCCACCGCCGACAAGGGCGGCCGCTGGACCCCGGCGGAGGCGGGCGAGCACGCCCGCGAGCTGCTGGCGGCGGCCGGGGATCCGCACCCGGTGTACGGGGCGCGGTGACGCGGGCCCCGGAGCGGGGCGGTCGGTGTCCCACCCGCTTGCGGCGCACGGGCCCGGCCGCCCACGACGCTCAGCTTCCGCGTGGTGGCGCGCCGGGCGCTACCTCACCGCGGTCCGGCACGCAGCCCCGCGAGAGCCGCCGCCCGGGTGAGCACCTCGACGAGCATGCCCGAGGTGAGCCGGCCGGTGAACACATTGCGCTGGCTGGGGTGGTAGCTCCCCAGGACGTGCAGCGGCTGCCGCCGTCCGGTGGCGGGCAGGGTCAGTTCCACGCCGTGGCCGAAGGCGGGCCGGGGCCGGGGCAGCTCCCACCCCGCGTCGCCGAGCACCGGCAGCAGCGCCTGCCAGCCGAAGGCACCCAGCACGACGACCGCGCGGAGACCGGGGGCGAGCAGCTCGAACTCCGCCGTCAGCCAGGGCCGGCAGGTATGCCGCTCGGCCGGCGTCGGCTTGTTCGCCGGCGGGGCGCAGTGCACGGGAGCGGTGACCCGCACCCCGTACAGCTCCAGCCCGTCGCCCTGATGCGTCGAGGTGGGCAGGGAGGCGAGACCCACCTCGTGCAGCGCGGCGAACAGGAAGTCGCCCGACGCGTCCCCGGTGAACATCCGGCCGGTCCGGTTGCCGCCGTGCGCGGCGGGCGCCAGTCCGACGACGGCCAGCGCCGCGTCCGCGGGACCGAATCCCGGTACCGGCCGCGCCCAGTACTCCTGGTCCCGGAACGCCGCCCGCGGCTGCGCCCCGACCTCTTCCCGCCAGCGCACCAGCCGGGGGCAGGCCCGGCAGCGCACCAGATGCGCATCCAGCTCCGCCGGGCTGGCGCAGCGCGCCGCGTAGTAGGCCGGGTAGCCGGCCTCGCCGCTGTCCGGCGGCGACTGCGCCGCCCCCGTCTCCTCCATGCCCCCAAGGTAGGCCACCGCGTACGCGGCGCCGCCGCTCATCTTCCGGCGGCGGCCTCGGCGCGGCGGCGCAGCGACGGGGCCAGCGCCAACTGCCCCAGCGCCGCGGCCAGGCACAGGGCGGTGCAGGTCAGCCAGAGGGTGGTGGGGCCGATGACGAGGAGTCGGGTGCCGACGATCGGCGCGATCAGGAATCCGGTGCCCCAGGCCATGCCGATCAGGCCGTTGTACCGGCCGCGGAGGTGGGCGGGCGCGAGGTCGGCGACGACGGCCGCGGTGACGGCGAAGACCAGGATCTCGCCGAGGGTGGAGACCGCGACGGCCAGTGCGTAGCCGGCGGTCGCCGAGGCCGCGGCCGCCACGGCGTTGCCACCGGCCGCGATCGTGAAGCCGGTGGCCAGCACCCGGCTCTTGTCGTAGGCGGCCAGCCGGTGGCCGATCAGCGGCTGTATCACGATGACGACGATGCCGTTGATCCCCATGACGAGGCCGTAGGCGCTGCTGGACAGCGCGGTGCCGGTCATCGCCAGCGGCAGGGTGGCGAAGGCCTGTTGGAAGACGATCGCATAGCCGACGACGAGACCGGCGAAGGCCAGCATCGCGCGGTCGCGCAGGACGGCGCGGTAGCTGCCGGCGGTACGTTCCCGGGCGGCCGGGTGGGTTTCGGGAATGGCGAGCCAGACCAGCAGTCCGAAGAACGCACAGGCTCCCGCGTCGAGCCAGAAGAGCAGTCGGCCGCCGTGCGAGGCGAGGTAGCCGCCGAGCACCATGGCGACCGAGAAGCCGAGGTTGACGGCCCACAGCAGCAGGCCGTAGGCGCGGGTGCGGTCGGCGGCCGGCACCGCGTCGGCGACCAGGGCCTGGGCCGCGGGGCGGAACAGGTCGATCGTGACGCCGAGGACGAAGCAGCAGACCACCAGCACCGTGAGGCTGCGGGCGTAGCCGAGCGTGAGCAGGGTCGCGCCGTTGGCCAGCATGCCGCCGGTCAGCGCCACCCGGCGGCCGAAGCGGTCCGCGAGGAATCCGCCGAGCGGCTGGGAGACGACCGAGCCGATGCCGACGACGGCGAGGACGATGCCGGTGCCGGCGACGGACAGGCCCCTGACGCCGGTCAGATACAGGCTCAGGAACGGATTGACCATCGAGCCCAGGCGGTTGACCAGGGACCCGCCCCACAGCACCCAGAACGCGGCGGGCAGCCCGCCCGCCCGCACCCGTACGTAGGCGCGCAGCCGCCCTGGGCGGGGCTCGCCGACCGTCGGGCCGGACGCGTCGATTCTGCTCATGGTCCCCTCCTTGGCTCTCTTCTCCGGGGCGTGGGGGTCGTCAGTGTCCGCGGCCGGGGAGCACGGCGGGGGCCGGGGGAGCGGGGGTGTGCCGGGCGGGGGGTGGCGCCGGGGCCGTCCCGGTGCCGTCCGCTGTTGTCTGCTGTGTGCCCTGTGCCAGGGCCGCGCGGTCGACCTTGCCGTTCGGGGTCGTGGGCAGAGCGTCCAGCAGCCGGATCTCCTGCGGAACCATGTACGGGGGCAGCGCCCGGGCACAGAAGGCGCCCAGGTCCGCGGTGTCCACCGTGGGCCGACCCGCCGTCAGGACGACGAAGGCGGTCAGTTGGAGCCCGCCGCTCCCGGGCTGCGGCAGGGCCATCGCGCTCGCCGCGGCGACGCCCGGGTACTGCGTCAACCGGCGTTCCACCTCGGCAAGTTCGACGCGGTTGCCGTTGATCTGGACCTGGGAGTCGGTCCGGCCGCAGAAGTAGAACTCGCCGCCCGCTCCCCGCACGGCCAGGTCTCCGGTGCGCAGCACCACCTGACCGGACTGCGGGCACAGCGGGTCGGGGACCAGCGCCCGGCGGGTGGCCTGTGGATCGTCCCAGTAGCCGGAGAAGAGCGCGGGGCTGCGCAGATGGATCTCGCCGGGTACGCCGGGCTCCGCCACGATCTCGCCGTCCTCGTCGACGAGGAGCATCTCCGCTCCGGGATGCGCGACGCCGATGGAGAGCCGGTGCGTGTCCTCCGGGAGGGGGTTGGGGACCTCTTCGAAGGAGCAGGCCATCGACTCGGTGGCGCCGTAGCAGTTGATGACCCGCACCTTCGGCAGCAGCTGCTGGAGCCGGCGCAGTTCGGGCAGCGGGAACTCCTCGCCGCAGAAGAGGACGGAGCGCAGCCGGTCGAGGGCGGCCAGCCGCCGGGGCTCGTGGCGCAGCGGCTGCCGCCAGATCGACGGTACGCCGTTGACCTGGGTGGCTTCGGTCTCCCGCAGCACCCGCAGCAGATGCCGGGGCCAGCGCACCAGGTCCGGCGGTACCGGCACCACACTGGCGCCGCTGCCCAGCGCCAGGCCGATGTTGAGCAGCGAGAAGTCGAACTGCAGGGGCGAGGTGCTGGCGATGCGGTCCTCGGGTGTGGCGATGCCGTGCGCCAGCATGCCCCGGTAGAACGCGACCACCGCCCGGTGGCTCATCACCACGCCCTTGGGCCGTCCCGTGGTGCCCGAGGTGAAGATGATGTACGCGGGGTCGGTGACACAGGGCTCCCGGCGCCTCGGCCGGCGCTGCTCGGGGGCGTGCTCCACGGTCAGTCCGCCCGGGCCGAACCGAGCGGTGGCCAGGGCCCGGGGGAGGTCTGTGCGCTCGCCGTCGGATGCCTGGAGGTGGAGGGCGGGCCGGGCGGTGCTGATGATCGAACGCAGCCGCTGCTCGGGTGTCTTCGGGCTCACCGGGACGAAGGCGAGGCCCGTCCGGGAGGCGGCGAGCAGTATCGCGAGGGAGTGTGCGGTGGTGTCGGCCTCCAGGATCACCCGGGCACCGGTCTCCAGGCCCAGGGTGTGCAGGCCGTCCGTGTACGTGTCCGCGAGGGCGCCCAGTTGCGCGTAGGTGGTGACGGTGGTCGGGCCGGGCCGGGCGGACTCGACGACGGCGGGGGCGTCGGGGGTGTGCCGGCCGGCGGCGAGCAGGAAGTCATGGAGGAACTCCCCGGCGGTGCCGGCCGGGGCCGGTGGTTGCTGACTCACGTGGCGAAGCCCCCTCGTGGTGGTCGGGAACGGTGACCCGGGGCGGGCCGGGCGGAGTGGGCGGTGCCCGGTGCCGCCGGACGGCCGGTCCGGCGGCGTCCGGCCGGTGGTCGGCTCAGCCGTTCCGTGACCGCCGCACTCCCCATCAAGCTTCCGTGGAATGGAAGTTGGATTCCGTAGAGCGGTGGTCAGGCTCTCACGTTCGCGACAGGGGTGGGATGTGAGGTGGCTCACTTTCGGGGGTGCCTGGGGTCGGTGAAACCTGGACAGCTTGCGGCGAGTTGTGGCAGCGTCCCCTCTGCATGGAATTCATTTTTCGCATTGTGGAAGTGTGTTGATGGGGGAGCGTATGTCCGGGGCAGGACCGCTATCGCTGGGCCAGCTCTCGGTATGGCACGACATCCGGGAACTGCCCGCGCACCGCCGGCACGAGCCGAACAACGCGGCGGCCTGGCCCCTTCCACCGGGCGTCACGGCGGACCAGGTGCGTCGCGCGCTGCGCGCACTCGCCGCCCGGCACCCCTCGCTGCGCACCCGCTACGACCTCCAGAACGCCGACGCACCAGGGCAGTTGCCGCCCGACACGGACATCGACGAGCAACTGCGGAGCACCGAGAGCGCAGCTGCCGAGCCCGCGCGGCTCGCCGCCGAACTGGCCACCGAACCCTTCGACCTCGGCCGCGAACACGCCTGGCGGGCCCGGCTGCTGACCCGCGCGGGCACCCCCGCCCAGCTGCTGTTCGTCAAGCACCACATCGCCGCGGACGCCTGGGCGCAGGAGCTGCTGCACCAGGAGTTCCGGCGGGCGCTCACCGACCCCGCAGGCCTCGGCCCCACCCCGCCGGGCCCCGCCGACCTCGCCGCCGAGCAGTACGGCGCCGCCGGACTGCGCCGGCAGGCCGCGGCCCTCGACCACTGGACGCAGACGCTGGCCCACTCCCCCTCGGCCGCGCTGCCGCGCGGTGCCGACCCGGCGGGCGGCGTCGTCCAGTGCACGCTGCGCTCCGCACCCGCCCGCCCGGCCGCGCACACCGTCGCCGAACGCGCGCGGGTCTCCGTCGCCAGCGTCGTGCTGGCCGCCTACGCCCGCGGCGTGGCCCGCAGATGCGGCGTCGACGCCCTGCTGGTGCAGCTGATGAGCGCCAACCGGTTCGCCGGTCGCTGGCGGAGCGTGGTGACGTCGATGAACCAGTGGGTGCCGGCGCTGATCGAGGACGCCCGCAACGACGACCTGGTCAAGCTCGCCGACGCGGTGCACTGGAGCGGCCTCGGCGCCTTCCGGCACGGGATGCACGATGTCACCGCCGTCGCCGCGCTGCGCGCCCGTATGCCCGAAGCCGCCGAACCGGCCTGCGCCTTCAACTACGTGACCGTGCCCGACGACGCGGCGCCGGACGCGCTGCCGCCCCGGGGGCCGCGGACCGCCGCTTCGCCCACGCTCACCTGGGAGGAGCCCTTCACCACCATCGGCCCGCGATGTTACGCCCGCGCCGTGGAGAGCGAGGACGCGCTCACCCTCCGGCTCACCGCCAAGGACCTCGACCGCGCCCAGTGCGCCGAACTGCTGTGGGAGCTGCACGAGAGCCTGCTGACCGCCGCCGGGCGCCCCTGACGCAAGGCCGCCCCGCCGGCTCCCGAACCGCCGCACGGCCGAGCGGGCCGGCGCACTGCGGCGCCGTCCGCCCCCGGCGATCCCGGGTGCCGGACCACGCCGCCCGCCCCGCCCGGCGCCGCGCCGCCGCACCAACCGGCCGCCCCCTGCCGCCCCTTCCTTCCCGCGCTCGTTCCTGCCCCAGGAGGCCGCCGTGCCCGAACACGTGATGATCATCCACCGCTGGACCGACCGCTACGCCGACTACGCGGCCTACCTCGACCACCGCGCCCACCGCGTCAGCTACCTCACCACCGACCGGGCCGCCCGCCACCTGCCCGCCGAACAGGCCGCCGGCGTACGGCTGGTGGACAGCACCGAGGACGTCAAAGCGGTGCGCGAGGCCGTCGAGGCGCTGGTCGAGCGGAGCGGACCGCCGACCCGGATCGTCGCGCTGCAGGAGACGGACCTCGACCTGGCTGCCGAGCTGCGCGACGAGTTCGACCTGCCCGGGCAGCGCACCGGAGACCTGCTGCCGCTGCGCGACAAACTGCTGATGGCGCAGCGGCTCGCGGCGGCGGGCGTCGCGGTGCCGGCGACGGCCGCGGCACCGGACCACGAGGCCGTGGCCGCCTTCGCCGCCCGGCACGGCTGGCCGGTACTGGTCAAACCCCGGCGCGGCACCGCCAGCGCGGGCATCACCCGGCTGGCGTCCCCCGGGCAACTGAGGGCGTACACCTTCCCGCACGACACCGACCTGCTCGTCCAGCAGTGGCTGCCCGACCAGGTCCTGCACGTCGACGGCGTCTTCGACGGCGCGGAACTCGGCCCCTGGCGGGCGTCGCGCTACCTCAACACCTGCCTGGAGTTCACCGCCGGCAGCGTCCTCGGCTCGGTCGAGATCGACGACACCACACTCCTGGCCCGCATCGAGGAGATCACCACCGCCGCCGTCGGCGCGCTGTTCACCGGGCCTTCGGTCTTCCACCTGGAACTCTTCGCGGGCGACGGCGGCGCGCTGACCGTACTGGAAATCGGTGCCCGGCCGGGCGGGGCCGAAGTGCCCTTCATCTGGCGCGAGGTGCACGGCATCGACCTGATGGCCGCGGCGTTCGCCCACCAGACGGGCACCCCCGACCCCACCCCCCGCCGCCTCGCCGAGCCCGCGCAGGTGGCGGGCTGGATGCTGCTGCCGCCGTCCGTACCACCGCCCTGCCGGGTGCGCGCGCTCACCCCACCCCGGGCGGACGGCCCCCGCACCGGACCGTACGCCGAAGTCCTGCCGGAGACCGGCGCGTTGCTGACCGGCGGCGGATACGAGCACGCCGGGGCGAGGTTCCGCTTCCGGGGGAGCGGCAGCGCGGAGGTGACGGCCGCCGTCCGCCGCGCGATGCGCGAGGCCTCGCTGGAGTGCGAGCCGGTCGATCCGCGGGCACCCGGCCGGCTCGTCCTGATCGGCTGCGGCAATCCGCCCTACCGCGAGTACGCGCTGCGCACCGTCGCCGGGCGGGTGCGCACCGCCCTCGTACAGCGCACCGCCGTCGACTGGCAACGGCGGTATGTCGCCGACCGGTTCCAGGTCACCGATACCTGTGACGCGGCCGGTACCACCCGCGCCGTCGCCGCCCTGCTGGCCGGCCATCCAGGCCCGGGAGCCGTCCTGACCTGGGACGAGACGCTCCTGGAGACCACCGCGGAGGTAGCCCGCCGGCTGGGACTGCTGCATATGAGCCCCGAGGCCGCGCGCCGCTGCCGCGACAAGCTGGCCACCCGCCGGCTGCTCGCCGCCGCCGGGGTGCCCTCGGCCGGCTTCCGGCAGGTGCGCACGCACGCCGAGGCGCTGGCCGCGGCAGCGGCGCTCGGCTGGCCCGTCGTGGTCAAACCCCGTGCACTGGCCGGCAGCATCGGCGTCACCCGCGCCGACGACCCCGGCCAGCTGGCGCGGGCCTACGACCAGGCGCTCGGCGCCTCCTTCCCCGGCATCCGCGCACCGGCCGGCGCGATCGTGGAGGAGTATCTGCCCGGCCCCGAGATCAGCGTGGACTGCGCGGTGTCCGACGGCGCCGTACGGATCGTGAACGTGGCGCACAAGCGGCTGGCCTTCGCGCCGCACTTCGAGGAGGTCGGACACCTCGTCGCGCCCTGGCGGGACGAGCCCTGGGCCGACGAGGTACGGGCCGTCGTCACCGCCGCCCACACCGCACTGGGAATCCGAACCGGACTCACCCACACCGAGATCCGCCGCACACCCACCGGACCCCGCGTCGTCGAGGTCAACGGCCGCCTCGGCGGCGACTTCATCCCGCTGCTGGGCACCCTCGCCACCGGCGTCGACCCGGTCGAGGCCGCCGCCGACCTCGCGCTCGGCCGCGCGCCCCGCCTCACCCCGGTCCGCGACCGCTGCGCGGAGGTGCGCTTCGTCTACCCCGAGCGCGACGGCACCGTGCGCTCCCTGGACCTGACCGCCGCCGCGGCCACGCCCGGCATCGTCGAGGCCGTCCCGCTCGCCGCGCCGGGCACCGAACTGCTGCTGCCGCCCCGGGGGATCGTGCCCCGGCTCGCCGCCCTGATCGCCGTCGGCGACACCCCCGAGGAGTGCGCCGCCGCGCTCGACCGCGCCCAGCGCCGGGTACGGCACTCCCTGGCCCCGCTCCACTGATCCGCACCGGCCGACGAAGAGAGACCGACCCATGACCCCGCTCCTCGGTGTCCCCGCAACGGCGCCCGGCCGGCACGTCGGCACGGCCCGCGGGGACCACCGCACGCAAAGGACTTCGAGATGACCGCCGTGACCGTCGCCCCGCCCTCCCCGAACCTGGCGCTCAACCAGCTGGTCGACCGGCGCCGTGCCGAGGGGGCGTCGCTGGTCCATCTCGCCTTCGGCGAGGCCCGGCTGCCGGTGCTGCCGCAGCTGGCCGAGCAGCTGGCGCTCGGCGCGGCGCGTGCCGCCTACGGACCGGTGGCCGGCGCCGAGGGCGTACGCGAGGCGGTGGCCGGCTACTTCACCCGCCGCCGGCTGCCCACCGAGGCCGACCGGGTGATCGTCGCGCCCGGCAGCAAGCCCCTGCTGATGGCGCTGCAGCTGGTCGTCCCCGGCGATGTGCTGCTGCCGCGCCCCGCCTGGAACACCTACGCCCCGCAGGCCCGCTACGCCGGCAAGAAGGTCTACGGCGTACCCGTTCCCGCGGAGTGCGGCGGCGTCCCCGAACCGGCCGCGCTGCGCGAGACGATCCAACGGGCCCGGGCGGCCGGCGCCGACCCCCGGCTCATGGTCCTCACCCTGCCCGACAACCCCACCGGGACCCTCGCGCCGCCCGCGCTGATCCGCGAACTGTGCGCACTGGCCCGGGCCGAGGACCTGCTGATCGTCTCCGACGAGATCTACCGCGACGTCGTCCACGATCCCGAGTCCACCCCCTTCCTCAGCCCCGCCGAGGCCGCCCCCGAGCGCACCGTCGTCACCAGCGGACTGTCCAAGACGCTCGGCCTCGGCGGATGGCGGATCGGCGTGGCGCGCTTCCCGGCGGGCGAGACCGGCGCGCTGCTGCGCGACGCCGTGACCGCGGTCGCCAGCGAGCTGTGGTCCACTCTCGCCGGACCCATGCAGCAGGTCGCGGAGTACGCCTACGCCGAGCCGCCGGAGGTCGTCGCGCGGATGCGGGCGAGCGCCCGGCTGCACGGCGCGGTGGCCCGGGCGGTGCACCGCATCGCCCTCGAAGCGGGCGCGGTATGCCGCCCGCCCACCGGAGGGTTCTACGTCTACCCGGACTTCGCGCCGCTGCGCGACCGACTGGCCGCACGCGGCGTCACCGACGCGGCCTCGCTCGCCGGCCGGCTCCTGGACGACTCCGGGATCGTCGTGCTCGCCGGCCACCTGCTGGGCGACGACCCACAGGCCCTGCGCTTCAAGGCCGCCACCAGCCTGCTGTACGGCGACGAACAGCAACAGCACCAGGCGCTGCGGGCCGACGACCCCACCCGCCTGCCGCACCTCGCCCGCGAACTCTCCCGGATCGCCCGGGGCTTCGCCCGTCTGAAAGGAGCATGACGATGAAGGAGATACCCCCCACCGCCGCGTCCTTCGCGCAGCTCGCCGCGGCGACCGACCGGCTGCTGGCCGCTCTCGCGGGGCTCGACGACCAGGACGTCGCGGCGCCGTCGCGGCTCCCCGGCTGGACGCGCGGACACGTCCTGCGCCACCTCGCGTGCCAGGCCCCCGCACTGGAACGGCTGCTTCAGTGGGCACGTACCGGCATCGAGACACCCCAGTACGCCGGCCGCGAGGCCCGGGACGCCGAGATCGAAGCGGGCGCCCGCCGGCCGGCCGCGGCGCTGGTGGCCGACGTCCGGGCGAGCGCCGCGCACTTCCAGCGCACGGCCGAGCAGCTGCCCGAGCCGGCATGGGGGGCCACCATCCGGCCCTTCACCGGTGAACTGTGCACGCCCCGGCGGGTACTGGTGATCCGGCTCCGCGAACTCGAACTGCACCACGTCGACCTGGGCCTCGGATACGGCTTCGCCGACATCCCCGAACCGGCGCGGCAGATCATCCTCGACGACGTACTCGGCTACTACGCCGCCGCCGAGGGCGTACCCGACTGCACGCTCAGCGACCGCGAAGGCGCGCTGGTCGGCCGCTTCGGCACCGGCGGCCCGGTCGTCTCCGGCGAACCCGCCGACCTGCTCGCCTGGCTGGCGGGGAGATCCGCCGGCGCGGCACTGGAGTCGACGGCGGAGCTGCCCGCACTGCCCGCGTGGCTGTGACCGGCGGCCCCACCCCGAGAGGAAGACGAAGGGCAATGGCAGTCACCGTCGAACCGGAGCGGTTCGACCTCGGTTCGGTCCGCAGCGCTCTGCTGGACTGCATCCAGGTCAACCTCGCGGTGCTCGCGGACCACCACCACGGCCCCGGAGCACACCTCCGCCTCGGCGCGCCCCTGAGGTTCCGTACCTGGGACGGGGCGGACGGTCTGCCGACGGTCGACCCGCCGCTGCCGGAACGACTGGCCGTGGCGCCGAAACTCCTGGGACTGCGGGTGGTCCGGCAGGAACGGCCGGCCCGCGGCGGATTGCGCGGGGCGATCCGCGCCGCCGTCGGCGTGCGCTACATCGTCGCCGACGCCTTCCAGCTGCCCTGGCTGCCCTACTACGGCCGGGCCCACATGGCGTACGGCTTCCTGCTCGCCGCGGGGCCCGACGGCTGGCACGTCACGGACGCCTACCTCAGCGAGACGCCGTGGGGGACGGCGGCGCCCGGCCACTGGGTGCTGTCCGCCGAGGAGCTGGCGGGCATCGAGTCGGCCGAGGTCATCGAGCTGGCGCCGGCCGACGTACGCCCCGTCACCGAGCTGCCGCCCACCCAGGCGGTCGACGAGGCCGTGGTGACGGCGTACCTCGCCGCGTACGACGCCTGCGCCGACCGCGCCCGGGCAGTCGAACGGCTCACCGGCGAGACCTGGTTGCTGGTGCGGGCCCGCAAACTGCACGCGGCCTACCGCGCGTCGGCCCGCCGGACCGGCGCGACCGAGGCCGAGCACGCCCAGCTGCGCGCCTGGGACGAGGTCGTCGAGTGGACCTCCCTCGCCCACCGCCGGGTGTCCCGGGGCCGCGCCGAGCCCCCGGGAGTCGTGGACCGCCTGCGGGCGGTCCTCGCGGCCGACCGCACGGTCTTCGGCACCGCGCCCACCACGCCCGCCGTCTCCCCGTCCCCCGACCAGGACCGCTGACCACCCGCCCACCACCGGAAAGGCCACCCTCACCATGGACGCCCGATTCACCACACTGCTCAGCCCCTTCCTCAAGCTCGCCGGCCCCGAGGAGCCCGTCATCACCCCCGACACCGACCTGCGCAGGCTCGGTGTCGACTCCATGCAGGCCATCGAGCTGCTCTTCGTCATCGAGGACACCTTCGGGATCTCGCTGCCGGACGACGAGCTCAACGACGCCACCTTCGCCACCGCCGGCAGCCTGTGGCGAGCGATCCACGCACAGCTGCCCGAGGGGTCCGGCGACCGCGTCGACGACCAGGAGACCCCGTGAGCACCGAGGCCCCGCGCGCCGCGGCCCCTCACCCGACCGGTCAGCAGTCCGCCGGCGCCGCGCTCGACGCCCTGCCGCGCACCGCCCGCGGCGAGCAGGTGTGGGCCGCGCTCGGCCGGGCGGGCCTGATCACCCGGGCCTATCGCGACGGCACGGTCGGGGCGGGAGTCGACCCCGCGGGACTCGAAGGCCTGCTCACCGCCGTCGACGCCCGCTTCTCGATCGCCGCCACCCTGTCGGTCAGCGTCCAGCTGGCCACCGCGCTGCCCGTACTCGCGGCGGGCCGGACGCCGGTGGCGCGGCGGGCACTGGACCAGGCGCTCTCCGGTCGGGCCACCGTCGCCCTGGCGGCCACCGACGTCACCGCCGGCACCGACCTCACCGCGCTGCGCACCCGGGTGCGGATCGGGGACGACGGCCTGGAGCTGTCCGGCGAGAAGAACTGGATCGCCAACACCACCACCGCCGCGTCCTTCCTCGTACTCGCCCGGCACCGGCCCGGCCGGCACTTCACCGACTTCACCTGGGTCCTGGTGCCCGCCGATACCCCGGGCGTCGACGTGCGGCCCGCCGACTCCGCCCTCTTCGCCGACTCCGGCGTCGGCCACCTCACCCTCGACGGCGTACGGCTGGGCCGGGACCATGTGCTGGGCCGGGCCGGCTTCGGACTGCCGCTGTTCGCCCGGCACATCGGCACCGAGCGGCTCGCCGGCGCCCAGTGGGGTGTCGCGCTGTGCCGTCGCGTCCTCGCCGACACCCGTCACCGGCTGTCCGGCCGCGCACACGGCGAGGGCACCCTGTGGGACCTGGAGGTGGTGCGCCAGCGCTTCGCGTCCTGCCTGCTGCGGGCCTGCGAACTCCGGGCGCTGGTCACGGAGTTCGAGGACGCGGTGGCGGTGCACCACGACGCGACGGCCGCCGCCACGCTCAAGGCGGCCGCCGGTGCGACGGTCCAGCACGTGCTGACGGAGTGCGGCCAGCTGTGGGGCGCGGCCGGCTTCGCCGCCGGCGGGATCCAGGAACTGCGCGCCCAGGCCGCGCTGTTCGGCATCGGCGGTGGCGCGAACGAGGTGGTGCTGGGTGCCCTCGCGGACGCCGCCGAGAGCGTACTGGACGGCCTCGTGCGGCCGGGCACCCCGCCGTGACCGCACCGATCGAGGTGGCGGACCGGCTCTGGGTGGCCACCGCCACCGCGGACCGGGTGGCGCCCAGCACCCACCGCGACGATCTGCGCCGGGCGCAGCGGATGCCCGGGTGGCGCGCCCGGGAGTTCCTCACCGGCCGCGCGCTGCTGAGGGAGCTGCTCGCCACCGTACGGCCGGCCCTGTCCGGTACGGACGTGGTCGCGGACCGGCGCGGCAAGCCCTGGTTGCGGGGGCATCCCGACATCGGCATCAGCGTCTCGCACAGCCACGGCGCCCTCGCCGCCGGAGTCGCCGTCGGGTGCGCCCTCGGCGTGGACCTCCAGCGCCCCGGCGCCCGCGTCACCGCGTCGTTCGCCCGCCGGTTGCTGGGCGGGCACGCCGAGCGGATCGCCGCACTGCCGTCGGCGCGGGCCGCCGAGGAGGTCGCCTGGGTGTGGACCGCCCAGGAGGCGTGCGTCAAGGCCACCGGGGCGGGGTTCGCCGACCGCCCATGGACCATCGACGTACCACCGGGCGCCCGCTCGGGCCGCTGGCGCGACTACCGCTGGATATCCCTGCGCGAATACTCCGCCACCCCCTTGAGCTGCGCATTTCCGCTGGACAGGAGCTGCGGTCACGGCGAGCGCTGAGCGGGCGGTCCGGTGAAGGACCCAAGTCCGCGTCGCCTACAACAACACGGCCCGGTACAAAAGCCCTCACCGCCAGGCGGTTTGCGTAACGTGACATTGTACGCTGGCACTCCGCGTCAACTCGGAGGGCCAGATGGGTGAGCTCAAGCATCGCAGCCTGATCACCGCTCAGGAGCGGCTGCGCGATCAGGTCGCCCATCAACTGCGCGCCGCGCTGATCGCGGGGGAGCTCCGCCCGGGTTCGGTCTACTCGGCCCCGGGCCTCGCCGCGGACTTCGGGGTCTCGGCCACGCCGGTGCGCGAGGCGATGCTCGACCTGGCCCGGGAGGGTCTGGTCGAGCCGGTACGGAACAAGGGCTTCAGGATCACCGAGGTCAGCGAGCGCGACCTCGACCAGTACACCGAGATCCGTGCCCTGATCGAAGTCCCGGTCGTCGGCCGGATCACCCGGACCGCCACCCGCGAGCAGCTGGCGGCGCTGCGCCCGATCGCCGCGGAGATCGTCGCCGCCGCCCGCGCCCACGACCTCATCGGCTATCTGGAGGCCGACCGCCGCTTCCACCTCGAACTGCTGGGCCTGGGCGGCAACGACCGCCTCGTCGAGACGGTCGGCGAGCTGCGTAAACGCTCCCGCCTCTACGGCCTGCCCCGCCTCGACGAGTCGAACCAGCTGCTGCCCTCCGCCGAGGAGCACATGGAACTGCTCGAGGTGATGCTGACGGGCGACGCCGAGGCGGCCGAGGCCTGCATGGCCCGCCACCTCGGCCACGTCCGCTCCCTGTGGGCCCAGGGCCGCGAGGAACCGCGGGTACCGCACCCGCAGCGCGGTCGGTCCGCGCAGCACGGCTGACGGCCGTTCGATCAGCCCCCGGCGGGCCCGGACAGCAGCCCGTCCATCCACTCCTCCACCGCGTCGGCGGTACGGGGCAGCGCCGACGACATCAGCCGGGCGCCGTCCGCCGTGATCACCAGGTCGTCCTCGATGCGGACCCCGATGCCGCGCAGCTCCCTCGGCAGGGTCTCGTCGTCGGGCTGGAGGTACAGGCCCGGTTCGACGGTGAGCACCTGCCCCTCCTCCAGGACGCCGTCCAGGTACTGCTCCGCCCGGGCGCGGGCGCAGTCGTGGACGTCGAGCCCGAGCATATGGCCCGAACTGCACAGGGTGTAGCGCCGGTAGAGGCCGCTGCCGGCGCTGAGCGCCTCCTCGACCGGGACGCGCAGCACGCCCCAGTCGGCCAGGCCCTCCGCCAGGACGGACATACAGGCCTGGTGGAAGTCCCGGAAGCACGCCCCCGGTTTCAGGGCGGCGATACCGGCGTTCTGCGCGGCGAGGACCAGGTCGTAGACCCGGCGCTGGACGGGGGAGAAGCGGCCGGACAGCGGCAGGGTGCGGGTGATGTCGGCGGTGTACAGCGCGTCGGTCTCCACGCCGGCGTCGAGCAGCAGCAGTTGGTCGGGGTCGAGCGGGCCGTCGTTGCGGATCCAGTGCAGCACGCAGGCGTGGGCGCCGGCGGCCGCGATGGTCTCGTAGCCGGTGCCGTTGCCCTCAGCGCGGGCCCGCAGATTGAACACGCCCTCGATCCAGCGTTCGCCGCGCGGGTGGCGCAGGGCGGTGGGCAGCGAGCGGACGACGTCCTCGAAGCCGGTGACGGTGTGGTCGACGGCCTCCTGGAGGCGGTCCACTTCCCAGGCGTCCTTGATCAGCCGCAACTCGCTCAGCGCGGTGGCGAGTTCGGCGTCATGGGCGGCGTTCCGGCCGGCCGGGAGGTGGGGGAGGGCGTCCAGGTCGGCGCAGCGCAGGCCGGTCATCCGGGCGGCCTCGGCGAGGTCGGGGCGGCGGCCCACCCAGAACTCGCCGTACTTGCGGTCCCGGTAGAACGCGCCGTCGAAGTCCCGCGGTGACCGCGGCCGCAGATACAGCACGGCCTCACCGTCCGGTTCCAGCACCAGGACGTGCCCCGGCTGGTCCTCGCCCGTCAGCCCGGTCAGCCAGGCGTAGGCGCTGTGCGGACGGAAGCGGTGGTCGCAGTCGTGCGAACGGACGGTCAACTCGCCGGCGGGGACGAGCAGTCGCTCGCCGGGGAAGCGTGCGGCCAGCCGGTCGCGGCGTCGGGCGAGTTGCTCGAAGCCCGGGACGCGGGAGTCGGTGGGCGGCGGGGTCGCGGCCCACCGGTCCGTCATGAAGCGGGCGAGGGCGTTCGACACCGGCAAGTCATGGCTGCCGGTGTGGGGTTGGGCGGCACGCGCGGTCACGGACACCTCCGAAGGGGAAACCTGGGACGGCTTTTTCCTGAAGCCTTGTCAGTGCAATTTCACATTACTATGTTACGGGTCGCACCTCGTGGAGTGAAGGGCCTCGCCTCGAACCCCACCCAACCCCTCAGTCCTTCACGGAGGTTCAGGTGTCACACCCACGCCTGCCACGCAGAATCCTGCTGGCCGCGACCCTCGCCACCACCCTCGTCCTGCCGGCCGTCCAGACCGCGCAGGCCGCACCCGGGCGCTCCGCACCCGCCACCCCCACCCGGCAGGCCGAGCCCCGGCCGTCGGCCACCGACAACCCCCACGACCGGGTCCCCCACCTCGCCCGGGCGCCCAAGCCGGGCGCGACCCCCATACCGGCACCCCGGACCGTCACCGACAAGGGCCGCGTACCGGGCCCGCAGACCAAGCCCGTGACGACCCGCCACGCGCGCCCCGCCGTCGCTCCCTGCACCCTCGACGGGATCACCCGGCTGGGCCCCGAACAGCTCGCGGACTTCCTCGCCGACCCCGCCGTCACCGCGGACGGCTGCCTACGCGACCTCATATGGAAGTGGGACCCCCGGCTCACCCCCGTGATGTCCGACGCCCATGTCCAGGCCGTCGCCGGGCGCATCGCCCGTCTCGCCGCCGCCCACGACGGCAAGAACACCGGCCACCTGTACGAGATGTTCACCTACCTGCACGCGGTGGCCTACCACGACTTCTCGCACGACGAGATCGACACCACCGACGCGCCGACCGTCAACGCGGTGCGCGGCGCGGTCGACAAGTTCGGCGCCGCCGCCCACACCTTCGACGCCACCCGGGAGAACGCCGCTACCCTGCGCGAAGCCCTGTACGGCGTCGGCCCGGGCGGCCGGCAGCACCAACTCGGCCTGATCCAAAAGGTCCTGGCCACCATGGACGCGGATCACACCGCCACCCACAAGGACCGGTCCTGGGGCAACGCCGCCCTCGCCGCGCTCACCCTGAGCTACCTGGGCGTCTACCCCGGCAACCAGGACACCGCCTTCCAGCAGGCGGTCACCGCCGACCCCGGCTACCGCGCCGCCTTCAAGGCCTTCGCGCACTACACCCACCTCAAGGACACCGACAACGCGTGGGCGGTGCGCGACGCGCTCAGCGAGTACGGACGGTTCGGCCAGATCGAAGCCCTCAAGGGCGAGGTCGTGCCGGCCCTCGGTCAGCTGCTGGACCTCGTCACGCGTAACTTCGGCGACGGCAGCGAGCCCTGGGGGAAGCTCGTCACCTGGCTGATCGCGTTCGACGCCTGCCGGCCGTACAAGGTGTGCAAGGAGGACATCGAGCGTCGCCTCTTCCCGCACACCTACCGCTACGACAACGGCACGGTGGAGGTCCGCACCGCCCTCGACCGGGCCACCGTCGACCAGCTGTACTACGCCGGCAAGCAGGTCAAGGCGCAGTTCCACCGGGTGCTCGGCACCGACCGGCCGCTGGACGGCGACACCAACACCACGCTCCACATCGTGCTGTACGCCTCCCGCTCCGACTACCGGACCTACCAGCCGGTCCTCACCGGCCTGAGCACCGACAACGGCGGTATGTACATCGAGCAGGGCGCGACCTTCTACACCTACCAGCGCCGGGTCCCCCAGGACTCCACCCTCACCCTGGAGGAGCTCTTCCGCCATGAGTACACGCACTACCTGAACGGCCGCTGGGCGGTTCCGGGGCTCTTCGGCCAGGGCCCGTGGTACGAGGGCGACCGGACCACCGCGATGGACGAGGGCACGGCCGAGTTCTTCGACGGCGCCACCCGCGACGACGGCATCAAGGTCCGCAGGTCCCTGGTCCGGGGCATCATCAACGACACCTCGGGCGGCGGCCCGCGCATGACCGTCGACCAGCTGCTGCACGCCACCTACGCCGGTGACGGCTTCCGCTTCTATAACTACGCCGGCACGTTCTTCGAGTTCCTGTGGGCCCAACGCCCCGCCCTGCTACGGGAGATGTACGGCTACGAGCGCGCCAACGACCCCGCACGCTTCGACGCCTGGCGGAACCGTATGGGCAAGGACGCCGCCCTGCAGCGCGCGTACGACGCCTTCCTCGACGAGCAGATCGCCCACGTCGACGACCTCTTCGTCCCGGACACCGCCCACACTCCCGTCGGCTCACTGAAGCTCGCCGACGCCGCACAGGTCCGCAGGGCGTTCGCCGCGGCCACCTCCCACACCCCCAAGTGCAAGGACAACGGCGACCCGGCGTACGGCCGCTTCGTCTGCACCGGCCGGATCAGCGCCGACCTCACCGCCCCGGGCAGCCCCGACCAGGTCTTCAAGGACATGTCCGAGGCCGTCGACGCCACCCTCCTGGACCGCTCCGCGTCCGCCGCCAACAACTTCGCCGACATGAACTGCTCCTTCGGCGCGGTCACCGTCCGCTCGCGGGGCGGGTCCGGCACCGCGGACTACACCTGTGAGGGACCGCTGCGGCGGTGACGCACGACGCGGCCGCCATGACGCGGATCAGCCGTCGGGCAGGTCGAGCCGCCGGGTCGTACCCGGCGCGACACTGAACGACCGCTCCCGCAGCCGCACCTGCACCGCCGCCTGCTCGGACTCCGGCACCGCGATCCGCACCTGTTCGGCGCTGATGCGGAGGTCGATGTCCCAGTGGCGGCGGTAGCGGATGCGTACGTTGAACTTCGAGAGTTCGGGCAGGGGGGCAGGGTCGAGCCAGAGGGCCTGGTCCCGGGTCTCCAGACCCGTCAGGCCGCGCTGGACCAGGTCCAGCGTGCCGGCCATCGCGCCCAGATGGATGCCCTCGGCGGTGCTGCCGCCGTGGAGGTCCGCGACGTCCCCGGTCAGCGCCTCCTCGCAGTACGTCCAGGCGTCGGGGCGCTGTACGCGGGCCAGGACCCAGGCGTGGACCAGGGCGCTGAGGGTGGAGCCGTGGGTGGTGCGGTGCAGGTAGTAGTCGACGGTGGCGTGCCAGGTGTCGTCGTCGAGGGGGTAGCCCATGTGGCGGAAGACCGAGGCGAGTTCGGACGGCGCGAAGAGGTATCCGAGCATCAGCACATCGGCCTGCTTGGAGGCCTGGTAGTGGTTGACGGTGTCGCCCTCGGCCTCCAGGATCCGGTCCAGCCGGCGGATGTCGCCGTACCGCTGCCGGTAGCCGTCCCAGTCGAGCTCGGCCAGGTCCGCATAGCCGGCGAACTGGCTGATCACACCCCGGTGGAAGGGCACATGGAGCAGCCGCGCGACGTCCTCCCAGCGCTCCGGCTCGTCGGGGGTGAGCTGGATGCGCTCGTAGAGCTGCCGCTGATGCGCCTCGGGGAGGGACCGGCACAGCTCCAGGGCGCGCAGCAGCACCCAGGCCGCGGTGACGTTGGTGTAGGCGTTGTCGTCGACGCCCGGCTCGGCGGCCCCCGGATAGCCGTCGTGGTACTCGTCGGGGCCGACCACGCCCCGGATGCGGTAGCGGCCGAGGTCGGGGTCCCAGGCCGCGGCGGCCGCCCAGAAGCGGGCGACCTGCAGCAGCATCTCGGCACCCTTGGTGTGCAGGAACTCCGTGTCGCCGCTGGCCTGTCCGTACTGCCAGACGTTGTAGGCGATCGCCGATCCGACGTGGTGCTGCAGGCGCGAGTGGTCGGGCAGCCAGCGGCCGGAGCGCGGGTTGAGATGGAGCTGCTGGGTCTCCTCCCGGCCGTCGCCGGCGCTCTGCCACGGATACATCGCCCCCTCCCGGCCCGCTTCCTGCGCCGCGCGGCAGGCGGCGGGCAGCCGCCGGTAGCGGTAGTCGAGCAGCGCCCGGGAGACCTGGGGAAGGTGCAGGTTCAAGAACGGCAGCACGAACAGCTCGTCCCAGAAGACATGCCCCCGGTACGCCTCGCCGTGCAGGCCCCTCGCCGGCACCCCCACATCGAGCTCGGCGGTGTGCGGCGAGAGGGTCTGCAGCACATGGAAGAGGTGCAGCCGCAGGATGCGGCCCGAGTCCCCGGGCACCTCCAGCTTCGCCTGCCGCCACAGGTCCTCCCAGGCGCGCCGGTGCGAGGCCATCAGCTGCCGGAAGTGCGGGGCCCGCTCCACACAGTCGACGGCCGCGTGCCGGGGGCTCTCGATCGCCGGGTCACGGGAGGTGTACAGCGCCACCGTCTTGTCGACGACCACCGTCGCCCCGGAGGTCACCGGCAGCGTCAGGGCGTGAAAGGCCCGCAGTACCGCGATCCGGGTGCGCGGTGTCCCGCCCCGCCCGGGGGTGGCCCGGATGCGCGCGGCCAGTGCGATCTGGATGTCCGAGTCGATGGTGCGGCAGCTCAGCCACACCGTGTCGGTCCGCTCGGCACCGGTCTCCCAGCCCCTCAGATGCTGGTCGGCCAGCCCGCGGTAGCGCTCGACGCCGGTGTTGCGGACCGCGCCGTCGAGGCCCGACTCCACCTCCACCGCGCCCGCCCAGCCGTCGGCGGTGAACGAGGTGCGCATCGCGGCCAGATGGGGCTCGCCCATGTGCACCAGGCGGCGCTGCTCCACGCACAGGCGGCGGCCGGCCTCGTCCTCGTACACCGACCAGCGGGTCAGGGTGCCGTGCCGCAGGTCCAGGGTCTGCCGGTGCTCCGTCAGCTGCGGGTGGCCGGGCGCGAGCCACGGCCCGGGAGGCGCGTCGGCGGGGCAGATCCGGTAGCGCAGCGGCAGCCAGTTGGGCAGGTTGACCATGTCCTCGTTCTCGACGGGCTGGCCCGCCACGGTGGAGGTGAGCCGGTTGTAGCAACCGGCCGCGTAGGTGCCGGGGTAGTGCGCGGGCCCCGAGAGCACCTCGGCGGCCGCGCCGCGGGTGACGAAGTAGCCGTTGCCCAGGGCGCAGAGCGTCTCGCGCAGCCGTTCCCCGCCCGCGTCGTACCCCTCGTACGACCAGGTCCACGCGTTGCCGCCGGTCGGCATCAGCCCTCCCCGCAGGTCAGCAGCTCGCCGGGATCGGAGACCACCACATCGGCGCCCTGGCGGCGCAGCGCGTCGGCGCCGGCCGGGCCGGCCGACCGGTGCACGCCCACCACCAGGCCGAACCCGCCGCGCCGGCCGGCCTCCACACCGGCCAGCGCGTCCTCCACCACGGCGGCCTCCCGGGGCCGGACACCGAGGCGGTGCGCCGCTTCCAGGAAGAGCGCCGGATCCGGCTTGCCCGGCAGCCCGAGCCGGCCCGCCTCCCTGCCGTCCACCACGGCCGCGAACAGCCCGAGCAGCCCGGCCGCCGACAGCAGCTCGGTCGCATGCCGGGACGCCGAGGCGGCGGCACACGGCACCCGCTCGTCCCGCAGCACATGCAGCAGCCGCACGGTGCCGGGCCAGACGGCGACGCCGCTGGCCCGCAGCCGCGCGGTGAACAGCTCGTCCTTACGGGCCGCGACGGCACGGACGGTGTCCGTCCCCGGCCCGTCGTCCGGGTCGCCGAGCGGCAGGTCAAGGCCCCTGGACGCCAGGAAAGCGGCCGCGCCGTCCTGCCGTGACCGGCCGTCGACCAGGCGCAGATACTCCTCCACCGGGTCGAAGGGGCGCTGCCCGCCCGCGGCCGCCAGACAGGGGTCGAAGGCGTCCTTCCAGGCCGCGGCATGGAGGCCCGCGGAGTCGGTGATGACCCCGTCGGTGTCGAAGACCACGGCCCGCAGCGAGCGCAGGCACGCGGCCAGGGACGGCGCACCGGTCATGGTGACGGTTCCGTTCGTCGGTGTGTCCATTCCATGGCACCACGGCTGATGGCCCGGGGCGCGGCCGCGGACCTGGCGAGCACAGCGCCGTGGCGCGACGATGGAAGACACCACCGTCACGATCGACGACACCCGCGTGGCGGATGGTGCGCACCACCGAGACCGGCGACCGGGAGGAAGGCGGTGGCGGCGATGGAGCGGTCCCTGGTCGTGGGCGTCGACGGTTCGGACGCCGCCCTGCGGGCGCTCGACTGGGCGGTGGACGAGGCGGCCCGCCGCAAGCTCCCGCTGGACGTGCTGCACGCCTCGACCTGGGAGCGCTTCGAGGGAACGGCGCAGGGCCCCGAACGCCCCGGTGAGCAGGTCCTCGCGGAGGCCATCGCGCAGTCCGCCGCCGAACAGGCCCGCTGCCGCAACCCGGACCTCCAGGTCGCTGCGCAGGTGGTGGCGGACGACGCGGTCACGGCCCTGCTGCGGGCCGGTCACTATGCGTCGGTGCTGGTCCTGGGCTCGCGGGGGCGCGGCGAGATCGCCGGTCTGCTGCTCGGCTCGGTCGGCCTGGCGGTGGCGGCGCGCGCCCGGTGCCCGGTGATCGTGGTGCGCGGGGACGCGGCCGGGGTGGCCGGGACGCACCGGTGCGTGCTCCTGGGTGTCGGCGATCCGGAGAAGGGGGCGACGGCCGTCCGCTTCGCCTTCCAGGAGGCCGAGGCCCGCGGCTGCCTGCTGAAGGCCGTACGCACCTGGCGCTGCCCCGCACACGAGAAGGCCGATCCGCCGCTGCTCGCCGACCAGGCCCGCAGCCACCACGAAAAGCAGGCGGCGGCGCAGCTGGACGACGCCCTGGGAGCGGCGGCCGGCGACCACCCGTCCGTGCAGGTGCGCCGCACCACCGTCGAGGGCCCCACCCACAAAGCGCTGGTGCACCGCGCCGCGGCCGCGGACCTGCTCGTCATCGGCGCGGGGCACCGCCACGGCCACTTCGGGCTGCCGCTCGGGAGGGTCGCGCACACCGCGCTGTGCCACGCGGCCTGCCCCGTGGCGATCGTGCCGCAGCACGCCTGAAGCAGCCCGCCCGACACGGCGCGCCTGACGCGGCGTAGCTCAGGCGTGGATACGGAACGGGGCGAGCATCTCCCGCTCGGTGCGCCGCCGTACCCGGTCCGTCAGGACCGACAGCCGGTGCGAGACCATCGCCCGTACCGGCTGCGGCGACCGGATGCGCCGGGCCGTCGCGGGCAGTTCGGCGAGGTCCTCGGTGAGCCGCCGGTGGGCGTCCTCCAGCCGGCCGCGCGGGGTGCTGCGCTCGCCCCCGCGCATCATCGTCTCCAGCAGCGGTGTGCTGTCCGCCGGGGCCGGCTCGTCGGCCAGGCCGATCACGTCGAGGCAGCCGGGGCGGCGGAAGACCTGCTTGCGCCCCGGGGACGTGGCCTTCGCCGCCGACAGCTTCATCACCGGCCGGCCGTCGTAGGCGACGAGCTTGTACGCGGAATCCAGGTAGGGCGCGTCGGCGCTCACCCCGACCCGGGTGCCGACGGCGAAGACGTCGATCGGCGCCCCCGAGGACGTCAGGTCGTGCACCCCGTACTCGTCCAGTCCGCCGCTGGCGATGATCCGCACCTGCGGAAGGCCCGCGTTGTCGAGCATCGCCCGTGCGTGGCGGGACAGTTGTGCCAGGTCACCGCTGTCCAGCCGGATCGCCGAGCCGTCCCCGCGGCCCAGCGCGGCCAGCACGCGGGCCGCCGCCGCGACCCCGGACGCGGTGTCGTAGGTGTCCACCAGGAACGTCACGGGCCCCGGATGGCAGAGCGCGAACGTGGTGAACGCGGTCTCCTCGTCCTCGAACGCCTCGATGTAGGAGTGCGCCATCGTGCCGACCGCGGGCAGATCCTCGGCGTGCGCCGCCGCGACATTGCTGGTGCCCGCGAAACCGGCCATGGCGCCCAGCCGGGCGACCTGGTGCGCGACCGCGGTGCCATGGGTGCGCCGCAGCGAGAAGTCCACGACCGGGTGCCCCCGAGCGGCGATCACACAACGGGCGCACTTGCTCGCGAGAGCCGTCTGATGGCTGAGCTGATTGAGCACGAACGTCTCGATGAGCTGCGCCTCGGGGAGCGGCGCGGTGATCTCCAGCAGGGGTTCGTTGGCCAGCACCACCCGGCCCTCCGGCACCAGTCGGGCCTCGCCGGTGAAGCGCAGGTCCAGCAGCGGGGCCAGGTCCGCCGACGGCCGCTGCAGGGCCTCGGCGAACACCTCGACGTCCTCGCGGCCCACATGGAACCCCGCGAGGTAGTCCAGGACCGACTCCGCGCCCGCGGCGACCAGGAAGCCCCGCTCCGGCGGCAGTTCCCGTACGAAGCAGCTGAAGGTAGCCGGCTGCTCCATGCCCTCGCGGAGGAACGACAGGGCCATGGTCACCTCGTACAGGTCGGTGATCGTCGCATCCGACATGGCCGACTCCTTCCACGGCCGTGACGCCGTCCGCCACGGCCCTGGCTCACGCCATCGCATCCGTCCAGCCGTAGGCGACGCGGGTCTGCCGCCGCGGTGGTGCGGCACCCACGCCTTCGAGTTCCTCGTCCGCCACCCGCAGCAGCTGCCCGGCGAGGTCCCGCAGGGCCCGGCCGGCCGCGATCTCGTCGCCGATCTCGGGGATGTCGCGGTCCTCGGGGCTGCACCGGGCCGTGCCGTGCCCGCTGAAGGTGGTGGTCGCGGTGGTGAGCACCGCCCGCGCCGTGGTCGTGCCGTCCTCCTCGACGAGGGTCAGACGGACGGGCCACTCGACTGTGTTCGCCATGGCTTACCCCAACTTCCTCGTGCCCCCTGTCGTCATCATCCGCCTCCTCACTCGTACGGCACCACCGCCACCGGGCACGGAGCGTGATGGACCACCGCCTGCACGACATGGCCGACGCGCGGCGCCGGCAGCACCCGCCGGTGCCGTCGCCCGACGACCAGCAGCGCCGCACCGGCCGTGTCGCGCAGCAGCGCCGGCGCCGCGCTCTCCATCTCCACCCGCGCGTCCACCCGCAGATCCGGATACTTCTCCCGCCACGGCTGCAGCGTCTTGGCCAGCTCGTCCCGGGCCAGCTGCGCGGCTTCCTCGGCGGCGTACGGCTCCACGCCGCCCCCGCGGTTGTACGCGAACGACGGCAGATGCCGGCCGTGTACGGCGCGCAGCGGGACACCGCGTCGCACCGCGCTGTCGAAGGCGAAGGCGAGCACCGCCTCGGAGGGCTTGCGCAGGCCGACGCCGACCACCACCGGACCCGCCGGCCCGGCCGTCGAGCCGCCCTGCCGGGTGCGCACCAGCACCGTGGGGCAGTCGGTGTGCGCCACCAGCTGCAGGCCGAGCTCGCCGAGGACATAGCGGGTCACCGGGCCCAGGTTCCGGGAACCGAGGACCAGCAGGTCGGACTGCCCGGCGGCTTCCTTGAGGGCCTCGTACGGGTCCTTGGCCTCCAGGTCCCGCGTCACCCGCAGATCCGGGTAGCGGGCCCGGGCGGCCGCCTCGGCCTCGTCCATCATCCGGTGGGGCCAGTAGTTCTGGTCGTCCTCCGTGAGGGGGTGGGACACCGGTTCCGGGGCGAGCAGCACCCAGGCGTGCAGCAGCCGCAGCCGCGCCTGCCGGGTGTGTGCCTCCTGCGCCGCCCACTGGACGGCGGACAAGGACTCCGGCGTACCGTCCACGCCGGCGGTGATGACGTCCTTCATCGGCTCGCTCCTCTCCTGCGGCGACCGCGGCCTGGCCGATGCGCGTCGCTACACCTCCAGCGTCCGCCCGGATCCACCCCCCGCGCACGGCGACCGGGGAGCGCGGGCCGCCGGGGCGCCGGGCCGGGCACCGCTCACACCCGTCCGTGCGCCCGCTGCGCCCGCCGGGACAGCGAGTCGATGACCACGGCCAGCAGCAGCACCCCACCCGTGATCATGAACTGGACGGCGGCCTGGATGCCCATCAGCGCCACCCCGGAGGCGATCGACTGGATGACCAGGACGCCGAGCAGCGCGGACCAGGTCCGGCCCCGGCCGCCGAACATGCTGGTGCCGCCGATGACCGCCGCGGCGATCGCGTCCATCAGCAAGATGCCCGTGCCCGAGGTCTGGGTGGCCGAGGTGACGCGCGAGGCCAGGAACAGCCCGCCGATCGCGGCCATCGTCCCGGACACCATGAACACCGAGATCCGCACCAGGTCCACATTGAGTCCGGTGCGGCGGGAGGCTTCGACGCTGCCGCCGAGCGCGAAGATCATCCGTCCGTAGCGGGTCCGGCGCAGCACCTGGTCGAGACCGACCAGGAAGACCAGGAAGATCAGCAGCGCCAGCGGCAGCCCCTGGTACTGGTTGAGCACCCAGGCCGCGGCCAGGGACATCACCGCCAGCACACCGGTGCGCACCGCGATCTCGCTCAGCGGCCTGACCGGCACCCCGGCGGCCCTGCGACGCCGTACGTCCTGGTAGGAGGCGAGGAAGTACCCCGCGGTGCCGATCACCGCCAGGCCGTACGCGGCGGCGACATGGGTGAAGTAGAAGCTGGTCAGCATGGCGACCAGACCCTTGTCGTCGAGGTTGACGGTGCCGCTGTAGCCCAGGATGTAGAGCATCAGCCCGTTCCAGCCCAGCAGGCCCGCGAGGGTGACCACGAACGCGGGCACGCCGACCTTGGCGAAGAAGAACCCCTGCACGGCCCCGATCATCGTGCCCGCGAACACCGCGACCAGCAGCGCGAGCGGTTCCGGCACGCCGTGCCGCACGTTCAGCACCGCGAACGCGGCCGCCGCCAGCCCGCTCACCGAACCGACGGACAGGTCGATCTCACCGAGCAGCAGCACGAAGACGACGCCGATCGAGATCATCCCGATGCCCACGATGTCCACGCTCAGGTTGGACAGGTTGCGCGGCGAGAGGAAGTTCTTGTTGAGGCTCTCGAAGATGATCCACACCACGAGCAGCCCGAGGACGACGGGGACCGAGCCCAGCTCACCGGCGTGGAACCGGCGCCGGAGGATCTGCAGCGGGTTCGGTCCGCGGCCCCGGTCGGGCGGACCGCCGTCCGGGCGCGCGGCCCGGTTCCCGCGTCGCGCCGCCTCCCAGAGGCGGCTCACCGCTCCACCTCCCAGCCCGGCGTCTTGCGCCGGGTCACCGCGTTGTCGGTGGCCCCGGTGATGGAGGAGATGATCTGCTCGTGGGACGTCGTGCCCACGTCGAAGAAGCCGTTGTTGCGGCCGAGCCGCAGCACCGCGATCGAGTCCGCGACGGCCTTGACGTCCCCCAGGTTGTGGCTGATCAGCAGCACCCCGAGACGGCGCTCACGGAGCTGCTCGACCAGGTCGAGGACCTGCGCGGTCTGCTCGATTCCCAGGGACGCGGTGGGCTCGTCCAGCAGGACGAGGCGGGGCTCGCCCAGCATCGACCGGGAGATCGCGACGGTCTGCCGCTGGCCCCCGGACAGTGAGGCCACCGGGATGCGTACGTCGGGAATCCGGATGGCGAGGGTGTCGAGCAGCTCCAGCGTGCGCCGCTCCATCTCCACCTCGTTGAGGATCCCGGCCCGGTGGATCTCCCGGCCGAGGAAGACATTGCCCACCACGTCGAGGTTGTCGCAGAGCGAGAGGTCCTGGAAGACGGTGGCGATGCCCAGGTCCTGGGCCTCATGGGGCCGGGTGATCCGGACCGGCCGGCCCTCCCACTCCACGGTGCCGGAATCGGCCGGGTCGACCCCGGCGATCACCCTGATCAGCGTGGACTTGCCCGCCCCGTTGTCCCCGACCAGGGCGACCACTTCGCCGGCGCGTATCTCCAGCTCGACATCGGCCAGTGCCTGGACCGCGCCGTACCGTTTGAAGACTCCGCGCAGCGCCAGCAGGGGCGGTGCTGTCATGGGGTACCTGCCTTACCTGGTGAGCCCGGCCTTGGCGCACAGCAAGGCTGTCTGAGGACACACACATTCCACGTTACTGTCGATAAGGCAGCAAACCAGACAGAAGGCCCCAGAACATGATCGAAAGGCCGTATGAAAAGGCCGTATGACGGGCGCGGTAAGCGCCTCGCCGGGCTCCGCCGCCTCTCCCACAAGACCGACGCCACCACATCCCCCGAGCGCCGGCGCGACCACGCCCCAGCGGTGACGAAGGAGTACGGCGCCGCCAGTCCGGCGGCCACATCCTCGCGCGGGCCGACGGCTGGGAAGTATCCGGCCGCACCACCCCAATGCCCCGCCCCACCATCGTGGACTGCCTCAACACCGGATACATCCGGATACATGATGCGTGACCAGGAGCTCACGCTGCTGACGTACGGGCACGACGGGCAACGGGACCTCGACGGCCCGAACGGCGAAACCGAACAGAATCACGTGCCGCGCGAGGACCGTGCGCATTGCTTGCGCGTAGACGCCGAGTGGCGGGCGTCGCAACAGGGCAGTCGGTCCCGCCACGGGTCCGACTCCCTCTCACGTTGAGCTAGGGCGGGCTGAACGGAGAGTGGTCGGTGGGCAGGTTCTGGGGCGCGGAGCCGGGCCTCTCTGGCGGCCTGTCAGCTCACCAGTTAATGCATATGAAGGCGGGGCCACGGCCTCACTCTCCAGCGCTGGACGTGGAGGTGGGTGCGACCTCGCTGTTGGCTCCGCCTGCGCGCCCCGTTCTCTCCTCCGTGATGACGCACGGGAGTTGAGCCCTGGTCCCGTAGCTCAGTGAGGTTTTCTCAATGAGCCGCCTGCAACGGGCATCCGGTGCCGACACGCTCCTCAAGGTCGGCTCTCAGGGCGGCGAGCTCGTCCATGCGCGCGTCGATGACTCGGATCTTCTCCTCGAGCAACGCAGACAGTGCTTCCGCGGTATCCGGCGTGTCGCGCAGTTCCTCGCCGTGCCGTGCGATCTCCGCCAGTGAGAATCCGAGCGTCTGCGCGGTGCGGATGTAGTGCAGCCAGGTCACTGTCTCGGGCGGGAAATCGCGATAGCCGTTGGTCAACCGTCGACCTGTGACGAGGCCGAGTTTCTCGTAGAACCGAATGGTGTCCTTCGTGATGCCCGCTTGTGCGGCCAGCTCTCCGATGCGCATGCCCCTCCCCCGGTCCACGGCTTGACCTTGGAGCGTACTCCACTGTTTAGCGTGAAGCGTAGCTGTCCAACACGACACCACCGTTGTGCGCTCGGCTGCCCAGCGCGTGACCCACCTGGTGGACCAGGCGGCTCACCTCGACGCGCACTGTCTGCCCGGCACCGATTTCACACCGCATACCTGGAAGGGGAACATGATGCGCGTCCATCACCTGAACTGCGGCACGATGCAGCCGGTCGGCGGCCGGCTCATCAACGGCAACCGACTGCCGTTCCAGTCGGCCCGGATGGTCTGCCACTGCCTGTTGATCGAGACCGACAAAGGTTTGGTGCTGGTGGACACCGGACTCGGCCTACGCGACATCGCCAACCCCAGGCAATCCCTGGGCCGCGAATTCCTGTTCCTCACCCGTCCGCGCCTGGACCTCGCCGAGACAGCGGTACGCCAGGTGACCGGGTTGGGATACGCAGTCGACGACGTCAGGCACATCGTCTTGACCCACCTCGACCTCGACCACGCCGGCGGGCTGCCCGACTTCCCCAAGGCAAAGGTTCACCTCCACGCGACCGAGCACCAAGCCGCGATGAAGGCCGCCACACGGGGTGAACGTTTTCGATACCGAGCCGGCCAATGGGCCCATGGGCCCGACTGGGTCACCTACAACCCCATCAGCGGAGACGACTGGTTCGGCTTCGAGGCTGTACGGCAACTCCAGGGAATCTCAGCCGACATCGCGCTGATACCGCTGCCTGGGCACACCCGCGGCCACACCGGTGTGGCGGTGCGCCGCCACGAGGAAGCGGGAAGCACAACCGGCCCCCACTGGCTGCTGCATGCCGGGGACGCCTACTTCTCCCATGGCGAGATCGACCCACTCGCTCCACGCTCCACGCCAGGGCTGGCCCTCTTCCAGACCCTGGTCCAAGTCGACGGCCCAGCCCGCCACCGCAACCAGGCCCGGCTGCGCGAGCTGGCCCAAGGCCATGGCAATCAGATCGAAATCTTCTCCGCCCATGATCCGGTCGAACTTGACCGCTACCGGCAAAACGAGCCGGGGACCGTTGCGCAAGAACACCACGATCGAGCCCGGTAGCTCAGTGAGGTTTTTCTCAGCGGTGATCACTCCCAGATTCCGTTGAGGACGAGGCCGCTCGGGCGATGTCGCCGATCCTGCTGGGGCTGAGCGTGACGTACTGCAGCGTGCGCCACCGCTGCTCGAGCTCGGCGGTGCGCTCGCCAAGGGCCCGGACGTGCCGCAACAGGGTATTGAACATCCGAGTGTCGACGTGAAGTGCCTGTTCGGACTTGCCCTTTGGGCGCCGGACGGGGATGCGAATGCCGATGCCGGCTCCGATGTAGCCCTTGTCCGCCAAGGTCGGCAGGCCGTCGGCGGCCGCCTTGTGCAGCGCGGGGAGGGCGTGGATGCGAGCAGCGGTGATGTCAGGGACGCTGCCGGGCTCGACGTCGGAGACCCATAGCGGTGTGCCGTCCGGGGCCGACAAGAACTGGATGTTGCCGCCGCATTCCTTGTGCTTCTGGCTGAACCACAGGTCGTTGCCGTTCTCGCGTACGCCCGCGAGGCGATCGCACTGGATCAGCGTTCCGTCGAGGATCACGTGCGTCATGCCTTCGCGCTGACATCAGGTCAGGACTCCATGCAAGTCCGGGGCTTGGTCGGCGAGGACGTCGATGCCTTCATGGAGGTAGCGATAGCCCGTGTCTTGGGAGACGCCAGCGTCGCGGGCCAGGCAGTGCACGCAGCTGCGCCCGCGGAACCAGCACAGCACCAGCACCGCCTGCCGGAACGGGCCCAGCGCCCGAGAGCCCTTCGGCGTCCCGATGGCCGCCGGCGGGTGGCCAGCAGCCGGGCGAGGAACTCGACGACGTGGCGCGGGACGTCGGGCGTGGCAACGTAGGTGACCAACGTGAAGCCTCTGGTGGTTACGGACATGATCTTGGCAGACCTGTCCTACCAGGGGCTTTACGTCTGCAGTCAAGGCCCGTGTCCGATCCATCCTGCCCCACCGATTTCGTCCCGCCTATAAGATCATTTCACTGAGAAAACCTCAGCGGCTAGAGCGTCCGATTGTTGATCGGAGGGGCGCCAGTTCGATTCCGGCCGGGGCCGCTTGCGGGTGCGGCTCTAGTGGGTGTTCATCCACCACGTGATCAGGACCCCTATCGCGGTGCCTACCGTGCCTGCGAAGAACCGAGCGGGCGCCTTGCCGGCGGTCATTCGAAAGTTGCCCATGCGGAACTCAAACCACGGTTGGGCAGGCGGAGTTGTGTCATTCACGGCATGACCCTTCTAGGCGTACCCCATGGCGGAGTGCGTCGCGTGACCAGGATCTTCCCCTGTGCGTATGGGAGTTGCAAACCTGCTGGTGGTAGCGCCGCCAAATCTTGGCGGCGGCAGACGTTGGCGACCTGACATGTCAGGTCGCCGGACTCTCCTCTTAAGAGGAGAGTTCGGTCGGGCTGTGCCTTACGTGAGTCAATGAGCGTACGGATGCCCCACGCAGCGGAACGCTCCGAGCGTGGTCACGTGCCGTCGAACGCCGTGCATCGGTCGGGGTTGTTGCGTACGCAGCTGCGTACGCAACTAGGTCCGTCTCGGCGATCGCAAGTGCGATCGCACGCGGTGGCTGAGACCTTGGCCCTCTTTCTGAGGGTGGTACCACCCTGGCTGAATGCTTGACACGTGGCGCCCAGTCGGCGAGGACGCCGTTCATCGATTGATTATCGCGCCCACGGGGCGACGATGGGCGTCCCGGCTCGACGGGGGCCACTCCCGCGTGTGCGGAGAGGATGGCTGGTGGTCCGGCAGGGAACCGAGAGGCATCTCAGGCAAACCCACGCGCCCGACCTTACGCCGAATGGTGGGCGCCTATGCTCGGGCCCGTGGAAAGCCGCTCCCTGCCTCCCACGGTGACCTTCTGTCAGGCAGGCAAGAAGGACGTTGAGAAGTCGCGCGCGCTCACGTTCAGCAAGAAGTTCTACCTGGGTGGCCGGCGAAGCGGCACTTCGTCTCCAGACAGAACATGTTCCGTCCCATCGACAGGTAAGGGAGTGGCACGTTGGGCTGGCATGGCAGCGACCGACGTTCTCGTCACCCAGGCGGGTGGCCCAAGGCGAGAGCGATCGTGCTGAAGCGGGACGGCTTCCAGGGCATGGCCATCCTGCGGGACACGGGAGCGCGGTGCACGGCGTCGACCACGAACGTGGACCACATCGTCCCCGGCGACGACCACGACCCGGCGAACCTTCAGTCCCTGTGCCGCTGGCATCACGCGCGGAAGTCCGGTGCGGAGCGCGCGGTGGACGGTTGCTTGTCCCGCCCCCCCCGTTAATGCATATGAAGGCGGGGTGCAGCTTCACTCTCCAGCGTTGGACGTGGAGGTGGATGCGACCTCGCTGTTGGCCCCTCCCGCGCACCCCGGTGTCTTCCGGGATGACGCACGGGAGTTGAGAGTTGATCCCTGGTCCCGTAGCTCAGTGGGAGAGCGCACGATTGTCGATCGGGTGGGCGCCGGTTCGATTCCGGCCGGGATCGAAAAAATCGGTGGGTCGCCCTGCCCGAATCGCGTCGGCGCCGTGTCAGGCAGGGCGTTCCCACTACTCGACCACGGACTCGTCGAAACTGATGGTCACTTGTTCAATGGCTGCATCGGCGTTGGTGGCGTTGAGGTCCGGCGCTTGCCAACTGCTGGCCCATGCGTTGGTGAGGTTGATTCGATGAACGACATTGTTTTCACCGTCCAGCATTGAGATAGAGACCGGCTGCCGAGCTTCATCAAGCTTCGTTTTTGACGTCTTGACCCAGTCCAGGAACGACTTGTCCACGTCCATGGCGCGCGACAGGGTGATGTCCTGTACTTGGTCGGCGCCCGGCTGTTTGCGGGTGATGGGCTGGCCGTCCGCCGTCACCTGCTTGGTCTCGATGACGTCAATGCCGTAAGAGAGGCCGGAGATGCTTTGGAACGTCGCCACCTGGAATTTTCCCAGTTCGACGGCGAAACGGTTGGCGGACAGTGAATCACCGATCATTGTTCCCATCACCCCTGGGGAGTTGAGTCGTGGCGTGTGGCGCGCCGGCGCTGAACACGGCGACTGGTTCGAGTTGCGCGGTGCCTGCCCAGATCGATGCAGGATACGCGCGGCGGCAATCGTATGGGTGGCCAATCCAATCCGGAGAAGAAGATGGCCTGGCACGACAGCAACCGACGCTCCCGACTCCCCAGAAACTGGTCGGTGTTGCGACTGTCTGTCCTGACGCGGGACGGCTTCCAATACGTGGCGATGCTGCGGGACGCGGGCGAGCGGTGCACGGCGCCGGCCACGGACGTGGACCACGTCGTCCCTGGCGACGATCACGACCCGGCGAACCTTCAGGCTCTGTGCCGTTGGCGTCACGCACGGAAGTCCAGTGCGGAGGGGGCTGCGGCCAGGGTGCGGCGTCCGTCGCGGAAGCGGCTGGAGGAGCCGCACCCTGGGGAACTCTCGATCCGTGCTCAGGGTTGCATCCGTGGATGCCACACCGAAGTTCGGCTGATCCAGCGTATCGGCCTAGAGGAGGCCCGCGTCGAGGTCCACGAGGTGGTCCCTGCCCCAGCCGTGCCCCCAGCCGTGCCCGTGCCCCCAGCCGTTGCAGTACCAGCCGCCGTGGTGGTGCCAGCAACGGTCCGCGGCGGTCTGCCGGGCCGTTTGGGTCTCGGAGGGCGACTGCGCCAAGGCCACTCCTGCAAGCGGGACAACGGCGAGGGCTGCCGACGCAACGGCAACGCCAATGAATTTGCGCATCTGCTTTCTCCAACTGCTCGAAAAACGGCCCGTCAGGCAACGGCATACCCGGACCAACGAATGGCTGAGTCAAGCTCAACTACCAAGTCAGCTCAGCCGAGTTGAGTCCTACGAGGACTTCCCATGGCTTCGTGTCGGTATGCGTGGTGTCACTCGTGTGGGGCTGCTGTGTTGCCTTCTCTGGCCCTGGGGGTGCCCCCTCCAGCCGTGCCGGAAGACCGAAGCGTGATGGCGGCTCTGCTTCTGTACGGGTTCCAAGGTCGCCAGGCCGTCCGCCTGCTAGCGACTCGTCCACCATGCGGCCCCCATGCCGCTGGCTGTGGTGACCAGCGTGACCAACCAGATGGGGATGCGCTGGATGGTCAAGTGGATCCCACCGCAGCGGAGTTCGAACTGTGGATGTTTCCCGTTGCTCTCAACTCGCTGATTCATAAAGGAAGTTAATCAGACTTACCTCCTGTGTCGTCATGAGCCGTATGCGTACAAAATCGCGGGTCACACTTTGACGCTCTGTACAGCGCAGTGCCCTCCGTGCAGGCCATGGGGGCATTCGGCAAAGCGGTCCACACTCCATTTTTTGGACGTGATCCATCAAGGCCGGGTGCCGCTCTCCTTCTGTATTGCAGCAGCGTGCCGTTCCAGTCCCAGACGATGTGTGCGCCTGCGATGGTGTCGTCGTTGGCCGCCCTCGATGACCACCGCATCGTCTACCGCGTCGGTGAACACGACTAGGGGTGTGCGACTAGTAGCGCTGCACTCTCGGCTCTGCTCAGTTGGAGGTGACACTGTGCCGGGCCCCGTCCCGAAGCGCAGTGACCAGCGCCGGAGGCGCACCCCAGAGCCTGAAGGACTCCGGCCAGGCGCAGTTCTACGAACAGTCGGACTGGCTCACGGCCGTGTACGTGGCGGAGGCCATGAGCCGGAACCTGGGTCAGTCCAAGTTCTCCGCCCAGCTCTTGCGGCGGCCCGCGAGACGCTTGACCCCGTCCGTACGTGGCCGGACATGGTGCCGGGCCCGACGCGGACTCTGGGCTGGGACGTGCTTCTGTGGACCTCCCGTACCTTCTCCAGCCGGACGGCCCCGAGGCCGGCCGACCCTGGCGGTTCACCCCGGAGCAAGTACGTATCCTGCTCCGCTGGTTCGAGATCAACGACGCCGGGGATTTCACCCGCCGACAAGGCGCCATCCGGCGCCTGAAGGGCCGGGGGACGCCCAGGGCAGTGCCGCACCCGGCCCCGTGGGTCCAGGTCTGCGCCGTGTCCAAGGACCAGAGCAGAAACACGATGCGTCTGTTCCCCGGGATGTTCTCGCCGGAGTACATCGCGGAATACGGCATCGACCCGGGCAAGGAGATCATCTATGCCCGCAGTGGAGTGGATCGTCTCCACCATCTACTCCGGCCACATGCCACGGAGCCGGTCCCAGCGCATGTTCCTCGACCAACTGGTGGCGGCAGAAGTTTAGTTGATGAGCCCGGAGGATTGGGGCGAGTGTGCGACGGCTGACCGGTTGGAGGATGGTGACGGCGACGCCATCACCATGGGATTCGGCGGTGGGCGAATCGACGACGCTACAGCCTTGGTGGCCGTGCGCGTGCGGGGTCGCCTGATCGTTCCCCTGGGCTTGTGGAGAAGCCCGACGGCCCGGCCGGGGATGGCTGGGAGGCGGACCGCCAGGCGGTGGACGACGCGGTCCGCAACGCCATGGGGCGGTACGACGTTCAGGCGTTCCACGCGGAGGAGGGGGTCTGGTCGTCCGCGTGGAGCGGCCCGGGCCCCCAACGTCCGTGCGTTGCTTACACAGTTGGGGGACTGAATGATTGACCCCGTCCGCCAGGCCATCCGGGGCAGTCCGGTCCGGGTCCGGACCGCGCTCGGCGCGCTCCTGGTCCTGGTGGGCCACTACGTCCGCGACGTGACGGCACCGGCCGATGAACTGGCAGGGCTCGGACGGAACATGTTCTGTCCGAACCCTTTTCTGGTAAGTAGCCCAGGCCGGGGCCACCGGCGATACGGTGATCCTGCCCGTCGAACAGGGGAGAACGACATGGCCAAGACGCCCAAGTACCGAGAGGTAGCCGAACAGATCCGGGAAGCCGTTCGGCAGGGCGCCCCGAGGGGCACGATGCCCAGCGCTCAGGAGCTGGCCAAGACCTACGAGGCGAACCACCAGACCGTCACCAAGGCCTTGGAGTACTTGGCCGGGGACGGGGTGCTGGTGAGGGACGGCGAAACCTGGAACGTGGCGGAGGGACTGTTCCCTGCCGACACCGAGAGGTCGGCCGGCGGTGACACGGCGGAGTCGGTGGAGGGCCCCGCAGGGAACGCCACGGGGAAGGATTTGGTCCAGCCTGACGCGCCGCGCGTCCTGGAGGGCCGTGTGGTCACCGAACACGTGGACCCCGACGCGCAACGAGCGCTGAACCGCGAAGAGGTGGCCCAGGCGTTCCAGGAGGGCAAGGAGCTGGGTCGTGCGTGGCTGGAGTCGGAGGGCCGTGCCACCGAGGCGAAGAAGGCCCTGGCGGCCAAGCTGATGGATATGCGGGAGCTGTTCCAGCACAACGGACACCCGGACTGGAGTGGGGACTCTCGGGAGTACCAGGCCGTTGCCTCGTTGCTGTACCAGGATCTGGGCGTGGAGCCTCCCCAGCGTCGGGCCGTCCTCCACCACCTGGAGGACCTGAAGCGCGAGCGCATCCCGCAAGCGCTGTGGGACAAGTTCGCCGTGTCCGCGCTCACGCGGGGGCAGCGCAACCAGTTGGGCAAGAAGGCGGGCCAGGCCGTTGAAGAGGTGGGCAGCACGTCCAAGGCCCTGGCGGGCCAGGCCGCCAAGGGCAAGGCGACCGGTCACCAGCTCGTGACGCTCGCCAAGCGCATTGACGCGGGCATGGCCGTGTTCTCCACGGCCTCCTTGCGAGTGATGACCCCGAAGCAGCGCACCGCGTTCCGAAATGAGGTGAAGGCGGCCCGGGACCAGGCGGACGCGCTCCTACGGGAGCTGGAGAGCCTGGACGAGTAACGCCACGATGCCCGCTCGACAGGACCCCGTTCCATCACGGAGCGGGGCCCTGTCGGATATCTGGGGCCGAAAAACCGCCTGGCCGATGACCCGGAGCTGGGACGTTTCCGGGTCATGACCGGCTCCTGGGAGTTCATTTCATAAAGTCCATCGAGGCCGTCTGGCGGGAGTTGGAGGCCGTCGGCGGCCCGGCTCTGTGCTCCCTCGCCCTGGAGCTGGAGGAGTTCACCACCAAGTCCGGCGTGGAAGTGAGCTATCGAAAGCCGGTGCGGAAGGTCCACGGTCGCGTCCCGGCCGACGACGTGCACGCGGTGCTCCGTCGCTCTCCCAGGCCATCGCGGACCCCGTCCCGTTCTGATCAATCACCGCTAGGCCGGCGGTGAGCACAGCGTGACCGGCGCCGCCCGGGTCGCTACCGGGTCGGCTTGGTATTGCGGCGACTCATTGCCTTGGCCTGCACCGCCACGCTTGTGGTGCAGGCCAGGGCGCGCAGCGCGCGATGTCAGGTGCGATCGTCCATCTCGTCCTGGATGTCGTCGAACGACCTCTGGCCCTGCTGCCTGGCCTCATCCGCGCGCTGGCGCAACCGGTCTTCCTCGCTCTGGCTGCGCTGCTTCGCCTCGTCCTGCTTGCCCTGCAACTTCTCCTTGGCCTGCTGAGCCTTGCTCTGCATTTCGTCCTTGATGCCCATCAGGGTCATTCCTCCGGGGTGAAGGGGCGGGGGTCCTGAATCACGGTGACACGGCCGGGCATGTCACGCATTTCGCTGTAGGGCTGATCGAGGGGGTGGCCAGTGCAACGGGCATCGTCCTACCCGTCCCAAGTACACGAGGTGACGGCATGGCCGAGCGCGGCCACATACACGAGTTCACCGGCCAGGAGATCCGCGAGGGAGACGTCCTGGTCTAGCGGCGCGTCGGGGTAACGGCGTGCGGATGGTGGAGGCGACCGGACCGTCCAGCGCACGTACACCGAGCAGTACAAGGGGCGCATCAGGTGCTCGGCCAGTACGTGGAGCACTGGAAGGACGCGGCCTATCCCTGGCGCGGCCCACACGACCCGGACGGCGTGACCCGGCCCGACCAGACCGGATCCAAGGACGTGGGGACCTCCACGCCCGCCCGTTCGTTCTGGAGTGCAAGGCAGAGAGCAGAGAAGAGCAGCCGCCTGGCTGACTATGTCCGTCGGGCCAACCGCGCGGCGGCGCACGCTGGTTAACCGTATGGCGTGGCCATGGTGAAGGCCCCGCGGCGCAGTGTCGGCGACGGGTACGCGGTCATGGACCACCTGTCCACGTTCGCCCAGGTGCTGGCCACGCTCCGTACGACGGGCACCCCTTCACCTCGTGGAACCCGCCCCGGAGCCCGAACCCGACGTGTCCGCTTTCGGGTCCTTTTCGCTGGTCAGGTTGTTGGTGCAGGACGTACCAGTGCCCCGTTGTCGCTCACCGAGGGGATTGTCCCGCGCCATGTGGAGGCTGTGTGAGACCAGCCTTGGCGCAGGCGGACGCGTATTTGGGGGTGCAGATCTGGTCGATCGTGTACAAGCGGTGCTTGACCACGGTCTCCTTGATGTTCTTGGCGGTCACCGGGATGGGGGTGAGCAGCACGGCCGGGATGTCGCGGGTGGTGGGGCTGTTGACGCGTCGGGGGGCGATGTCCTTGAGGCTCTTGCCGTGGGCCAGTGCGACGGCCATGGTGGCGGCGTTGTCGGCTTCGGGCCGGAAGGGCTTGAGGACGGTCATGATCTGTTCGCCCGCGAGGATCCGCTGCACCGCGTCGAGTTGGGCGTCCTGCCCGGTGATCGGGGGCAGCGGGGTGACCTTCGCGGCCTTGAGCGCGGCGATGATGCCGGTGGCGAGCATGTCGTTGGCGGAGTAGACGCCGTTGACGCGCCCGGGGCCGAGGGAGGCCAGGGCGGCGGTCATGTTGGCGTTCGCGGCCTCCTGACGCCAGCCGGCGGTGTCGTACGCCTTGCCGATCCGCACCTTGCCCCGCAGGACCTCCAGCGCGCCCTGCTTGAACCAGGCGGAGTTGGGGTCCGTCTCCGCGCCGTTCATCATCACGATCTGGCCGGTGCGGGCCTTGTCGCCGAGCGCCCGCAGCAGCGCCTGGGCCTGGAGCCGGCCGACCTGCGCGCCGTCGAAGGAGACATAGGACGAGATCGGCCCTTCGGCGAGCCGGTCGTAGGCGACCACGTGGACGCCGGCCCGGCGGGCCCGCTCGATGGGTGCGCGCAGCGACCGGGAGTCGACCGCGTCGAGGATCAGGACGTTGGCCCGCTTGGTGATCATCGCCGCCATCTGCGCCTGCTGGGTGGCGATGTCGTGATCGGCGCTGACGATGTCCACCTGGCACTCGGGGCACAGCTGGTGGATCTTCTTCGCCATCAGCGGCTTGTCGAAGTGGTAGAAGCGCCAGTTGTTGTCCGGGAGCAGCACGCCGATCCGCGGCGGTTCACCGGACGCCGGCCCGGACGGCCTGTCGACCTCACGGGCCTCGCCGCAGGCCACCGGCCCGGCCAGCAGGCACACTCCGGCCAGAACGACGACGGCCTTGCGCAGACGGGTGTTCACCTCAGGGCACCTCCTCACCTTCCGCCGCGCCGAGCCGGTCGTCCGTCTGCAGGCTGATCTCGCTCCACACCTGCTTGCCGCCGCTGAGCGGCACCGAGCCCCAGGACAGCGACATCGCCGAAACCAGGAGCAGTCCGCGGCCGCCGGTGGACTCCCAGTTCACGCTCACCGGCTTGACCGGCGCCCGCGGCGAGGTGTCGTTCACGGCGATCCGCAGCCGGTCGGCGGCCAGCGTCAGATCCAGCTGCACCTCGCCCTGGGTATGCGCGATGGCGTTGGTGACCAGCTCGGACACCACCAGCAGCGCCACGTCCAGCTCCTGGGTCACGCCCCACGAGCGCAGCGTGCGCCCGGTGAAGCGGCGGGCGTGCATGACGGCGTCGGGCAGCCGCCACACCGCCCAGCGGGCCCGGGTCGGGCGGACGCGCATCCCGTCGTAGCGGAGGACCAGCACCGCCACATCGTCGTCGCGCCGCTTCGAGCCGCCCAGCAGGTCGTCGGCGAGCCGCCCGGCATCGGCCGGATCGGCGGCACCGAGCACCTCCCGTACGCGGCGGATGCCGTCCTCCAGGGCGAGCGTGGAGGACTCGGCCAGCCCGTCCGTGAGCAGGACCACGACGGTGCCGGGAGCCAGCCCGACCTCCGTCAGCGGATACTCGGCTTCCTCGGCGACACCCAGCGGCGGCCCGCCCTCGACCGACATGGCCTCGGTGCTGCCGTCGGGGTACCGCAGCAGCGGCGGCAGATGCCCGGCCCGCACGAACCAGGCGATGCCCTCCTCCATGTCCAGGTCCACGTAGCAGCAGGTGGCGAAGAGGTCGGTCTCCATGCCGAGGAGCAGGCGGTTGGCATGGGAGATCACCACGTCGGGCGGATGTCCCTCGACCGCGTAGGCCCGGATGGCCGTGCGCATCTGGCCCATGATCGTCGCGGCCCCCGCGCTGTGCCCCTCCACGTCGCCGATGACCAGCGCCACATGGCTGTCGGAGAGCGGAATGACGTCGTACCAGTCGCCGCCCACCTCCAGCCCCATCGTGGCGGGCAGATAGCGGACCGCGGCCACCCCGCCGGCCAGCTCCGGCAGCTTGCGGGGCAGCAGACTGCGCTGCAGCATCGTGGCGAGCTCGTGCCCGGCGTCCAGCGCATGGGCGCGGACCAGGGCCTGCCCCACCAGACCCGCGGTCGCGGTCAGCAGGGAGCGCTCCTCCGGTCCGAAGCGGTGCTCCGTCTCCCACCCGAGCAGGCACACCCCCACGATCCGGCCCTCGGCCGGCAGCGGCAGCACGGCCAGGCCACCGGGGCCGATACCCGCCAGGCCCGGTTCGAGCGCCGCGCCCGGGGGCCACAGGGCGACATGTCCGCCGCGCAGCACGCCCTCCAGGGTGGGCAGCGAGTGGCACGAGGCGTCGGGCCACTCGGAGCGCCATTCGGACTGCCAGGACGCGGGCCAGGATTCGGCTTCCGGCGGGTCGAGGGCGGTGACCACCAGCCGGTCGGCCTCCAGCTCGGCGACCGCCATCCGGCTCGTGGCCAGCGGCGCACGCAGCGTCGCGATGACCGCTCGGCTGACGTCCCGTATGGTCGTCGCGCCGGCCAGTGCGGCCGACAGCCGCTGCACGATGGAGACCTCGTCGGCGCTGGGGCGCAGGTACGAGGCGTCGGCGACCACCCCCAGCATCCGCTCCGGCACCCCGTCGGCGCCGGTCAGCACCCGGCAGCGCAGCGTCAGCCAGCGCAGTTCGCCGTTGGGCCGGCGGATCCGGAACGACAGCTGCTGGCCGGCGACCGGCACCCCGCCGGGCTCCACGATCGACATCAGCGCCGGTACGTCGTCCGGCACGGTGCGCTCCAGGAGCGTCTCCACCCGCCGGTCGAACTCCGTGGGACCGATGCCGAACAGCTCCAGGACCTGGGTGTCCGCCTCGATCCGCCCGGTGTGCAGGACCAGCGTGAAGGCGCCGCCCCGAAGGGTGTCCAGCCCCGGGCCGAGCAGCGAACGCCGCTCCGTCCTGGCCAGCACCCGCGCCTCGATCGCCTCCAGACCCGCGGCCACCTGGTCGGCGTGCAGCTCCAGCAGGTGGCGGCGGTCGGCGTCGAAGGCGTCCGCCGCCTGGTCGACGACGACCAGGCAGCCCAGCCGTCTGGCGTCCCCGCCCAGCGGCAGCACCCCGAGCGAGACGGTGGCGGGCAGGGGCCCGGTGCCGTTGCCCGGCTCCGCGTCGGCGCCGCCCGCGGAGCCGGGTACGCCGTGCTCGGTGAGCTCCGCCGGGCTCAGCCACTGGGGGAGGCCGGTGCGGAAGGCCGCCGCGACCGGGGAGTCGCCGGACAGGGGGTAGCTCGTCGGCAGTGTGTAGGGGACACCGGAGCCACCGACCATCTCGGCCAGCTGAAGATCGCCGTCCCCTTCGGCCGGCACATAGACGGCGGTCAGCTCGGCCCCGGAAGACCCAAGGACGCGCGCGGTCACTGCTTGTACCGCCTCCGTACACGGGAAGCCGTCGTCGTAAGCCACGGTCGCCGTATCCGCCCTCGGGGCCAGGGCGTCGACCCCGCCACCGCCTCATCGGATATGTCGTAATTTACCCTCTTCACCCCATGGTGCGGCATTCAAGCACGGGGGAGCCAGTCGGCGAGAAGCGGGCCCACTCGCCCTTCGTCAGCCGGGGAGCAGCACCGCCGCCCCGTGAACCCGGTCGGCGGCCAGGTCGGCGAGCGCCTCGGGGGCGCGGCTCAAGGGGTAGGGGCTGACGGTGACCTGGAGGCCTATCCGGGCGGCGGCCCGGAGGAACTCGCGGCCGTCCTCGCGGGTGTTGGAGGTCACGCTGCACAGGCTCCGCTCGTAGAACAGATGCCGCTCGTAGGTGAGTGTGGGGACATCCGTGAGATGGATCCCGGCGATGGCCAGGGTGCCCGACCGGTCCAGCGCCTCGAGAGCCACCGGCACCAGATCGCCGACCGGCGCGAAGAGGATCGCGGAGTCCAGCGGCTCGGGCGGGCGCTCGTAGGCGCCGGCGGCCGAGGACGCGCCCAGGGCGACGGCGAGTTCCCGGGCCTGCGCCGACCGGGTCAGCACATGGACCCTCGCCCCCTCGGACAGCGCGACCTGCGCGGCCAGATGCGCCGAGGCGCCGAACCCGTAGACGCCCAGCCGCCCGCCCGGCGGCAGCGCACTGCGGCGCAGCGCCCGGTAGCCGATGATCCCGGCGCACAGCAGCGGCGCCAGCTCCGTGGCGCTGTGGTCGTCGGGCAGCGGATAGGCGTAGTCGGCGGGGACGAGGGCGGCCTCGGCGAAGCCGCCGTCGGCGTCCCAGCCGGTGTAGCGGGAGGCCGGGCAGAGGTTCTCCCGGCCGGCGCGGCAGTACCGGCAGTCGCCGCAGGTACCGCGCAGCCAGGCGCCGCCGGCCCGGTCGCCGACGCGGAAGCCGGTGACCGTGTCGCCGACGGCGACCACCCGCCCGACGATCTCGTGGCCGGGTACCGTCGCCGGGCGGCGCGGGGTCAGATCGCCCTCCGCGAGATGCAGATCCGTACGGCACACCCCGCAGGCCTCCACCCCCAGCAGCAGGTCGCCGGGGCCGGGCACGGGTACGGGGCGTCGGACGCAGGCCAGCGGACCGGAGGAGATCGGGCCGGGCCGCCGTACGGCCCAGCCGGAGACGGTGTCGGCGCCGACGGCCGCCGCGGTGTCCCCGGCCGACCTGTGATCAGCCGCGTGGCCGGCCATGTACCCAGGATCGCCGCTGCCCTGGAGGCGGACAAGCGGCGGCGGGTGCCGCTCAGGTCAGGAGTCGGAGGCCCTGCGGCCGCTGGGGGAGCCGGGGCGGCCCTTCTGCACGATCGAGGTGAGCGCGGACAGTTTCCGCAGCAGCGCCGGGCGGGGGCGCTCGGGCGTGGACGCGGCCGCGGGGACGGCGTCGGACGCGGCGGGCGGCGATCCGCCCGCCGACCGGGCCGGCGGGGGTTCCGGGTTGCCCGGGTTCTGTGCCCGGTCCCGGTCGGTGTGCGTGCCCCGGTCCGGGTCGGTGTGCGTGGTCGGCGTGGGGGGCTTCGTCTTGGGCGCGGTGCGTGCGGCCTCGGCACGTACGAGCGCGCCAAGGGCGGCGAAGATGTCGATGGGCATGCCGAATCTCCTGCGGTGCGAGAGTCCTGGGAGCTGACGACGGCAGGCCGCGATCGCCCCGTCGGCCCCGTTGCGGGGTGGGGCGGGCGTGCGGCCGGGGTCGGCTCAGCAGCGCAGGACGGTCACCCGCGTCGGAGCGGCGGCAGCGGCGGCCGTGGTGACGGCCCAGGACGAGGCGTCGCTCGGTGCGCAGACGCTCTCCGCCACGGCGGACTCCCGGATCGCCTTGCCGCCGGGCCCGTTCGGGACGGGGTGGCGCAGATGGCAGACCGAGGCCTCGCACATACGCCGGAATCCGCTGCCCGGATGCTTGTCGACGGCTCCGTGCGACGCCAGCAGCGGCGCCGGGGCGACACAGGACCGCTCGGCCGGACCGGGCGCGGCAAGAGCGCCGGCGCGGGCGAGGCAGCGGCCGGCCTCGGCGGCCTGCGCCTCGGAGGAGTCGGCGGTGAGCGCGGTGTGCACCAGCGCCAGCAGTACGAGGAGCAGCAGCACGCGCCAGCCGCCAGTCGCCGCGGAGCGGCCGGTGCTGACGGTGTCGCGCATGCGGGTCTCCCAACGCTCTTCCAGGATGGGGTTCCCTGGAAGGCGTCGGGGCACTCGGGAGAGAACGGAAAGAGGCCGTAATTCCACCCGATGTGGCTAAGAATTGGGCGTATACGCCTTAAATCGGATAAGTCTCCGTCAGTTCGTGGCGGTGGCACGGCCGAAGTAGTGCGAGAACCGCTCCAGCGGATCGCCGTCCGAGCTCCACGGCCAGGGCGTCCCCACGCCCCCGGTGGCGCGCAGCGCGGATGCCGCGTCGGCGATCCGGACGGACTTGATCAGCGCATAGGCCAGCAGGTTCAGATCGGCCAGCGCCGCCGCGTGGTGCAGGAACCCCGGGCGCGGCCAGTAGTGCGCGGCCTGGTCGAGCGCCCGGGTGGCGTCGGGACGGCGCCAGATCTCGCCGGCGCCGAGGGCCGTCAGGCCGCCGGGGGCGACCGACCGCAGATGCGTACGGACCAGCGCGGTGAGCTCCAGACCGGCGGCGGGGGCGTCGGGCGGCATGACGGAGCGGACGCCGTCGAGCAGGTCCAGCACCAGGGCGCTGGAGCCGCACTCGTCCGGCGAGAGGTAGCCCAGGGCCTGGAGGTGGGCCTCCCGGTTCCAGGGGTCGCGCGCCTTGATCTCGCGCCAGATCGCCGACATCTCGCGGGAGGGGCGCCGCTCCAGGCGGAGCGTGGCCAGGTGCAGGGTCCAGGGAGTGGGGTCGGCGGGGAGCAGCTCGGCTGCCAGCAGCAGCGTCTCGCGGACCTCGTCCAGACCGGCGGCGGAGCCCTGCTGCTGGGCCTGGAGCAGCTCCGACCAGGCGTGCAGCAGCAAAGCGCCCTGGTGGTGCGGATTGTGCTGCCGCCAGATGCCGGGCAGCGCCCGCCCCGCGGCACCGGCCAGCACCCGCAGGCGGTGGGCCTTGCGGTCCCAGTCCTCGCCGGCGTCGTCGAGCACGCCCGCCATCATGGCCATGACGGCGGTGTCGAGTGAGCCGCGGGACCAGCAGGTCTCGACGCGCCGACGGACCTTGCCCAGCGCGAGGTCGTCGAGTTCGGGGACCAGATGGGGACGGCTGCCTTTGCGGCGTCTGAAGGCGGGCATGTCCGCGGTGGCCCTTCCGGGGTGGTTGTCGTGGGTGGAGGTAGGGGCGCGACGGCCCGCGAAGGGCGGCGGCGTGCCTGGCACGCCGCCGCCCGTAAGAGGCGTCTCGTCCGGTCAGCGGGAGGTCACGGACGCCCGCTCGGTGTTGCGGCCGAGCCGGTCGCGGAGCAGGGAGATCGCGACCACCACCACGGCCAGCAGCACCGACAGCAGCACCTGGATGCGGCCGCCGCCCGGGCTGTCGTCCGTGAGCATGTAGACCAGCACGAAGGAGATCATCGCGATGGTCGCCCAGGTCAGGTAGGGGAAGAGCCACATGCGGACGACCAGCTTGTCCGGGTTCTCGCGCAGGATGATGCCGCGCATCCGCAGCTGGGAGAAGCAGATGACCAGCCACACGAAGAGCGCGACCGCACCCGACGAGTTCAGCAGGAACTGGAAGACCGTGTCCGGCCACAGGTAGTTGAAGCCGACCGCGACGAAGCCGAAGACGACGGAGACCAGGATCGCGGCCTGGGGGACGCCCCGGGTGTTGGTCCGGGCGAAGCTCTTCGGGGCGTCGCCGCGCTGTCCGAGCGAGAACGCCATCCGGGAGGCGGTGTAGAGGCCGGAGTTGAGGCAGGAGAGCACCGCGGTCAGCACGATGACGTTCATGAACTGGCCGGCGTGCGGGATGCCGATGGAGTCCAGGGCCGCGACGTAGGAGCCCTTCTTGGTGATCGAGGGGTCGTTCCAGGGCAGCAGGGAGACCACGACCAGGATCGAGCCGAGGTAGAAGACGCCGACCCGCCAGATGACGCTCTTGGTGGCCTTGGTGACCGCGCGCTGCGGGTCCTCGGACTCACCGGCGGCGAGGGTGACGATCTCGCTGCCCATGAAGGAGAAGACGACCATCAGGACGCCGGTGAGGATCGCGCTGGGCCCGTTCGGCAGGAAGCCGCCGTGCGCGGTGAGGTTCGCGAAGCCGGAGGCGGGGTTGTCGGAGCCCGGCAGGAGGCCGAACATCGCCAGGCCACCGAGGGCGATGAACGCGACGATGGCGACGACCTTGATGCCTGCGAACCAGAACTCGAACTCACCGAACGAGGCCACCGAGGCCAGGTTGGTGGCGGTGAGCACGACCATCACGATCAGCGCCCAGGCCCACTGCGGGACGGCCGGGACCCAGCTGGTGAGGATCGCCGCGCCGGCGGTCGCCTCCACGGCGAGCACCACGACCCAGAAGAACCAGTACAGCCAGCCGATGGAGAAGCCCGCCCAGCGGCCCAGCGCCCGGTCCGCGTAGGCGGAGAACGAGCCGGAGGTCGGGTTGGCGGCCGCCATCTCGCCGAGCATCCGCATCACGAAGACGACCAGCGCGCCGACCAGGGCGTACGACAGCAGAATGCCGGGGCCGGCCGCGGTGATGCCGGAGGCGGATCCCACGAAGAGACCGGCGCCGATGACCCCACCGACGGCGATCATGGACAGATGGCGGTTCTTGAGGCCGGAGTGCAGTCCTGATTGCCGCGGAGCCTCACCGTTGCCCGGGGGAGCGGGCGGAGCGGCCACGTGGCTGGGAGGAGGTGTAGTCATCTCGACATCCGTTGAGGGTTGGAGGGGTCATGCACGGGGTGCCTGCTGGGATCGCCTCGGTGTGGACGCACGAAAGGGCCGGGTGCTGGCAGGTGGCGATCAAGGCCCTGACGGATTCGAAAGCGGCGGCACGGGGCCGCGGTCTTCGGATGCCCGCGCGGGTGGGGGAGCGCTGGTCGCGCCTCCGCGCTGTTGCCCGGCCTCCTTATGAGAGGTGAGCCGCATCACGTCCGGATATGGATTTGCGTCAGCGTATGTGGCGGTGTGCGGCGGCGTATTTGTGAGGCTCGACAAATTCGTCCCCGATGGCTGTGCGAGCGGCCAATGCGCAGTGCCCGTTGTGTGGACTCGCGACCTGGTGCGGGCCGCTGATCCGGCCGGACCACAGCGCCCGCGAGGCCTTGGCCGACCGGACAGACGCCTCCGACGGCCCGCGCCCTGGGGCGAGTTGGGCCCACACCACCAGTGCTGTGCGACCACAGCGGGACGGGGGACGGAAGGCCCGGTGAACGGGACGCGGAATCCGACGCGATCGTGGTGATCGGGGCCACGACGCCGGCGGACCGGGCCTGTGCCTCACCGCGGGAGGCCGGCCGGCATGCTCTGCTCGGTCCAGATGACCTTGCCGGTCGGGGTGTAGCGGGTGCCCCAGCGCCCGGCGAGCTGCGCGATGATGAACAGCCCGCGCCCGCCCTCGTCGGTGGTCCGGGCGTGGCGCAGATGCGGTGCCGTGCTGCCGGCGTCGAAGACCTCGCAGATCAGGACGTCCTGCCGGATGAGCCGCAGGGTGATCGGCCCGGTGCCGTGCCGGATGGCGTTGGTGACCAGCTCGCTGACGATCAGCTCGGTGGTGAACTCCAGCTCCTCCAGGCCCCACCCCGACAGCTGCCGGCCGGCCAGCGACCGCGCCCTGCCGACCTCGGCCGGATCGGTGGCCAGATCCCAGGACGCGACCTGGTGCCCGCCCAGCGCGCGGGTCCGGGCCAGGAGCAGCGCGGCGTCGTCGGACGGGGGTCCGGTCAGCAGCGCCTCGACCACCGTCCGGCCGATCTCCGCCAGCGCCGGTCCGGACGAGGTGAGCGCGGTGCTCAGCCGGTCCATCCCGACGCCGATGTCCGGGTCGCAGGCCTCGATGAGCCCGTTGGTGAAGAGGGCGATCAGACTGCCCTCGGCCAGCTCCAGCTCCCTGGACTCGAAGGGCAGCGTCCCCAGGCCGAGCGGGGGCCCGGCGGGCAGGTCGGGGAGGTCGACGGCGCCGTCGGGCGCCACGATCGCGGGCGGGATGTGCCCGGCACGCGCCATGCCGCACCGCCTGCTGACCGGGTCGTACACGGCGTACAGACAGGTCGCCCCCATGAAGGTCGCGGCCACGTTCGCGTTCTCGGTGTCCGCCGCCGGGTCGGCGCCGTGCGTCTTGGCCAGCCCGATGACCAGGTCGTCCAGCCGGGCCAGCAGCTCGTCGGGCGGCAGGTCCAAATTGGCCAGCGTGCGGACGGCGGTGCGCAGCCGGCCCATCGTCGCCGCGGCGTTGATGCCGTGCCCGACCACGTCCCCGACGACCAGGGCGACCCGGGCCCCGGACAGCAAGATCACATCGAACCAGTCACCGCCCACCCCGCTCGGCGCGTCCGCCGGGAAGTACCACGACGCCACCTCCAGCGCGGAGCCTCCGGACAGCTCGTGCGGCAGCAGGTTCTGCTGCATCACCCGGGCCGCGGTGCGTTCGCGGGTGAAACGCCGCGCGTTGTCGACGCAGACCGCGGCCCGGGCCACCAGCTCCTCGGCGAGCCGTACGTCGTCGGGCACGAAAGGGCCCAGGCGCCGGGTGCGGAAGAAGGTGGCGGCGCCCAGTGTGACGCCGCGGGCCTGCACCGGCGCCACCATCACCGAGCGGAACCCGAACCTGCGGATCGCCGCGGCCCGCGCCGGGTCCTCGGTGACCCAGGCGCTGTGGACGAAGTCCAGCTCCGGTTCCACCAGGGGCTCGCCCGCGAGCAGACAGCGGGCGATCGGTGAGGAGGGGGAGCGCTGGACGGCTTCGCCGACGGCCAGGCCCGCTTCCGGGCAGCCCTCGTTGACCGACTGCTGCCCGGAGCGGCGCATGGTGGGAACGTCGTCGACCGGCCCGGGATGCGGCTCCTCCCCATGGAGGACGGAGTCCAGCAGATCGACGGCGACGAAGTCGGCGAGCGCCGGCACCGCGACATCGGCCAGCTCCTGTGCGGTCCGGGTGACGTCCAGCGTGCTGCCGATCCGGACGCTGGCGTCGTTCAGCAGCGCGAGCCGGTCCTGCGCCCGCCAGCGCTCGGTGACGTCGATGACCATGTACCAGATGCCGATGCGCCCGCCCCGGGGGTCCGCCAGCCCGAAGAAGGACGCCGAGTAGGCGCGCTCCTGGGTGGGGTCGGCGTAGGTGGGGCTGCGGAACTCGTAGTCCATCTCCGGTGAGCCGGTGGCCAGGACCCGCCGCATCCGCTCCTCGAACGCCTCCGCCTCCAGCCTCGGCAGCACCTGGTCCACCGTTCTCCCCAGCCGGCGCTCCAGGGGGATCAGGCGCTCCAGTACCTCGTTCACCCAGACGTAGCGCAGTTCGTTGTCCAGTACGGCCATGCCGACCGGCGCATGCGCCAGGAACGGTTCGAGCATCAGCTGATTCACCCCGCCGCCCGGCAGCCGCCACTCCTCCAGGGCGAGGACCGACCACCGCTCGCGGTCGCCCCCGTCGAGCACGGGGGTGACCTGCACCGCCAGCTGCAGCTCCCGGCCGTCCCGGTGGCGCACCGCCACGGAGCCGCCCCAGCCGTCCCCTGCCCGGCACCAGCGGACCACGGCGGCCACCCGCTCCTCGTCGCCGGGGAACGCCAGCAGGCGCGTCGCCGGGTGGTTCAGGACCTCCGCGGCCGGGTAGCCGAGCAGCCGCTCCGCCGCCCGGGTCCAGGAGACGACCCGACCCCGCGCGTCCAGCTCGGCGGTGGCTGCCTTCGCGATGGCACACGCCCGGCCGGACCCGCCCGGCAGCGCATTCTCCGAGGTCATGATCGCCAGCCCGTCAGCTCAATGGGGCATATCGCTCAGTTTAGGAGAATCTCGGACTAGGGCCTGTCCGATGGGTCAGGGTCGGAAAGTCCGCGGCGTCTGGTGCGGTGCATCGCGAGGCGCCGGAGCGTCTCGATAGCGGAGCTATCGGGACGCTCCGGCAACGCCGCGAGGTGCCGTGCCAGACGCCGCGGACTCGGCCCTGACCCATCGGACAGGCCCTAGGGCGCTGATCGACGGAGCGGCCGCCGGCAGATCAGGTGGCGGGCGGCAGTCGCAGCTGAAGCATGGCCAGCAGCCGCTGGTCCGGCCGGCTCAGGTCGAGACCGGTCAGCTCCTCGGCCCGGCGGATGCGGTAACGCAGGGTGTTGGGGTGCACATGCAGCTCGGTGGCCGCGGCCCGCACATCGCCGAAGGCGTTCAGGTAGGCCAGGACGGTCTCCGCCAACTGCCCCTGGTGGCGGGTGTCGTGGGTGACCAGAGCGGTCAACCGGGGGTCCCGCATGGCGGGGTGCGCGGAGAGCAGCGCCAGCACCTCGCTGACGAGCACCTCCGCCTGGATGTCGGGCAGTGCGGCGACGGTGGTGGCGAAGCCGACGCTCACCATCGCGTCGAGTATCCGGTCCGCCTCCCGGCGCGACGCGGGGACCTCCCCGAGCGCCGGCACGATGCGGCCGACCGAGCCGCGCAGCGACAGTCCCAGGTGGCGGCGCGCGGCGTCGGTGATCTCCTGCCCCCAGCCCCGCAGTATGCCGAGGTCGATGCTGCGCGGCAGCTGGGGCAGCAGCACATAGATCCGCGAATCGGCCTGGGTGACCAGCGCGCTGCGGTGCCGGGCCGCGGTGTGGACCGAGACGAGGTTGCTGACCTCGGCGCGGGCCAGCTCCGGCGGGGTGGCCTCGGTGGAGCCGTACGCGAAGCCCAGGACGGCGGCCGGCCGGGCCGGGTCCAGCCCCAGATGGGAAGCCAGTGGCTGCGGCCCCGTCGTGCCCTCCAGCAGCCCGGCCGCCAGGGTGTGGGTCAGCGTCAGGTCCGCCGACAGCTCCCGGCGGCGGCGTACGAGATGGTGCGCGGCGACCCGGGCCGCGCCCACCAGCGCCTGGTCCGACTGCTCGGTCAGCGGCGTCGACCCCTCCTGGACCCAGATGATGCCCAGTTGCCGCTCCCCGGACCGGATGGACACCGCGAGCCGGCGGCGGATGCCCAGCTCGGGGTGGCCGTCGATGTTGATCACGTCGTCGGAGGCGCGCAGCCGCTGGAAGACGCCCCACTCGCGCAGCCGCGAAAGGTACTGCTCCGGGCCGTGCCAGCCCAGGATGGACAACCGCCGCAGGTCGTCGACCTCGTCGGAGTCGGTGGACCGCGAGTAGGCCAGCACGCGGTTGGCGGTGTCCTCGATGCTGACGATGCCGCCGGTGAGGACGGCGGTGGTCTGGGCGAGCGCGAAGAGGTCCCCTTCCTGGGCCTCCTCGCCGGGGCGCCCCGAGGGCGCGCTCTCCAGGGCCGCCCGGGCCAGCGCGTCCACCTGCTCCCAGCGCGCCTCGGTGCGTACGGACAGCAGCGCGACGCCGGCATCGACGGCGGTTTCGCTCAGTGCGGCGGCCTGGCCGGGGGTGTCCATTTTGACCGCGACGGCGCCGGCCCCGTCCCGCCCGCCGGCCCGCAGCGCAGGGAACGCGGCGCGGCCCCGGGCACCGATGGCGAGGACCAGCTCGCCGGGGCGGGCCATCGGCGGGTCCTCGGGGTCGAGCAGGGCGACGCTGCGGATCTCGACGTCCAGCCCGGCGGGCGCGGCCTGCAGCTCGACCAGGGGGTCGCCCAGCGCCATGAGCAGCTGGCGCAGGCTGATGCCCGTGGGGGATGAGGGTGCCGCGGCGGCTGGATCCATGATCGGCGCCTCTGCTGGGTTCGGGTGGCGTGGGCTCACTTCACTGCCGGCCCTCGCGCATACGGTCTCGATAGCTCATGCCAAGCAGCCGATCGGCCAAAGGCTGAGTCGCAACCGCGCGAACGAGCCACGCCAACAGTACTGATGCTATCCGCCGGGACGATCGCGGCCGCCCCCGCCGTGGGCGTACCCGCCGGACCGTGGGCGTTCCGCCGGGTCCGGAGGTGTCCGCGCACCGCTCTCCCTCGTCTACAGTGTTGTAGACCGTCTGGGGCGCGGTGGACGCCGCTCCGCCCCGAGGTGTGGCTGCACCCCCGTCCACCCGTCGCCAGAAACGGATCCCATGAGCGCGATCAGCATCGGCCAAGCCGTCGTCCTCGGAGCCATCGAGGGGGTGACGGAGTTCCTTCCCATCTCCTCCACCGGTCACCTCAAGATCGCCGAGGGGCTGATGGGGATCCCCGTCGACGACCGGACCGTCGTCGGCTTCTCCGCCGTCATCCAGGTCGGCGCGATCGCCGCGGCACTGGTCTACTTCGGCAAGGACATCGTGCGCATCGTGGGCGCGTGGTTCCGCGGGCTGCGCGACCGCGAGGAGCGCTACCACCACGACTACAAGTTCGCCTGGTGGGTCATCTTCGCCACCCTCCCGATCGTCGTCGTCGGCCTGGCCGCCAAGCCCCTGATCGAGGGCCCGCTCGCCTCCCTGTGGGTGGTGGCCGGGTCACTGATCGCCGGCAGCGGGGTGATGTGGGCGGCGGACCAGATGGGCCGGCACAAGCGCGGAGAGGACGACACCTCCCTCAAGGACGCCATGTGGGTCGGCTGCTCGCAGATCCTCGCCCTCCTCTTCCCCGGCTTCTCCCGCTCCGGCGCCACCATGTCCACCGCCCTCCTCCTCGACCTGGAGCGCGTCGCGGCCACCCGCCTGTCCTTCTTCCTCGGCATCCCGGCCCTCACGGGAGCGGGCATCTACGAGCTGAAGGACGCGGTCGGCAGCGGCGCGGCCGTCGCTCCGCTGGCCATCGGCACCGTCGTCTCCTTCCTCGTCGCCTACGGCTCGATCGCCTGGCTGCTGAAGTTCGTGGCCAAGCACTCCTTCAACTCCTTCGTGCTCTACCGGATCGTCGTCGGCGCGCTGCTGTTCGGGCTGCTGGGCATGGGCGTACTGCACTGACGGCCGCCGCGCCGGACCGGGATGCGGCCTCGCCGGTGGTATGGGTGCATCACCGACGCACCCGCCCGACGCGGGCGCCGCGCCCTGGAGGTGGCCTTGTCGAACCGGGACGGCTCGGATGCGGGCCCAGACGCCGATCACGCACGCCTACTGGCCCGTCTACGGGTGATGGAGGAAGCCGCCGAGCACGTCGGCACCACCTTGGACGAGCAGACGATCTGCGCCGAGCTGTCGCGGTTCGTGTGCCGGCATCTGTGTGACGCCGCCGCGGTGGACCTCCTCCCCGAGAACGCCGCGGCGGCCCGGCCCCCGTCCCGGGAGCCGGCGCTGCGTCGGGTGGCGTCGGCGGGTCTGGTGAGCGTGCTCCAGGCGCAGCCGTCGGACGACGGCGGCGGCGGGCCCGGTGGTGGCTCACCCGCCTCGCGGGCACTGGAGGAGGGGCGCCCGATCACCGCCACCGCCGTCCTGGGGAAGGGCAGGTCCGCCGAGGCCGTGTCGGTGCCGCTGCTGGCGCAGGGCCGCCGCTACGGCGTGCTGCTCGCCCTCCGCGCGGGCGGCGGCTTCACCGATCACGAGACCGCCGCCATGCAGTACGCGGCTCGCCTGGCGGCCGTCCATCTCGCGCACGCCCGCCGGTACGCCTCGGCGCAGCGCACCGCGATGGACCTGCAACGGGCGCTGCTCGCCGAGCCGGGCCGGCCGCACCCCAACCTGGAGCTCGCCACCCGCTACCTCCCGTCCGGCACCAGCGCCCTGGTCGGCGGCGACTGGTTCGAAACGGTGCGGCTCCACTACGGGCGCACCCTGCTCGTCATGGGGGACGTCATGGGACATGGCCTCGATGCCGCCGTCGACATGAACGCCTACCGCTCCCACCTGCGCTATGTCGCCTCGACGGACCTGCCGCCGCACCGCGTACTGCGCCAGCTCGACGCCGCCGTGTCCGAGGACGAGGCCCGCCGTCCGGCGACCTGTCTGCTCGCCCGGGTGGATCCGGCGCGCGGACTCGCCGGCTTCGCCAGCGCCGGCCATCTTCCCCCGGTGGTCTTCCGCGGCGACGGCGGCGCCGACCTGGTGCGCGTCCCCGTCGGCCCGCCCCTGGGCACGGGCGTGGGCGGCTATGAGCTGATCACCCGCACCCTCACACCGGACGACACCCTGCTGATGTTCACCGACGGCCTCATCGAGCGCCGCGGTGAGGACATCGACGACTCCCTGGCCCGGCTGGCCCGGCTGCGGATGCCCGCACGGGCCGGTGTGGCGGAGCTGCTCGACGAGGTCCTGCTCCGCCTCGACGGACTGCACGCCGAGGACGATGTCGCCGTCCTCGCCGCACGGCTGCGCCGGCACCCCGGGCCGGAGACCGACCCCGAGGCGTGAGGGCACCGCTTTCTGGCGCCGCGTCCGCTTCCTGACGCCGCGCCAGGCATGTGCCCGCTCCGCCCCGGGACGGAAGCCGAAGGGGCGGCCACGGCACCGGGCCATGGCCGCCCCTGGGGCTTTCGGCAGGTCAGGCGCCCGGCGGCACCCGTGACGGGCGGCCCCGTCCCCGGGTGGCGCGATAGCCGGCGATGCCCGCGAGCGCGGCCAGCGCTCCGCCCGCGGCGGTCCAGATCCAGCGGTCGGACCAGCGTCCGGAGGACCAGCCGCCCTCCGGTTCACGCAGGGCAGCGGGCCGCGGGGACGAGGCGTCCTCGTCCTTCGACGCCGCGGCCGCGGCACCCGGCACCAGGGGCGCCGCGAGCCTGCCGTCCACCGCGTGCGCGCCGCCCTGGTCGGCAACGGACGCCTCGACCTCGGCGTGCACCGGAAGCCCCAGGTCCTCCTGTGGAAGATCGACGACCGTCAGGCGTACGTAGTAGCTGCCCGGCAGCGGATCGTTCGCCCAGGGCTCCGCCCAGCCGCGCACCGTACGCAGCGTGCAGGACAGCTCCACCGATCCGGCGTCCTTGGCCGCCGCCCTGGTTTGGGCGCCGTACACACACGCCTGGCGGCGCCGCAGCCCGTCGTACACATCGAGCTGCCAGGTGGCCGAGCCGTGCCGGGCGGCGGCCGCCGGCAGCGTCACCTTGGCCTTGACCGTGGCGCGCTGTTCGGCGTCCACGGGCAGCACCCAGTAGAGGTAGTCGCCGGTGGAGGCGTCGGCCGTCGCCGGCTGGTCCGGCTTGACGGCGGTCGCCGTGCGGAACGAGGTGCCCGCCTCGGTCGGACCGGCCGTCTCCCCGCTCGCGCTCGGACTCGGCGTGGGGCTGTCGGCCACGGCGGCTCCCGCCAGGCCGAGGAGGCTCGCGCCGGCCAGCGCGGCGCTGGTCAGTAGGCGTACGGTGCGCATCAGTTGGTCCTCCAGACGGTCACGCGCCAACGGGAGATCCAGCCCCACAGCAGCCCGGCCAGCAGCCCGGCGAGGGCCAGTGAGACCAGCAGCCACCAGCCGTGGCCGAGGCCGAAGGAGGCCGCGTCGGAGGCGTCACTGGGACCGTCCACCAGGTCGATGGACAGCTCCATCGGCAGGCCGGGGTCGGTCTTGACCGAGGCGGGCGCCGAGAAGGAGTTGCTGACCTGCAGACAGACCGTCTCCGCCGCCGGCTTGTCGTCGTCGCCGTCGGTGAGCGGCGACTTGGGGTAGCGCAGCCCGGACGAGATCACGTCCGTACGGCCGTCGCCGGCCTCCGCGCCGCGGACGATCTCCCGGCCGTGCACGGTCGAGGCCCGCAGCAGGACCCCGTAGTCGTTGTTGACGGCGCGGTCGGCGCCGATGCTCACCGACGCGCGCAGCTCCTGGCCGGGCCGGACGTCCACCCGGTACCAGCGGTGCTCGGCGAACTTCTCGCGGTCGCTGTAGAGACCGGCCTTGAGCTTCGGCGCGGTGGCGCACTGCCGGGCACCTTCCGTGGGCACCGGGGTGACCACCGGATCGGCGGCCCGGTCCACCAACTGGTGCACACGGTCGCGGAGTTCCTTGGTGTGCTGCACGGAGGTGTAGGTGCCGCCGGTGGCCTCCGCGATGCAGCTCAGCTGCTGACGGGTCTTGGCGTCCGGCAGCAGCCCGAGAGTGTCGACGGTGAGGTGGATGCCCTCGGCGGCGATGTCACGGGCCACCTGGCAGGGGTCGAGCGGGGCGCAGGTGTCCTCGCCGTCCGTGATGAGCACGATCCTGCGCGTCCCGTCACCGCCCTTGAGGTCCTGGGCCGCACCCAGCAGCGCGGGGCCGATCGGGGTCCAGCCGGTGGGGGTGAGGGTCGCCACCGCCGTCTTGGCCTCGGTCCGGTCCAGCGGACCGACCGGGTAGAGCTGGCGGGTGTCCTTGCAGCCGACCTTGCGGTCCTCGCCGCGGTAGTCGGCGCCGAGGGTCCGTATGCCGAGCTGTACGTCCTCGGGCACCGCGTCCAGCACCTCGTTGAACGCCTGCTTCGCCGCGGCCATCCGGCTCTGCCCGTCGATGTCGCGGGCCCGCATCGAGCCGCTGACATCGAGCGTCAACTCGACTTTGGGGACCGGCTTCGCGGACGGCTCATCGGCGACGGCGGGTGTGGGCGCAAGGGCGGCGGCCATCGCGGCAAGCAGCCCGCACACCCCGACCGCCAACCGTTTTCTTGTGATCATCGCTGGATCGTATGGAGAAAACCACCTCGCTCCAAAACGGCCCCGAAACCGCTCTTGAGGACCGGTCAGCTCCTATGCCGAGGCGGGGCGTATGCGGCGTGCGGGTCCGGCGTCGGCTCCGTCGCCGTGGTGTCAGGCCGAGGTGGCGGCCATCCGCCGTACCGCCTCCGTGAGCACCTCGGGGGAGGTCGCCAGATTGAGTCGTACGTGGCCGGTGCCGCCGGTGCCGAAATCCGGGCCGGGGCTCAGGGCCACTCTGCCGCGGGCGAGGAACACCGCGGCGGGGTCGTCGCCCAGGCCCAGCGGGCGGCAGTCGAGCCAGGCGAGACAGGTTCCGGGGGCGGGGCGGTAGCGGACCGCGGGCAGATGCTCTGCCAGCAGTTCGGCCAGCAGCCGCCGGTTGTCGTCGAGGCCGGCGCACAACGCGTCGAGCCAGCCGCCGCCGTCCCGCAGGGCGGCGGTGTGGGCGATGACGCCGAGATGGCTGGGGCCGTGGCCGACCTCTTCGGGTACGCGTGCCAGGTCCTCGGCGGCGGCGGGCCCGGCGATGGCGAGCGCGGCCTTGAGGCCGGCCAGGTTCCAGGCCTTGGTCGCCGACATCAACGACAGTCCGTTCTCCGCCCCGGGCACGCTCAGGTAGGGGATGAAGGCGGTGCCCGGCGCCACCACGGGGGCGTGGATCTCGTCGGCGACGACCCGCACGCCGTACCTGTCCGCCAGTGCCGCGACGGCGGCCAGTTCCTCGGCGCTGTGCACGGTGCCTGTCGGGTTGTGCGGGCTGCACAGCAGATACGCGGCCCGGCACCCATCCGCGGCGGCCTGCCGGAACGCGCCCTCCAGCGCGGCGAAGTCGATCCGCAGATCCGGCCCCAGCGGCGCCTCCACCACGCGCCGGTCCATATGCGCCACGAACTGGTAGAACGGCGGATACACCGGGCAGTTGACGATCACCGGATCGCCGGCGCGGGTCACCACCTTCAGGACTTCGACGATGCCCAGCATGACGTCGGGCACGATCGTCGTCCGCGGCACGGCGAGCCCGTGCCAACCCCAGCGCCGGCGGGCGAAGCCGGCCAGTGCCTCGGCGTACGCCGTTCCCGCCGGGTAGCCGGTGTCGCCGAGCCCGACCGCGTCCGTGATCGCCCGCACGACCGGCGCGGCCAACGGGACATCCATCTCCGCCACCCACAGGGGGAGCACGTCGTCCGGATGGGTGCGCCACTTCAGGCTCGTACGCCGACGCAGCTCGTCGAGGGAGAGTCGGCGCAGCGGATCGGTGTGGTCCGGGTCGTCGGGTGGTGTCGGCGCGCTTCGCCCCATAAGGCCAAAATAGGCGTGCGCGGCTGGTCGGGCCATGTGGCCTTGTCCGGCTGGTGCGGCCGACCGTGCGGAGTTCGGCGTGCGGAGTTCAGGTGGCCGTGAGAACCAGCGCGGCCTGGTCGTCGGGTGTGGAGTCGCCCGCGAACGCGGTGACCGCGGCCGTGACGGCCGCGATGAGGGTGGCGGCCGTGGGGGAGGTGCGGCCGCGGAGTGCCGTGCGGCAGCGGACCGCGGCGAGGGCGTCGGCGAGGCGGTGTTCGTCGAAGAAGTCCCCGTCGGCGGCGCGGGCTTCGGTGATGCCGTCGGTGACCAGCACCAGGCTGTCTCCCGGAAAGAGGTCGACCCGGCAGGGGGACCCGTCGAAGTCCGGGGCGATGCCCAGCAGCAGGCCCGGCTCGGCGATCTCCTCGACGCTGCCGTCGGCACGGCGTACGAGCGGGGGGACATGGCCGGCGCGTATCAGATCCAGCGTCAGACGGGAGTCGCAGTGCCGCAGTTCGCCGTAGACGAGTGAGACGAAGTTGTCCTCGGTGGTGCTCTGGGCGAGCGCGTCGTTGATGGCGGCGACCACGGCGGCCGGGTCGGTGAGCAGCCGGGCGGCGGCACGTGCGGTGTGGCGGACCATGCCCGTGGTGGTGGCCGCCGCCGCCCCGCGCCCGCAGACATCGCCGATCATGAACGCCCAGCGGTCGTCGGGCAGCGGGAAGACGTCATAGAAGTCGCCGCCCACGTCGAGCCCCTCGCCGGCCGGGTGGTAGGACGCCGCGAGATCGGCGCCGGGTATCCGGGGCAGCGCGGGCGGCAGCAGACCGGCCTGCAGATCGCGGGCGAGCCGGACACGGTCGGTGAACTGGTGGGCGTTGTCGGCGCTGGAGGCCGCCCGGCGGGCGAGCTCCTCGGCCAGGGCGATGACATGGCAGTCCAGGGGCCGGTCGGTGGCCACCAGGGTCAGCACGCCGAAGGTGCGGCCGCGGGTGGTCAGCGGCACGCAGACGTACCGGGTGACGTCGGGCTCCGAGGCGGGTGCGTCGAGGCTGTCGAGATCCGTGACGGGTGCGTCGGAGTGATCGAACTCCGCGAGGGGGGCCTCCGATTGATCGGGCTCCGTGGGAGGGGCGCCGGCGGGGTGGTGGTCGGTCTCGGTGGTGCCCGAGGCGAGGACCCGGGCGATCGTGTGGTCGATCTCGTCGGCGATGCCCGGAGAGGTGAGGTACTCCTCCGCGGCCCGGCATGCGGAGGCCACGGCGATCCGCCGGGTCCGGCCGTCCTCGACGACATGGACGGTGCACAGCGGCGCCAGCGCGGGCACGGTCAGCCGGGCCATGCACTGCAGGCAGTCGAAGTAGTGCGGCTCGCGCGTGATCGCGGTGCTGGCGTCGAGCACGAAGGCCAGGTCCTCGCGGGCGGCCTTCTCCCGCTCCTGGGCGGCGCGGCCGGCCTCCATGGCGCGGTGACGCTGGATGGCCAGCGCGGTGATCCGGGCGAACGCGGCGCTGAGCGCCACGTCCTTGTCCTCGGGGGCCTTGGGGGTGCGGTGGTACATCGCGAAGGTGCCCAGCAGCTCGTCGTCCGCGCCCAGGATCGGGGTGGACCAGCACGCCGCGAGCCCGGCCCGGCGCGCCAGGTCCTGGTAGCCCTCCCACCGGGGGTCGGTGGCGATATCGCTGACGATCACCGGGGCGCGCAGGTAGGCGGCCGTGCCGCACGAGCCCACGTTCGGGCCGGTGGCCACTCCGTCGATCGCCTCGTTGTAGAAGTCGGGCAGGCTGGGGCCGGTGCCGTGCCGCAGATGCCGGCCGTCGGGGTCGGCGAGGAGCACCGAGACGATCAGCTCCGGGGAGAGGTCCTCGATCGCCCGCGCCATGTCCGTGAGGATTTCGCGGAGCGGGGCGTCACGTGCGATCTGCTCCAGCAGGATGCGCTGCTCGGCGGCGAGCAACTGTGTGTGGTGGTACGCGGTGGTCTCCACCGCGATCACGATCACCCCGTCGACCTGGCCGACCGCGTCCCGCCGGGGCTCGTAGGTGAAGTCGAAGAACCCCTCCCGCTCCGCCCCTGGCGCACCGAGCACCAGCCGCCCGCCGCGGGCCCGGTATGCGGTACCGGTGGCGTACACGGCGTCGAGACGGTCCAGAACGCCCTGGGGCCCCAGCTCCGGATAGAGCTCGCCGACCGGCTCGCCGGTCCGAGTGCGCTCGCCGCCGAACACCTCGAAGAACGCCGGATTCGCCGCTTCCAGCACATGCCGCGGGCCGCACAGCGCAGCGAAGATCACCGGGGCCTGGTCGAACAGGTCCTCGTACTCCTCGGTCCGCGTGTACGCGGTCGTGGACCGCGCAGTGACCGCTTCGAGGCGGTCCGACGGTATGGACATCGCAGGCCGCCCTCTCTGGCATTCGCCGACCGCGCCGTCGAGTCCTCTCTTCACTGTTACACACGGCGACGCCGATGTGAGCGAGCCGGCCGCCCGGGCACGCCTCCGCCAGGTGCGCCCGCGTGTCGGTGACATCTGAGCGGCATACGGAGGAAGGCCACGGCGACGGTGCCCGGCATCCCCACGCCGACGTGGCTGTCTCGTCGATGACGGACGGCAGCGGTACGACAGGAGCGCATGATGGCCACTTCCGCCCCCGCGGGCTCTTCTCCCCTTGCCGGGGTGCGCCACCGCTTTCGCGCATGGATGCTGGAAGGCCTGGTCGACATGGCCAAGCGCCACCCTGGTCCGCACGCCGGGCCGCAGAGCGCCCACAAGGGGCAGCGGTGGTGGCGGGTGATGTGCCTGACCGGTGTGGACTACTTCTCCACCCTCGGCTATCAGCCGGGCATCGCCGCCCTGGCCGCCGGGGCGCTGTCGCCGATCGCCACCATCGTCCTGGTCGTCGTCACGCTCGCCGGCGCGCTGCCCGTCTACCGGCGGGTGGCGAAGGAGAGCCCGCACGGCCAGGGCTCGATCGCGATGCTGGAGCGGCTGCTGTCCTTCTGGAAGGGCAAGCTGTTCGTGCTGACGCTCCTGGGGTTCGCCGCCACCGACTTCCTGATCACCATCACCCTGTCGGCGGCCGACGCCGCCACCCACCTCGTGGAGAACCCGCACGTCAGCAGCGCCCTGCACAACCAGCAGATGGTCATCACGCTGGTCCTGGTGGCCCTGCTGGGCGCGGTCTTCCTCAAGGGGTTCCTGGAGGCGATCGGGGTGGCGGTCGTGTTGGTCGGCCTCTACCTCGGCCTCAACGTCGTCGTGGTCGTCGCCGGGCTGTGGCACGTGGTCACCGCGGCGCATGTCATTCCCGACTGGTCCCATCTGCTGACCACCGAGCACGGCAACGCGCTGGCCATGGTCGGGGTGGCGCTGCTGGTCTTTCCGAAGCTGGCGCTGGGCCTGTCCGGCTTCGAGACCGGTGTGGCGGTGATGCCGCACATCGAGGGCGAGCCAGGCGACACCGAGGCCCGGCCCACCGGGCGGATCCGGGGCGCGAGGAAGCTGCTCACCACCGCCGCCGTGATCATGAGTGTCTTCCTGATCCTCACCAGCTTCATCACCACCCTGCTCATCCCCGCGGAGGCCTTCCAGCCCGGTGGAGAGGCCAATGGACGCGCGCTGGCCTACCTGGCCCATGAGTACCTGGGCTCGGCCTTCGGCACCGTCTATGACATCTCCACCATCGCGATCCTGTGGTTCGCCGGTGCCTCGGCCATGGCGGGACTGCTGAACCTGATGCCGCAGTACCTGCCCCGCTACGGCATGGCGCCCCACTGGGCGCGAGCCGTACGCCCGATGGTGCTGGTGTTCACCCTCGTGGCGTTCCTGGTGACCTGGATCTTCAACGCCGATGTCGATGCCCAGGGCGGCGCCTACGCCACCGGCGTCCTGGTCCTGATCAGCTCCGCGGCGATCGCCGTGACCATCGCCGCGCGGCGGGCCCGCGAGCGCGGCTGGACGATCGGCTTCGCCGTCATCTCCGTGGTGTTCCTCTACACCACCGTGGACAACGTCATCGAGCGGCCGGACGGTGTGAAGATTGGTGCCTGTTTCATCGCCGGCATCATGCTCATCTCGTTCCTCTCCCGCCTCGCCCGGGCCTTCGAACTGCGGGTGACCAGCGTCCTGCTCGACGAGATGGCCGAGCGGTTCGTCCGCGACATCGCCCACCGCAAGATCCGCCTCATCGCCAACGAACCCGACCAGCGCGATCTGGCCGAATACCGCGACAAGCTCCAGCAGATCCGCACCGACAACGACCTGCCGGCCGACGACGACTTCGTCTTCGTCGAGGTCACCATCGGCGACCCTTCCGAATTCGAGAGCGAACTGCGGGTGCGCGGGGAAGTGCTGCACGGCCGCTACCGCGTGCTCTGCCTGGAGAGCTCCACCGTCTCCAACGCCCTGGCCGCGCTGCTGCTGCACGTACGCGACGAAACCGGGCAGCGGCCGCACATCTACTTCGAGTGGACCGAAGGCAACCCCTTCGCCCAGCTGCTGCGGTTCTTCCTCTTCGGCCAGGGCGAGGTCGCGCCCGTCACCCGCGAGGTCCTCCGCGAAGCCGAACCCGACCGCTCCCGCCGCCCACGCGTCCACGTCGGCTGAGCGCGAGCCCGCGCGCACGGCGGTCCCGGTCACCGGATCACCGGGTGAACGGCTGGACGGACTGGGCGTGCCGGAAGACGTTGCGCGGGTCCCAGAACTCCTTGGCCTCCTGCAGCCGCCGGTAGTTGTCGTCGCCGTAGTACAGGCGGTGCGAGGGCTGGCCCGAGGTGTTCCAATCGGTGTCGTCGAGGTCGGTGTCGGGGTAGTTGATGTAGCACCCGTCCGTCACCGGCGCCGGCTTCCCGTCGGCCGGGGGCTCGGTCGGCGCCAGAATCGGCACACCGCCGGTGTCCTTGTAGACATCGCGGTAGAACTCCCGGATCCAGCGCAGGTGCGGTGCGGCGATCGAGGGGTCGATCTCGGCGTCTTGGTGGTCGGCGACACCGTCCTTGTTGGAGTCCCGCTGCCAGCTCCAGTAGGTCTGGTACTGCAGCTTCAAAACGGAGCTGCGCTGGTAGACCGCGGTGTCCCGGCTGTCGGGGAGGTTGATCGCGCCACCGTAGGAGTCGACCTGGAGCAGCGCCTGCGGATTCTTGTAGCCGTCGTCGCGGGTCAGCGCGCCGAAGATGGCGGTGAGCTGCGCCTCGGTGAAACCCCGTGTCATATACGCCGACTTGTACTTGCCGCACTGGTTGTCACCGGAGCCGTTGAGGGTCTGAGTGGCCGTGAGCCAGGGCAGCCGGGTCGGCACGTGCAGCCCGCCCATGGGGGCGTGCTCGCCCATCCGCCGGTCCAGCGGGGTGGGGTCGACGCCCAGGTCCTTGGTGATCCAGTCGAGGAAGGCGTTCAGCCGCGCGACGCTGTCCGGCCGGGTGGCGTCGAGCTGGGTGATCAGACCGATCTTGCCGTTGGAGTGGTGGGTCAGCTTCAGCAGCGTGAACATGTCGGTGAAGTCGCCGCGGAGGGACTTCGGCAGCTGCCGGGTGTTCTCGTACTCGAAGAACAGCCCGTAATTGCGCACCAGCGACTTGAAGCGCTCCGGCTTCTTCCTGAGCTTCTCCCAGGGCCAGGCGACCGCGTGCAGCAGGACTTCGCCCGGAGGCTTGGGAAGCCCCTTGAACCAGTAGCGGGTGACCACGCCGAAGTTGCCGCCGCCCCCGCCGGTGTGCGCCCACCACAGGTCCCGCAGCCGCTCGTCGGGGGAGTCCCGGCGGGCCACCACGACCTCCGCGTGCTGGCCGTCGCGGACGACGACGACCTCCACCGCGTAGAGGTAGTCCACCGTCAGGCCGTGCTGCCGGGACAGCAGCCCGTATCCGCCGCCCGACACATGGCCGCCGGCCCCGACCGAGTAGCACGACCCGCCGGGGAGGGCGACGCCGAACGGCGCGTAGAGGTGGGTGGCGAGATGCCAGTTGTTCGCGCCGGCCTCGACGCAGTACGCCCCCATCTCCTGGTCGAGATAGGCCCGGTCCATCTGCCCGAGGTCCAGGATCACGCCGACATCGTCGCCGCAGACGAAGTTCTCGTAGCAGTGGCCGCCCGAACGGACCGTGATGCGCCGGTCGAGGCTCTCGTCGGGGCGGTGGCTCGCCAGATACTTGTTGAGCGCGGCGACGGCCTCGTCCGTCGAGCTGATCACCGACACATAGTCAGGGCTTGCGATGAAGCGTTGGTTGAAGCCTCGTCGCAGGGCCGCGTAGCGGGCGTCGCCCGGTCCCACCTCCGTACCGCACTCGGTCCCGGCCTTGGTCTGGTAAACGGTCATGTGCTCTCCCTGCGATGGAGCGATGGCGCCGTACGACCACCTCGAACGGCAGCTCTGCGTAATCAATGACTACTATCCGTGACCATCGTGGGGAGGGGAATGCCCGGAACGTGTCCCTCCGCGTGTCCTGGGTTGACGCCCGCGCTCCTGTGTCAGGGAGCAACGACCGGTGCGGCCGGTGGCGTGATCACCGGTGGTGATCCAGCGGGGCGTCCCGGTGGTGATCCGCACCTCGGGGCGTTGCCGGAAGCCGGCTGACTTGTAGGTGGCGACGACGCCGACATGGGAGCTCGGGGTGCAGACGATCGCGCTCGACGAGCCCAGCTCCTGGAGTGCGGCCGCCGCGGCGACGACGATCGCCCCGCCGTAGCCGTGACGGCGATGTTCCGGGTGCACGCCCATCGGTTCGAGCAACCCGGGCCGGCCCGGCCCGGCCCCGGCGGACAGCCCTTAGCCTGGAGGAATGGGCGGCGACGTGCTCACGGTGTTCCTCTGCGGGGACGTGATGCTCGGTCGCGGTGTCGACCAGATCCTGCCGCACCCGGGCGACCCCGCGCTGCGGGAGGGGTATGCCCGCGATGCCCGCGACTATGTCGCGCTGGCCGAGGCGCTGAACGGCCCCATTCCCCGCCCGGTCGACTTCTCCTGGCCGTGGGGGGAGGCGCTGGGGGTGCTGGACGAGGCCGCGCCCGCCGCGCGCGTGATCAACCTGGAGACCAGCGTCACGCGAAGCGACGCCTTCGCCCCCGGCAAGGAAGTCCACTACCGGATGAACCCCGCGAACCTCCCCTGCCTGACCGCAGCCCGCCCCGATGTCTGCGTACTGGCCAACAACCACGTCCTGGACTTCGACCGCAGCGGACTGCGGGAGACGCTCGACACGCTGGCGGGCGGCGGACTGCGGACGGCGGGCGCGGGCATGGACGCCGACGCGGCCCGGCGGCCGGCCGTCGTCCCCGTCGAAGACGGCCGGCGCGTCCTGGTCTTCTCCTTCGGCCTGCCCTCCAGCGGCATCCCCCGGACCTGGGCCGCGGGCGAGGACCGGAGCGGGGTCGCGTTCGTGGCCGGGCCCTCCCAGGCCGCCGCCCAGGAGTGGGCCGTCCGCGTCCAGCAGACGAAGCGACCGGGGGACATCGTGGTGGCCTCGGTCCACTGGGGCCCCAACTGGAGCTACGGCGTCTCCCGCGCCGAGACCGCCTTCGCCCACACACTCCTCGACGGCGGAGTGGACATCGTGCACGGGCACTCCGCGCACCACCCCCGCGGCCTGGAGGTGCACCGGGGCAAGCTCCTGATCCACGGGTGCGGCGATTTCATCGACGACTACGAGGGCATCACCGGCTACGAGCACTACCGGGACGATCTGAGGTTGCTCTACCTGGTCTCGGTGGAACCGGACACCGGCCGGCTCCAGGACGTACGGATCACCCCGCTCCAAGCCCACCAGATGAGGCTGCGGCACATCTCCTACGAGGACTCCCGCTGGCTGCGAAGGCTCCTCGACCGGATCGCCACCGGCTTCCAGGCGTGCGCCGCATCCGAACCCGGGGGCACGCTGACGCTCCGGCCCGCCTGAGGCACGCACCCTCTCTCCCCGACCGGCGTCCCCGCCGCCCGGGACGGGGGATCAGATGTGCAGGGTCAGCGGCGGGTGCGTGCCGTTCAGGAAGTGATCGCCGATGTCGCGGAGGCGGTGCGTCGGAGAGCCCTGCGCCGTCAGGACGCGCGCGTTGCGCCAGAACCTGTCGAACCCGGGGCCGTCGGCGGGGGAGTCGGCGCCATCGGTGAGTTCCAGGATCCGGGTGGTGATGCGCATGGCGGACCGGCTGGTGACGGCCTCCGCCGCGGCGACCAGGACGGCGATGTCGGCGCGCGCTTCGACGCCGAGTTCGCGCCCGGCCACAAGGCCCCTGGCCAGGGCCTCCGTCGCCGGTTCCACCACCGCCGCGGCGGTGTGCGCGGCGGCCACCAGCTCCCCGTAGGCGAGCAGGAGGTACGGATCCCCGTCCGGCAGCCCCTCGTACGTGCCGCTGTCGGGACCCGAGGGCGGCCAGGTGCGCGGCGCGGCGCGACTGAAGTCCCGCGCCTCGGCCAGCGCTCCTTCGGCGATCCCCAGGCCGACGTGGACGAGGGCGAGCCGGAGCGCCAGTGGGGCGAGCGCGGCGAAGGGGGAGACATCGTGCTCGTCGCGCGGGACGGCACCCAGCACCTGGTCCGGGGACGACACCGGGACGCTGTCGAAGCCGATGCTGCCCGCCCCGGTGAGCCGCTGCCCCAGACGGTCGTGCGACGGATCGGCCGTCACTCCGGGGTGGTCGGGGTCCACGAGCACCATCAGCGACTCACCGGTCTCGGTGCACACCGCGCCGAGCACCAGCCGGTCGGCGACGGCGACACCCGCGGAGAACGCCCGGCGGCCGTTGAGGAGATACCCGTCGGACGTCGGTGTCAGCGTCAGCTCCGGGCCGGTCTCCGTCCCCGCGTCCGCCTCCGTCCCCGGAACGCCGGTGTCCCCGCCCCAGAGCCACTGCTCCTCGGCCGCCCGGAGCTCTAGTGCGGCGGCCCGCTCCGGGGTGCCGAAGAACCGGGCGCTCCACGACAGGGCGTAGTGCCGGCCGAGGAGTTCGCCGATGGAGCTGTCGGCCGCCGCGATCTCCCGGATGACCGCGCAGGCGGTCCGCAGGTCGGTGCCCCGTGGAGAGGGGCCGGGCGGCATCAGCAGGGCCGGCAGGCCGGCTTCGCGCACCCGTTGGATCTCGTCGAACGGCGGCTTGCCCGCACGGTCGCGGAGGAGCGCGTCGACGGCGAGATCGTCCGCGACCTCACGGGCGACCAGCGGCCATATCCCGTCCTCCGAAGGGCCGTTGGCCTGCGGGGCGGCGGGACACGCTGCGGACCTCTTCGACATGACGCCGTTCACCGTCCCCTCTCCGATCCAGTTTCCCTAGTTTTCCCACTGGATTGATAGGGAAAGAATGCGTCCGGACTCCGTGCACAGCAAGGGCCGTTCAAGGGTTGGACAGTGGCGTCTTGAAGTACGGACAGCCTGGATGGTCGGTCGGCCCGGACACCCCCTAGGGATTCGTCCAGGAGTCGGGGTCCTCGGCCAGCGCCGAGACCGGGTGGGGCAGTTCGGCCGAGGCGACGTCGGCCAGGGACACCCCGTCCAGGATCTGGCGGACGTTGGCGCGCAGGGCGATCCACAGTGGCAGCAGCGACTCGGCCGGGCCGGTGTAGGACAACTCCGGCGGGCGGACCCCGCGTACGGACACCAGCGGTCCGTCCACGACGCGGATCACGTCCGCGATGCTGATGGTCTCCGCGGACCTGGCCAGCCGATAGCCCCCGTTGCCGCCGCGCTGACTGAGGACCAGTCCGCCCCGGCGCATGTCGTTCAGGATGCCTTCGAGGAACTTGTGCGGAATGTCCTGGGCGTCGGCGATGGCCTCCGCCTTGAGCGGCCCCGCGTCCCGGGCGTCAGCGAGTTGCAGCGCGGCGCGCACCGCATAGTCCGCTCTGGCTGAAATCCGCATGCCTGCATTATTCCGCAGCGGCGGTGCGGGCTCGCGCCGCGGCCGCCCCCCGGTCGCAGGCCCGGCACCGCAGTCCCCTTGACGCGGCTCGACGGCGGCTCGACACTCGGGGGCGGGAACCCTAGCGAACGGGTGGGAAATCATGGGGCGTGCAGGGTCGGCCGGTGACCGCGCGGTCCGCGCCTTTCGGCCGCTTCCCCCGCTGACCTCGCGCCGGCACATCGATCTCCTGCGCGTCTGCAGCGCGGCCAGTCTGCCTCGCTGAGGCGGTCGCGGCCGCGCCGCGCCGTCCTCGTTCCCCGCCGCATCCCCGCCGCATCCCCTCCGCAGCCGGACCCGCGCCGACGGCGCCCGCTGCCCGCCGCCCGAGGCGCATCCGCCCGTACCTCCGCCCGTACCTCCATCCGTACCTCCGCCGGTCCGCGCGCCCGCACCTCCTCGTATGTCCGCGCGCCGGCCCTGGACCCCAGGGAGCCGCATGTCCGCCACGTCTGCTGTGTCCGCCGCAACCCAGAATTCCGCCACAACCCAGAACTCCACCACCTCCCCCGACGCCGTACCGCCCCTGCGCGGCAGGATCGGCGGCGATGCGCGCAGCGGCCACTACGCCGTGCCGCACCGCTACCGCCTGTACCTGACGCTGTCCTGTCCGCACTGTCTGAGCATCGCCATCACCCACAGCCTGCTGGACCTCGGCGACACCCTCCCGGTGACGCTGCTGCCCGCCGTCCCCGACGCCCCGGACGGCGGATACGCCACGCTGCGCCCGTTGTACGAGGCCAGTTCGCACCAGCACCCCGGGCCGGCCGCGGCGCCGGTGCTCAGCGACGGATGGACGGGGCGGATCGTCAGCACGCACACCCCCGACATCCTGCGGGACCTGGCCGAACGGTTCGGAGCCCAGGGGCCCGTGCTGTATCCGTGCGAGGCCCGCAGCGGCATCGAGGCGGTCGGGCGGCTCTGCGCGCAGGACGTCAACGAGGCCGCGCAGCGTGCCGGCCGGGTCGGCGTCGGCAGCCCGGCCTACGGGGTCGCGCTGGGGACCCTGCTGAGGGCACTGGACTCACTGGATCAGCTGCTGGCCGGGCGGGAGTACGTACTGGGCGGTGAACTCACCGCCGCGGACGTCCAGTTGTGGGTGACGCTGGTGCAGCTCGACACCGTGCACCGCTGGCATCTGGACGCCGCGGCGGTACACCGCATCGCCGGCCATCGCCGGCTGTGGTCGTATGCGCGCCGGCTGGCCGCCCTGCCCGCCTTCGGCTCCCACCTCGACCTGGACGGCATCGCCCGCCGGCACCATGCGCGTTGCCAGGGGCGGGAGGCCGCCGGCGCGGCGGTGCAGATCCTGGACTGGACGGCGGCGCACACACCCGGGCGGGGCGCGCCCTGCTCCCGCTGACCTGAGACGGGCGGCCGTCACCCCGTGGCCGGGCCGGGTACGCAGTGCGGACCTGGTTCGGCCGGCGGCGGCCGCGGCGGGTGCGGCGGGTGCGTCGATCGGTGACGGCCGCGGGCGCCCCCGCTGACGTCGGCGGAAATGGCACGATAATGGCTGTTCGATAGAATGATGCCATGAGTGTCATGAGGTTGCTGCCATGAGGCCGTCGCGGCAGCCGTCGCGGCCGGCCGTCCACCGCGTCGTCGTGCTGGCCCTCGACGGTGTGTACCCGTTCGAGCTGGGCATAGCGAACCGCGTCTTCGGCGAGGCGAAGCACCTGTACGAGGTGGTCACCTGCACCGTCGACGGCCTCCCGGTGCGGACCGGTGCGGACTTCTCGGTCACCCCCGACCACGGCCCCGAGGCCCTGGAGGACGCCGACACGGTCGTCGTCCCGCCCTATGACCACAGCCTGCTCTCCGACCGGCTCACGCCGGCCATGGCCGCTGCCATGGCCCGCATCCGCCCCGGTACCCGGCTGGTGTCGATCTGCACGGGCGCGTTCCTGTTCGGGGCGGCCGGGCTGCTCGACGGACGGACCGCCACCACCCACTGGGTCCTCGCGGACACCTTCCGCCGACTGTTCCCGCACGTCACCCTCGACCCCGACGTGCTGTTCATCGACGACGGGGACATCCTCACCTCGGCCGGAGCCGTCTCGGGCGTGGATCTCTGCCTCCACCTCGTCCGCAAGGACCACGGCAGTGAGGTCGCCAACCACATCGCGCGCCGCTGCGTCATACCGCCCTGGCGGGACGGCGGTCAGGCCCAGTACATCGAACAGCCGCTGCCCGGCCCGGGCGCGACCGGGACCGCCGCCACTCGCGAGTGGGCCCTGGAGCGCCTCGACCAGCCCCTCACCCTCGCCGACCTCGCGGCGCACGCAGAGATGAGCCCCCGTACTTTCGCGCGCCGCTTCACCGAGGAGGCCGGCACCAGCCCGGGCCGCTGGGTGATCCAGCAGCGCGTCCATCAGGCCCGCCGGCTGCTGGAGACCACCGATCTGTCCGTCGAGCGGATCGCCCACGAAGTCGGCTTCGGCGGTGCCATCTCGCTCCGTCAGCATCTGCACTCGGTGATCGGGGTCTCCCCGCTGGCCTATCGACGGGCGTTCCAGGCGACCAGTGACGCATGACCGGTGGCGCATGAGCGGCACGTGGACGCGGCCCGGCACGCGTGGCACGATCCCATCGAATGCTGTCCATCTTGCCATTGTCGCGTGACGCGGGCGCTGCCAGTCTGGGGATATGACCGACTCGACGGCGCACCGCGCCACATCTCCCACCATGCGTGCCATCAGCCAGAACGCCCACGGCGGCCCCGAGGTCCTCACCGAGGTCGAGCTTCCGCGACCCACACCCGGCATCGGCGAGATCCTCGTCGCCGTCCACGCGGCCGGCGTCAACCCCACCGACTGGAAGCACCGCGCGGGCGCCCTGTCCGTGGGGCCGCCGCCGTTCGTCCTCGGCTGGGACGTCTCCGGCGTCGTCGAGGCCGTCGGTCTTGGTGTCACCCTCTTCAAGCCGGGTGACGAAGTCTTCGGGATGCTGCCCTACCCCTCCGGTGTCGGCGCGTACGCCGAGTACGCCATCGGCCCCGCGCGGGCCTTCGTCCGCAAGCCGTCCGGCATCGGCCACACCGAGGCGGGCGCCATCCCGCTCGCCGCCCTCACGGCCCATCAGGTGCTGGTCGACACCGCGGACATCCGGCCCGGGCAGCGGGTGCTGATCCACGCGGCCGCCGGCGGCGTCGGCCACCTCGCCGTACAGATCGCCAAGGCCCGGGGCGCCCACGTCATCGGAACGGCCAGCGCCGCCAAGCACGACCTGCTGCGGGAGCTGGGCGCGGACGAGCTCATCGACTACCGCACCACCGACTTCGCCGACGTCGTCAGCGATGTCGACATTGTCCTGGACACCCTCGGCGGCGACATCCGCACCCGCTCCCTCGACGTGCTGCGCCCGGGCGGCATCGTCGTCTCGATCGTGCCTCCCGTTACGGAGGAAGAGGCCAAGAAGGCGGCCGAGTTGGGAGTCCGGTTGGAGACGATGATCGTCGAGGCCGACCAGGCCGGCATGCGGGCGGTCGCCGACCTCGTCGAAGCCGGCACGCTGCGTGTCCACGTCGACGCGGCACTGCCGCTCTCGGAAGCCGCCAAGGCGCATGCGCTGGGCGAGACGAACCGCACCACCGGCAAGCTCGTCCTCACCGTGCGGTGATCCCCCGCCGCACCGGCTGATGCTCCGTGGGGCCGGCCGACCGCCCTCGCGACACCAAGTGGAGAACACGACATTCGCGTGGTGCGTGGTGGTTGTGTGATTGGCCCGGAATGGCCGAATTTTCGGTTGGTCGGGCTCCCGGAGCACGTGCAGGATTCAGATGCGGAAGCGGCCGCGGTCCGGTGCGCGGCCGGGTCATCGACAGGGGGAATGCTCCATGCGTCAGGTCCGTGGCACGATCAGGAAGACGGTGGCGGCGGCCGCCGCGCTCGCTGGCGGGGCGCTGTTGACGCTCGGTGTGAGCGCGGACGCCGCGCACGCGGCCGGCGCGGCGGGGGAGTACCAGGGATGCCCGTCCGGGTATGTGTGCCTCTACCCGAACGCGGGGTGGAACGGCGGCCACCCCACCTACAAGTGGTACACCTACGGCGCCCACAACCTCAGCAACCAGTTCGGCGTCAAGAGGCTCTTCAACAACCAGACCGGCGGCGCCATCGCCCGCAACTGCACCGGTTACCACGGCACCGGCTGCCAGGGCATCCAGAGCGCCGGTACGTACGCCGACTACGACTACACCCCGTACAACTCCGTTCTGCTCGCGCGCAACTGACCTCCCCGTCCGCGGCGTCGCCGTCACCCTCGCCGGGCCGGTGCCATCGAGCCACCTGCCGCTCCCGCTCCGCGGGCGGTGGGTTTCGCGGTCGCGCCCGTCGGTCTACTGCTGGTCGAGGAAGGTCGCGACGGTCTGGACGAACCGCTGCGGGTCGTCCAGCCAGGGGTAGTGGCCGGCTTCCGGCTGGACGGTCAGCTCACTCCGGGGCAGCAGCCGCGCGATGTCGGCGGCGACGCGGGGGAGCGGGCCGCTGTCCAGTTCACCGGCGAGGACCAGGGCCCGCGCGTCCCACCCGGCGAGGGCGGCCCGCGCCGCGGCCGGTTCGAACGCGCCGGAGGCTGCGTACCGCTCCCCGGCCTCGTCGTTGCACTGGGCCACCTCGGATGCCGCGTGCGCCTGTGCGGCCGCGTCCCAACGGCCGTAGAAGAACGGGGCGACGGCGTCCCAGTCGGCGTCGTTCGTGGAGCCGGCCCAGATGGCTTCGTAGGCGGCGTACGCGGCCGGGAACCAGGGCTCCGGGGCGCGCAGGGCGGCCGCCTCGCGCCGGTGCTCCTCGGTGAAGTCGACGCCGAGGGCGCGCGCACGGGCGGTGATCAGAGTGAGGGTGCGGACGCGCTCCGGGTGCCGAGCCGCGTACAGCAGGGCGAGGTCACCGCCCGCGGAGTGCGTGAGAAGGTCGATCCGGTCCAGACCGAGGTGCGCGCGGAGCGCCTCGACATCGGCGACCTGCCGGTCGCAGCGGTACGTGGCCGGGTCGAGGGGGATGCCGGAGTCACCGGTGCCGCGCAGATCGAGCAGGACCAGGCGGCGCCGCTTCGACAGTCCACCGAGATCGCCGAGGTAGGCGGAGGCGCGCATCGGGCCACCGGGCAGGCAGAGCAGCGGCTCGCCCTCGCCCACCTCGTGGTAGGCGAGTTCGGTGCCGTCGACAGCGGTGAGAGTGGGCATGGCGCCATCCTCATCGCCGTACCAGGACCAGACAAGCGAATTGGAGCGCACGGCCCGCCAGGACCGACCCGGCTCCTTCCGTCACCCCAACGCAGGAACTCCGGGCAAATGCGGAGGTCGCACACGAGTCCGGCACGGTGCCCTGCTTACCATCACCGGCATCCCCGGGAAACGCAGCCGGGCACCTCGCCATGAACAAGGTCTTTCCGTCAGGAGGCGGCATGAGTGCGGAATCGGGTTCGGCGCAGACACTCGTCATCCAGCCGACCGGGGGCACGGGGCAGCACGCCGGCCGCCGTGACACCTTCGCTCAGCCGCTGACGGCCCGGCTTGTCGACAGCGGCTCCCGCCGTCCGGTGTCCGACGCCGAGGTGACGTTCTCCTGGGTGTCCACGAGCGAGCAAGCCCTCTTCGAAGGGGACCGGCAGACCATCACGGTACGGACGGACGACGACGGCTATGCGCGGACGTCGCCGCTCGTGGCCGGCGATTCCGACGGCGTCGCGGTCTTCATCGTCACCGCCGCCGGTGCGGCCCCCGAGCAGGTCGAGGTCACGGTCGACCTGTGACGATCCCCGCCGGCCCGGGGCACGGGCCGGCGGAGGCGTGGCGGCCGATGCGGGCTCAGCGCCGCTTGGCGACGCGCTGGATGTTGTTCTTGCTCCCTTGCGCGGCACCGTTGACGAAATTGCCGCTGGTGGTGGATCCGTTGGTGCTGGTGACGTTGCCGCTGTCGTTCGGATTCCCGTGGTTGTGGAAGTTCCCGCCGTGCAGGCTGTTTCCGCTGTGCACGGGTCCGTTCAGACAGGCGCGGGAGTCCCTGTACGCGGGCGCGTGGTAGTTGATGTTGCCGAACCGGTTGTTGCACGCCACCCCCTGAGGCGCACCCGTAAGGGAGACGAGGTCGGCGCCGACCGCGGCGTCCAGCAGATCCGGAATGGGCTGGGCCCGGGCGATTCCGGCGCTCAGCAGAACGAGGCCGCAGGCCCCGGCGATACTTCCCGCCCGCACAACGCTTCTCACGATGCTCCTTGCCGTTTCCTTTGTGATGCCGGAGGTATCGTCCTGCCGCCGGCGGTCCGTGACGTCGGCAACCCGCTGGAGCCGAAACGCTCAGCGGCCACAATCAGCCGGGTGGCGCAACGAAGACCCGCCGCCGTCCCGCCGCGCGTTTCGCGCTTTTCACCCCTACGGCCCCCCATACACGCGCGATGGGCCGCCGGGGAGCGGCCATTATGGCGGAGAGGGTTTTCCGCGGTGGGATTGTTGAGGGTGGAAGGGGCGTAGGTGGCGGAGGTCGAGGAGGCCGAGCGGTCGGCACCGGAAAAGGACCGGTCGAGGCCGGGCCGGGTCGTACTGGGATGGCTCACGACGACCGATCACAAGGTCATCGGCAACCTGTACATGGTCACCGCCTTCGGATTCTTCCTCTTCGCCGGAACGCTGGCCATGCTGATGCGGGCCGAGCTCGCCGCGCCCGGACTCCAACTGGTCTCCCACGAGCAGTACAACCAGCTCTTCACCATTCATGGCACGATCATGATGCTGCTCTTCGCCACCCCCATGTTCGCGGGCTTCGCCAACGCGGTGATGCCGCTCCAGATCGGTTCGCCGGACGTCGCCTTCCCGCGGCTGAACGCCTTTACGTACTGGCTGTTTCTGCTCGGCGGCCTCATGGTGGTATCGGGATTCATCGTTCCCGGTGGGGCCGCGTCGTTCGGCTGGTTCGCCTACGCGCCCCTGAACGGCCCGGTGTTCTCGCCCGGACCCGGCGGCGATCTGTGGATCATGGGGCTCGTCGTGGCCGGTCTGAGCACGATCCTGGGCGCGGTGAACTTCATCGCCACGATCGTGTGCCTGCGCGCCCCCGGCATGACGATGTTCCGGATGCCGATCTTCAGCTGGAACGTGCTGTTCACCTCCATCCTGGCTCTGCTGGCGTTCCCGGTGCTGGCGGCCACGCTCCTGGTGCTGGAGGCGGACCGGAAGTTCGGCGCGCATGTCTTCGACGCCGCGAACGGGGGCGCGATCCTGTGGCAGCACCTGTTCTGGTTCTTCGGTCACCCGGAGGTCTATATCGTCGCGCTGCCGTTCTTCGGCGTGATCTCCGAAATCATCCCGGTGTTCAGCCGCAAACCGATTTTCGGGTACGTCGGAATGGTCGGTGCCACGATCGCCATCACCATGCTGTCCGCCTCGGTGTGGGCCCATCACATGTTCGCGACCGGGGCGGTGCTGCTGCCGTTCTTCGCCGTACTTTCCTTCCTGATCGCGGTGCCGACCGGTGTGAAGTTCTTCAACTGGATCGGCACCATGTGGCACGGGAGCCTGTCGTTCGAGACCCCGATGCTGTGGAGCATCGGATTCCTTGTCTCCTTTCTTCTCGGGGGGCTCAGCGGTGTGCTCATCGCGTCCCCGCCCCTGGACTTCCACGTCACCGACAGCTACTTCATCGTGGCGCACCTGCATTACGTACTGTTCGGCACGGTCGTCTTCGCGATGTTCGGCGGATTCTATTTCTGGTGGCCCAAATGGACCGGGAAGATGCTGAACGAGCGGCTCGGGAAGATCCACTTCTGGACGCTGTTCCTCGGCTTCCAGGGCACGTTCCTGGTGCAGCACTGGCTGGGCGAGATGGGGATGCCCCGCCGATACGCGGACTACCTGGCCGCCGACGGCTTCACCGTCTTGAACTCGGTCTCCTCGGCCGGCTCCTTCCTGCTCGGCGCTTCCACACTGCCGTTCCTGTACAACGTCTGGCACACCGCCCGTTACGCCCCGCACGTGGGTATGGACGACCCCTGGGGCTTCGGCAGATCGCTGGAGTGGGCGACCTCCTGCCCGCCGCCCCGTCACAACTTCCATACGATGCCGCGCGTCCGCTCCGATTCGCCGGCCTTCGATCTGCACCATCCGGAAGTCGGCGAACGCCTACCCGTGCCCGCTGCCGGTTCCTGGTCGTCGACCGACCAGGAATCCCCCCGTCCCCCCGACACCCCGGCCGAGTGATCGACGATGAAGATGGAAACCTGTCTCTTCGCCGGCGTCACACTGTTCTTCGCCGTGACGGCGATCGGCTATACCTGGTGGTCGGACGCCGAACCGGCCGGCTCGACCGCGCTCACCGTGTCCTTCCTCATGAGCGCCCTGGTGTCCCTCTTCCTCTACGTGCAGCAGCGCAAGCACGGCTCCCGCCCCGAAGACCACAAGGACGCCGAGATCAAGCAGCGGTCCGGGCGGGTGGACTTCTTCCCGCCGCGCAGCATCTGCCCCTTCATGACCGCCGTCGGATACGCCGTGGCCGCGCTGGGTGTGGTCTACGGGCTGTGGCTGTTCCTCATCGGCCTGGGTCTCCTGGCGGGCGGTATCTTCGGCTTCCTCTACGAATACGGGAATCGCGAACCCTGACATCCCTTCAGGACCGCGAACCGGACGCTACGAGCCGTCGGCTCCCGGCCCGCCGGGGACCGCCGCGGCCTGCTGCTTCTGTTGCCGCACGGACGGCAGGGCGACCTGGTCGCGGTAGTACCAGCGGCTCAGCGCGAGGCGCAGCCGTTGCCGCCGGGGAAGGGTCGCGGCGACCTCTGCGGGGGGCGCCTCCAGAGCCCTCGACGCCGGCCGTGCGAGGACCGTGTAGCGCTGCGCGGCGGGCAGCGGCCGGTGCTCCTCGTAGAGGCCGCCGTACACGGACTGGTGGACCTGCCCGGTCTCCTCGCCCTCGGCCAGCCGCTCCCGATCGCGATGCTGCAGCGCCAGGCACAGCCACTTGGTCACCAGGAACCCGAGCACCGGAACGATCACCACCGCCGCGCGCAGCACCCAGGTCAGGGCATTGATCGACAGGCCGAAGACGAAGGCGATGACATCGTTCCCGCCCGCCAGTTGGAGCACCGCGTAGAAGCAGATCGCCGCGACTCCGAAAGCGGTACGGGTGTGCTGCTCGCGCGGGCGGTCGCACACATGCCGTTCACCGCGGTCGGCGGTCACCCACCTCTCGAAGAAGGGGTAGGCGTACAGCACACCGAAGAGCACTCCGGGAAGCGCCACCGCGGGGATGAAGACGTTCCACATGATGGTGTGGCCCCAGAGGTTGGTCTCCCAAGGAGGCATCAACCGCAGCGCACCTTCCAGGAATCCCACGTACCAGTCGGGTTGCGCGTTGGTGGACACCTGGTCCGCCTGGAAGGGGCCGTAGTCCCAGACCGGGTTGATCTGGCCGACCGCCCCGAGGACGGCGAAGACCGCCGACAGGATGAGCAGGAGCCCGGTGGACTTCGTGAGCCACTGCGGAAACATGGGCTGGCCGAGCACATTCCTGTTGGTTCTCCCCGGGCCGCGCCACTGTGTGTGTTTGAGATACACCACAAGAATGAGATGCACCGTGACGAGCCCGATGAGGAGACCGGGTACCAGGAGAATGTGAAGGGCGTACAGACGCGGAATGATGTCGTTCCCGGGGAACTCGCCGCCGAAGGAGAAGAAGGAGAGGTAGGTCCCCACGACCGGAATGGATCCGATGATGGTGTCGGCGGTACGCAGACCGGTGCCGGACAGCAGATCGTCCGGCAGGGAATATCCGCAGAATCCCTCCAGCAGGGCCAGCAGAAAGAGCGTCACACCGATCAGCCAGTTGCCCTCGCGGGGCCGGCGGAAGGCGCCGGTGAAGAAGATCCGCAGCATGTGCACGCCGATACTGGCCAGGAACGTGAGGGCCGCCCAGTGGTGCACCTGGCGGATGAGCAGTCCGCCGCGCACATCGAAGCTGATGTGGAGGGTGGAGGCGTACGCCCGGGTCATCCGCGTGCCGTGCAAGGGGGTGTAGGAGCCGTGGTAGGTGATCTCGGCCATGTCCGGGTCGAAGAAGAACGCCAGGAAGACGCCGGTGAGCACCAGCACCAAAAGGCTGTAGAGCGCCAGCTCGCCGAGCAGAAAGGCCCAGTGGTCCGGAAACGCCTTGCGCAGGAGTTTGCCCGCCGATGCCGCCGGCAGCCGCTCGTCGAGGCGGTGGAAGCTTTGTTCAGCCGCGCCTTGCAGCCTGCGCCCGAGCCGTTCCGTGCGTTTCCGGAAAACCATGCACCGCGCTCCTCACGCGTCGACTGGCCGCTATCTGGTTGCTTTCACCGGATGGTGCTGGAGGCACCCCCTGGTGCGTAATGTACTGAGAATCGCACCGGGAACACGGCAGGATCGACCGCCAGTCGTCGGCAGGAATTTCCGCAGGGGTTACGGGACAGCCCTCAGTGAAGTCGGCGGTCCGGTGCGGAAGTCGGCGGGCCGCTGCGGAATTCCCCTATCCACCCGCGCCGCGCGGCGGTTCTCAGACCGAGCAGTCGTGGGCGAAGAGCACGCGGCGCGGGTCGAATGCGGTGAGCCGGTCCAGCCACGGCCGGTAGGAGGGAAGGGGCTGCTCGTCGCCCGCCAGTTCGGCGTAGCGGGCCAGATGGTCGGAGCCGAATTCGGACGCGAAGTCATGGGCCTGCCCGGTGGTCGAAGTGCAGGGGGTGCGGGCCGCCGGCCTCCGATGCCGGTCGGATGAAGTAGCCCAGATCGAGTCGGCGTACTGGCGTGTTCTTCCCCATCGGTGCGTTCCTCATTGGTGCCTTCCTCCGCTCAGGTCGTCGGCTTTCTCGGGACGCTCCTCCCCGTCGCCATCCTGGCAAGACCGTGGGACGCCGCCCGCCCCGTACGCCGGCAGCGGACGGGGCGGGGGAGGGACGGGCGACCGCCGGCCCCCTGGTGGTGCTCAGCCGAGCCCGGGGATCTGGGAGACCAGCAGGTCGATGAGTTTGATGCCGACGAACGGGGCGATCAGGCCGCCGAGTCCGTAGCGGGTGAGGTTGCGGCGCAGCAGGTCGTGGGCGGAGGCGGGGGTGTAGCGGACGCCGCGCAGGGCGAGGGGGATCAGGGCGACGATGATGAGCGCGTTGAAAATGATCGCGGAGGTGATGGCGGAGGTCGGGCTGTGCAGGCCCATGATGTTCAGGGCCGACAGGCCCGGGTAGGCGCCGGCGAACATCGCCGGGATGATCGCGAAGTACTTGGCGACGTCGTTGGTGATCGAGAAGGTCGTCAGCGCGCCCCGGGTGATCAGGAGCTGCTTGCCGATCTCGACGATCTCGATGAGCTTGGTCGGGTTGGAGTCCAGGTCCACCATGTTCCCGGCCTCCTTGGCGGCCGAGGTCCCGGTGTTCATGGCCACACCGACGTCCGCCTGGGCCAGCGCGGGGGCGTCGTTGGTGCCATCACCGGTCATCGCGACCAGCTTGCCGCCCTCCTGTTCCTGGGCGATCAGGGCGAGCTTGTCCTCGGGGGTGGCCTCGGCGAGGTAGTCGTCGACGCCCGCCTCCTGGGCGATGGCCCTGGCCGTGAGCGGGTTGTCGCCCGTGATCATGACCGTCCTGATGCCCATCCGCCGCAGCTCGGCGAAGCGTTCACGGATGCCGTCCTTGACGATGTCCTTGAGGTGGATGACGCCGAGTACCCGTGCCCCGTACTGGTCGTGCACCGCGACCAGCAGGGGAGTGCCGCCGGACGCCGCGATCGCGTCGGCGAACATCCGGGCTTCGGCGGGCACTTGGCCGCCCAGAGCGGTCACCCACGCGACGACCTGAGCCGTCGCGCCCTTGCGGACCCGGCAACCGGACCCGTCCGCCCAGCGCAGATCGACGCCGCTCATCCGGGTCTGCGCGCTGAAGTCGACGTACTCGGCGTGCTGCAGCTCCCCTTCGGCAGGCGCCCGCAGCTCGTACCCGTCCTTCGCGAGGACGACGACGGAGCGGCCCTCGGGCGTTGCGTCGGCGAGGGAGGAGAGCTGGGCCGCGTCCGCGAGCCGGAGTTCGTCGATGCCGGGCAGCGGGACGAAGGCGACCGCCTCGCGGTTGCCGAGGGTGAGGGTGCCGGTCTTGTCGAGCAGCAGGGTGTTGATGTCGCCGGCGGCCTCGACCGCGCGCCCCGACATGGCCAGGACGTTGCGCTGGACGAGCCGGTCCATCCCGGCGATGCCGATCGCGGAGAGCAGCGCGCCGATCGTCGTCGGGATCAGGGTGACGAGCAGCGCGACGAGCACCGCGGTCTGCTGGGCGGCGCCGGCGTAGGAGGCCATCGGCTGCACCGTGACCACGACGAGGACGAAGACGATGGTGAGCGCGGCGAGCAGGATGTGCAGCGCGATCTCGTTCGGAGTGCGCTGCCGGGTCGCGCCCTCGACCAGGGCGATCATCCGGTCCAGGAAGGAGTGCCCGGGGCGGGAGGTGACGCGGACGACCAGCCGGTCGGACAGGACGGTGGTGCCGCCGGTGACGCCGGAGCGGTCGCCTCCGGACTCGCGGATGACGGGCGCCGATTCGCCGGTGACCGCCGATTCGTCGACCGCGGCCACGCCGTCGACCACCTCGCCGTCCGCCGGGATCACCTCGCCCGCCTCGACCAGTACGAAGTCGAAGGGCTGCAGATCGGCGGCGGCGACCGGTTCGGTCACGGCGCCCCGCAGGTCGATGCCGACCCGCCAGTTGTCCCGCAGCCGCCGTGCGGAGATGTCCGTACGCGCCTTGCGCAGCGACGCGGCCTGGGCCCGGCCGCGGCCCTCGGCGACCGCCTCCGCCAGGTTGGCGAAGACGACGGTCAGCCAGAGCCAGCCGCTGATGACCCAGGTGAAGACGGACGGGTCGCTCAGCGCCGAGAGCGTGGTCAGGCCGGAGCCGCAGGCCACTACGAACAGCACGGGGTTGGTGGCCAGCGCCCGAGGGTGCATCTTGCGCAGCGCCTCGGGCAGGGACGTCAGCAGCACCTTGGGGTCCAGGAGCCCGCCCGGCTCCCGTCGTCGCCGCCGGCGGCCGCCCTGCGCCGGGGCGCCTTGCGGGGGGTGGGAGCCCGTCCCGGTGGCCGAGGACGTCGGTGTGGTCGGGGCGTGGGGTGGGGCGGGAACCATGGGAAGACTTTCTGGGAGCGCGGCCTCCTGCCTGGGCGGGCGGCCGGACGGCCTGGGGACGGTGGCCGAGGACGGCGGGCCGGTGGGCGGAGCGTGGCCGCTTCGCGCATCCGTCAGCCGGGATTCGAACCTACGGTGACGCGGGGCGCCACGAGCCCTGCCCCGTAGGGAATTTGCGGCTCCCTTACGGCCCGGTCCGGAAAACCGGCCCGGCCTTACGCGACCTTGACGCCCGGCCGCCGTCCCGGCCCGTCCTTTGCATGTGCTGCCAGGGGGTTCGCCACGCGGAGGGGCGGCGTTGCGGTGCTCAGCCGTTCTCCACTTCGCGCGCGGTATCGTCGAGTCGACCGCTGACCGTGTGGGGTGCCGTCAGCACGCCCTCCGGCCGGGCGCGGACCCTGTGAGGAGGCCCCGTGGCGGAACTGCGCCGACTGGTCGTCCTGCGACATGCCAAGTCCGCCTGGCCGCCGGACGTGGCAGACCACGAGCGGCCGCTCGGCAAGCGCGGACGGCGCGACGCCCCCGCCGCGGGCCGCTGGCTGCGGGCCGCCGACTGCGTCCCGGACCTGGTCGTCTGCTCCACCGCCGAACGCACCCGGCAGACCTGGGAACTGGCCGCCGCGCAGCTCGACGCGTCGCCCCCGGTCCGTCACGACGCCCGGCTCTACGGCGCGGAGGCCGCCGAGCTGCTCGCCGTCGTCCGCGAAACCCCGGACAGCGTGCGCACCTTGCTGCTGGTCGGCCACAGTCCCGGGGTCCAGGACCTGGTCCTGCTGCTCGCCGCGGAGGCGCTCGGTGACGCCCTCGAACGCACCCGGGAGAAGTTCCCGACCTGCGCGATCGCCGTGCTCACCCAGCAGGGCGCCTGGCCGGCGGCCGCGCCGCGAACGGCGCTGCTCACCGACGTGGCAGTGGCGCGCGGCGCGCGCTGACACGGCGGTGTCCCCAGCGCGCTACGGGGTCGGTCGGCCCACCTCGTCCCAACTCGGCTTCTAGAGCCCGGGGTTGGGGCCCCATCCGCTCGACCGTCCCCCTGCCCGCGACGGCCGGCCACCGCCGATCAAGCCACCGGCTTGTCGTCCTGCCGGCGCACGATCTCGGTGATCCAGACGGGCGCGAACGGCGACGTGCAGCCCGGGGAGGTCGGGTAGTCCTTGAGCACCTCCAGGCGCTCACCGATGGCGATCGCACGGGCGCGGTACTCGGCGTGCTCGATCCCGATCTGCGCCAGGCAGTGGTTCATCGCCCACTGCAGGCGGTCCGGGGCGTCCTTCATCTCCGCCTCGATGACGTCCAGCAGCCCTGCGAGGTCTAGGTCGTGTCCGCAAAGTCCCGCCTGGCCTGCGACGCCTGGCACGCACGCTCGCTGCGTTGTCGGGATCGTCCACGTAGACCCACTACGAGGACGACCCTCCGCCTTGCGATCGTACGCACCAGACGCCGCAGGCCCCGCCCTACGGGCGGACGACGGGACTTCGCGGACACGACCTAGTCCCTCGGGCTTCTTCGCCACGCGTTCGGCGGTCAGCGCCCAGCCGGCACTCGCGACCGCCGGATCCGGATCGGCGGACCAGGAAAGGCGCAGCTCCTCGGCGTGCGGGTGCTTCTTCACCACGTAGTTCACGAGCCAGTCGTGCACCTTGGGTGTGCGGGCCTCGCGCAGCATGGCGTCCAACTCGTCGCGCTCGAAGGCCTTCGGGCGGCAGATCAGGATCGCCAGCAGCCTCGCCGCGCTGTCGTCCGTCGCCCAGAGCTGCCGCGCGAGTTCCGCCTGCGTCTTCAACCGCTTCGCGAGCGCGCGCAGCTTGCCGAGGTTCACACCGTGATCGTCACCGTGCTTCTCGTTGACCTTGCGTGTCCTGGGGTCGTCGAGCCCGGCCAGCTCGGCCATCACCTCGGCGACCGTCGTCCCGGTCCGTGCCGTCTCGGCCACCTCGGCCTCCCGTCCTCATGTGCGAGAGGCAGCCTATGACGGGAGTCGGCCCCCCCGCCGTGTGCGCCGGTTCGGCGTCCATGACCCCCTCGGACGGCTGCTCAGAGGCGTACGGCGACCAGGGCGATGTCGTCGCGTGCGCCGGCGCTGACGCCGAGGCGGGCCAGCAGCGCGTCGGCGAGGCGCTCCGGGCTGAGTCTGCTGCAGGGGGCGAGGGCGTCGGTGAGGCGGGCCAGGCTGGCGTCGATGTCCTCGTCGCGGCGTTCGATGAGCCCGTCGGTGTAGAGGATGAGGGAGTCGCCGGGGGTGTAGGGCAGCTGGGCCTGGGGGCGGAGCACGTGTTCGGGGCGGGCGCCCAGCGGCGGGTCGGTGGCCCCGTCGAGGATGTCGTGGGTGCCGTCGGGGTGCAGCAGGACGGGCGGTGGGTGACCGGCGCTGCTGTAGACGATCCGGTGGCCGACGGTGTCGACCAGTGCCTGGACCGCGGTCGTGGCCAGGGCACCCTCGATGGAGCGCGCGTACAGGCCCAGCACCGTCAGTGCCCGGGCGGGGTCGTGCACGGAGCGCGCGGCGGCGCTGAGGGCGCTGCGGAGCATGCCCATGACGGCGGCGGCCTCCAGGCCGTGCCCGACGACATCGCCGACCGCGACGGCGAATCCGTTCTCGGGGAGGTCGATGATGTCGTACCAGTCGCCGCAGACGTTCAGTGAGCCGATGGCGGGGAGGTAGCGCACCGCGATGTCATGGTGCCGGGCGAGGTCCGGGGAGTGCAGCATGGCCTCCTGCAGGGTGAGGGCGACCTGGCGTTCGCGGGCGTGTGCCCGGCGGAGTTCCTCGTTGAGCCGCTGCAGCTCACGCGCCCGGACGTACAGCTCGGCCTCCATCGCCTCCTCGCGTTCGCTCAGCTGCCCACCGGGCAACTGCCGGGCCCGGCGGGAGTGGACGAAGGCGGTCACGTCCTCCACCCGGTGGATGATCCACGCCACCGTGCCGTCCGGCCCCAGGACCGGAGTGTTGATCGTGGACCACCACCGCTCCTCGAACACCCCCGGCCGGTCGCGGACGGAGATGTCGTACCTCTGGACCGCTATGGGGTCCGGCTCCCGGGAGACCAGAACCTGGCGCAGCGATTCGGTCAGCTCCTGCACGCCCGCGGCCTCGGGATCGGCGGGGTTGTCCGGGAAGGCGTCGAAGACGTACTGCCCGATCAGCTCGTCCCGGGTGCGGTCGGTCGCCTGGAGGTAGGCCCGGTTGACGTCCACGATCACCAGCTCCGGATCGAGGACGAGGCATGCGCTCGGGGTCGCGGCGAACAGCGCCGCGTGATCGAGATCCGGTCTCCTCACGCGCGCCCGCCCGTCTTCCCGCAGCCCACGGACCCGCTCACCCGACCAATCTATGAGGCGCCGGGCGCCCGCGCGCGCCGGGACGCGGCCGTGGCCGGTGCCCCTTCGGCCGACGCGACCGGCCGGCCGGGGTGCGCCGCGCGAGGCCTCAGGGCGAGCCGTCTCCCCAGCCCTGTTCCAGCAGGGTGAACACCTCGTGCAGGGCGCGTCGGGGGTCGTCGTGCCCGCGGACCAGGCGCGGGCTCTCCATGACGAAGTGGGCCAGCGCCGCGGCGCCGATATCGCCTTCGGGGGCGCCCGTCGCCTCGGCGATGGCGGCGGCCAGGGCGGTCTCGTGCCGCAGCCACATGCGGTCGACGTAGTCCTGGAGTGCGGGGGTGGCGTTCACCAGCCGGATGAAGGCGGTCGCGTCCGCGGCGCCGTCGGGGAGGGACAGGCGGGTGCGCGCCACGTGGTCGCGCAGGGCGTGCAGGACGGGCCGGCCCGGGGCCCGGTCGCGCACGGCGGCGACCAGGGCGGCCTCATGGTCCTCGTCCTCGTCGAAGACGAGCGCCTCCTTGCTGGGGAAGTGCTTGAACAGGGTGGTCACCGACACGTCCGCCGCTTCCGCCACGTCCCTGACGCCGACGTTGTCGTAGCCGTGCTCCAGGAAGAGCCGCAGGGCGGCGTCCGCCAGGGCCTGGCGCGTTCGCGCCTTCTTGCGCTCGCGGCGCCCCGTCGTCTCGGTCATGGCGCCCACCCTACCCGCCATGGTTGACCTGATGCGAAAGTTTAGCCGTTACACCTGTGAGTCCGGGGCCGCAGGCCCACTTCCACTGAGCTCAGGCGGGTGCCACGGCCGCCCCGTTCACGGCACGTATACGTGGCCGGTTTTCTCGCGTTCCCGGCGGGATGTGCGCTTATCCGTGCGCCCCGTGCGCCCCGTGCGCTCTCGGTGCCACCGACGGATTTCCCGGATTCATTGCCAGGACCGTCGGCGACGAACACAATGCAACGCTGTGATGTCCCCTTTTCCCGCTGTTTCCGCTTCTTCTGCCGCACCGCGGACCACCGCGGGAGCGGTTGATGCGGACGGCGACGTCTATGTCATTTCGTTCCCCCAGTGCGGCCGGACCTGGCTGCGTGTCGTGATGGCCAAGGCCATTTCCGAGGCCCGGGGACTGCCGATGGAAATCTGCCGCGATCTGGAACTCACGGAATTCAGCGCGGTCGATTCCGCCGTTCCGCGCATCGTCTTCCGGCACGACGACCGGGTCGGCCGGCGGGCCCCGGAACAGCTGTCCTGGGACAAGAGCTTCTACCGCGGCCGGAAGGTCGTCCTCCTCGTTCGCGATGTCCGGGACACCGTCGTCTCCTGCTACTTCCAGCGAACCCGTCGGAGGGACCATCCCTACTCCGGTGGGCTCGGCACGTTCCTGACCGAGGCGGAAGGCAGCGTGCGCACCTGCCTGACCTTCTGGAACATCTGGCACGCCCGTCAGGACGTACCGGCGGCGTTCCTGCTCACCTCCTACGAGCGGCTGGCCGCCGACACCGCCGGAGAGCTCGCCCGCGTACTGCGCTTCTGCGGGCTGCCGCCGGCCGGGCCGGAGGCGCTGCGCAGGGCGGTGGACTTCGGGGGCTTCCCCTCCCTGCGCGCCATGGAACCCGTCGACGCGCCGGGCTCGGAGCGGCTGCGGCCGGCCGTGCCCGACGGCCCGGACTCCCGCAGGGCCCGCCGCGGCGTCGTCGGGGGCTATCGCGACCACCTCACCCGCGAGCAGACCGGCCACGTCAACGGTCTGGTGCGTCGCCGTCTGGTCCTGCCATGGCAGGAGGCCGCCCTGGCGGCGGACCATTGGCGGCCGCCTCGCGCGCGCTGACCGCCGTGGCCGGCAGCCGCATCTCCGGCAACAGCAGTGGCAGCGGACGGGACATCGACAATGGCCGGTTTCCCGGTGTGAGCGGAGGTGCCGATACGGCTTGGCTGGAGGGGTCCGTGTGCAGGCCGCATGAGGGGGACGGGTGTACGACTACATCATCGTGGGTGCCGGCTCGGCCGGGTGCGTGCTGGCGTCCCGGCTGACCGAGGACCCGGACGTCCGGGTGCTGCTCGTCGAGGCCGGGCCGGCGGACGACGCGCCGGAGATCCATATCCCCGCCGCCTTCAGCAAGCTGTTCCGCACGAAGTACGACTGGAGCTACCTGGGCGAGCGCGAACCGGGGCTGGGCGGCCGCCGCACGTTCCTGCCCCGGGGCCGGATGCTCGGCGGCTCGTCGTCGATGAACGCGATGATCTACATCCGCGGCCACCGCCACGACTACGACGGCTGGGCCGCCGCCGGCGCCGAGGAGTGGAGCTGGGACGACGTCCTGCCGTACTTCCTGCGCGCCGAGGACTTCCAGGGGCGCAGATCGCCCTGGCACGGGACCGGGGGACCGCTCACGGTCAGCGAGGGCCGCTCCCGGCATCCCCTGATGGCCGCCTACGTGGCGGCCGCCCAGGAGGCCGGCCACCCGTACACCGCCGACTTCAACGGCCCAGAACAGGACGGCGTCGGCTACTACCACCTCACCCAGCGCGAGGGCATGCGCTGCAGCACCGCGGATGCCTATCTGCGACCCGCCCTGACCCGGCCCCACCTGGAGGTGCTCACCGGCGCCACCTGCACGCGCGTGCTGTTCGACGGCGACCGCGCGAGCGGCGTCGAGCTGGACCGCGGCGGCGAGCTGCGGCAGGTGCGCGCCGGACGCGAGGTGGTGCTCTGCGCCGGTGCGTACAACTCCCCGCAGCTGCTCATGCTGTCCGGCATCGGCGTGGCCGACGAGCTGACCGCGCACGGCATCACACCCCGCGTGGACCTCCCGGTGGGGGAGAACCTGCAAGATCACCCGCACGTCGGGCTCTCGTACCTCACCGACACCGAAACCCTGCTGACCGCCGCGTCACCGGACAACGTCCGCCTCCTGGAGACCGAACGCCGCGGCCCGCTCACGTCCAACGTCGGCGAGGCCGGGGGATTCCACCGGACCCGCGAAGACCTCGACGCCCCCGACATCCAGGTGCACGCCACCCCGGTGATGTTCCACGACGAGGGCCTCGGCGCGGTCTTCGACCACGCCTTCATGTGCGGCGCGGTCCTGCTGACCCCCACCAGCCGGGGCAAGGTCTCGCTGCGCTCGGCGCTGCCCAGCGCCCAACCGCGCGTGCTGCACAACTATCTGGCCACCGAGGACGATCGCGCGACGATCGTACGGGCGGTGCGGCTGCTGCTGGACATCGCCGACCAGCCGAGCCTGCGCAAGCACCGCAGGGCCGACTTCCGCGTCCCCGAGTCGCTGACCGACGACGGCCTGCTGGACTTCGCGCGGCGGGAGTTGCAGACCTTGTACCACCCGGCGGGCACCTGCGCCATCGGCCCGGTGGTCGACGGCCGGCTCAGGGTCCACGGTGTGCGCGGGCTGCGGGTGGTGGACGCCTCCGTGATGCCCACCGTCGTACGGGGCAACACCAATGCCCCCACCATCATGATCGCCGAGAAGGCGGCGGACATGATGCGCGACCTCCCGGCGCCGGCCTGACGTTCCGCGTCTCCGTGTGTACAAGCCGCCTCGGAGTGGCCCGTTTCCGGCCAGTCGGACCAATCCGAACAAGGCCTGCGTAGTAAGCAGTTCAATTAGTCGCGCTATCGCCCGAGGCCGTGAGTTACTTCACAGTGCAAATCCCTCTGTTAGGGCCCGTTAATGGGTTCTCGGGGCTGCCCTTTCCTATTCTCATTCGCGGTATCTGGTTACACTCACGCTCCATGCGAACCGCTACCCCCCACAGCATTCGCCCCGGTAAGACGCGCAATCGTCCGGTATTTGTCGACACGTCAGGCAGGCGTCGACGCCTCCTGGGACATGCAGCGCTGACCGCAGGGTGCATGTGCACCGGATATCTCGTGCTCCTCGCCGTCGTGTTCGGCGGCCTCCAGCAACCGGACGCCAAGCCGGCGCCGGGAAAGGCCGGACCGCTACCGGGGCACACCGCCCACCACGAGCCCGGCGTCCCGGACGACGCCCGTCCTTCGGCGCCCACCCACACCTCCGGGCCGGCGGTACCCGTCGGCCACCACGCATCCCGGGCCCCCCTAGAGACCAGACCCGCCCCGTGAGAAACGCCGGACCGGCGCGCGCCACCCACCGGGTGTGACGCCCGACCGGTCCCACCCCGAGGCGTGTCCGTCCGCGCCCCCCATCCGTGCTCGCCGCCCGGCGAGCCGGCGCGGACGCACGCCTCGCACGTGGCATGTCTCCTCGACGGAAAGGGCCCATTGTGGCGTTGTCAGGGCAGGCGCGGCACGCGCTGCGCCACTCCCCACGCTGGCACTGGTTACTACTGGTGCTGATCCTCCCCATAGTCGCTACGTCACTGCTCTTCGAAGGCTGGACCACCCACGAGGTCGACGGTGCCCGCACCAGGCGCGCGTGCACCAGCCCCATACCGAAGTCCGCGGACAACGGAGCCCCCGTCCTGCGCGTCACCGGCTCCGCCGCCGAGACCGCGCAGATGGCGCACCGGACCGCCGCGCTCACCTTCGACGGCGGACCCGACCCGGTGTGGACACCTCGACTGCTCGACCTGCTGCGCACCCAGCACGCGCACGCGACCTTCTTCCTCTACGGAACCCAGGCGGCCCGCCACCCGGAACTGGTGCGGCGCATCCGCGACGAGGGCCACGAGATCGGGTCGTACACCTACACCGGCGGCGACTTGGGCAGTGCCTCGCGGCTCCGCTCCCAACTGGAACTCTCGCTCACCCAGACCGCGCTGGCGGGAGCCGCGGACGTCAACACCCGGCTGCTGCGGCTGCCGCACACCACCACCGCCGACACGATGTGCGGTGCGGAGTGGACGGCCGCACGGCGCGCTTCGGACCAGGGGTACCTCCTGGTCGCCGCCACACACCGGTCCCGCAAGCCCCCGCAGGGCGTGGTGCGGCAGTTCAGCCACACCGCCCTGGGGTACCAGGAGGCCAAGCAGCTGCTGGCCGACCCGGACGTGGGACGGTTCACCACCGTCACGCGCGGGCTCGGACGGCCCTCGCTCACCACTCCGGCCTCCCTGCCCGAGCAGGTGCAGGGAGAGGCGCTGATCTGGATCCAGTCCATCGGGCACACCTTCGCGCGCTCGATGACCTGGGCGCTGGGGATCGCCGGCGGGCTGGGAGTGCTCCGGCTGCTGCTGCTCGCCTTCCTCGCCCGCGTGCACGTACGGCGCCGACGCCGGCACCGGTCCGGTGCGCCCTGGCTGCGCGAGGTGACCGATCCGGTGACGGTGCTGGTCCCCGCGCACAACGAGGAAGCGGGCATCGAGGCCACGGTGCGCTCGCTCCTGGCGTCCACGCACCGGGACCTGCAGATCATCGTCATCGATGACGGGTCGACGGACCGGACCGCGGAGATCGCCCGGGGCATCGCCGACCCCCGGCTGACGGTGGTGCAACAGCCCAACTCCGGTAAGCCCGGGGCGCTCAGCACGGGCTTGAGCTACGCGCGTTGCGACATCATCGTCATGATCGACGCGGATACGGTCTTCGAGCCGGACGCCCTCCACCGGCTCATCCAGCCGCTCGCCGACCCGACGATCGGGGCGGTCAGCGGCAACACCAAGGTGGGCAACCGGCGCAGCCTGCTCGGCCGCTGGCAACACCTCGAATACGTCCTCGGGTTCAACCTGGACCGGCGGATGTTCGAGGTGCTCGAATGCATGCCGACCGTGCCCGGTGCCATCGGCGCCTTCCGCCGGGACGCGCTGAGCGCCATCGGCGGGATCAGCGACGACACCCTCGCCGAGGACACCGACCTCACCATGGCCCTGTGGCGGGTGGGCCGACGCGTGGTCTACGAGGAGACGGCCATCGCCTGGACCGAAGTGCCCAGTACCTTCAGCCAGTTGTGGCGGCAGCGCTACCGCTGGTGCTACGGCACCCTGCAGTCGATGTGGAAGCACCGCCACGCCGTCCTGGAGGTCGGCCCGGCCGGGCGCTTCGGCCGTCGCGGGCTGACCTATCTCACCCTGTTCCAGATCGTCCTGCCGCTGTTCGCGCCGGTCGTCGACGTCTTCGCCCTGTACGGGCTGTGCTTCGGCGACACCGCGCAGGCGGTCGGGGTCTGGCTCGGCTTCCTCGTCGTCCAGCTGATCACCGCGGCGTACGCGCTGCACCTGGACCGCGAACGGCTCAGCGCGCTGTGGGCGCTACCGCTCCAGCTGTTCTTCTACCGGCAGTTGCTGTACCTCGTGGTCATCCAGTCCGTGGTCACCGCCCTGCTCGGCACCCGGCTGAAGTGGCACCGCATGCACCGTACCGGCACCGCCAACCAGCACCTGCTCTCGGAGCCCGTGCCGCATCTGAGCGGCGTGGTGCCGAAGTGACCGAGGAGAGTGAGAAATGAGCGACTCGCCAGGCCGCAGGGCCGGCAGCGGCATATCCGACGGCGGCGGCCCGTATCCCCACGGGCCCGGGCAGCCGCCCCCAAGGCCCCGGTCCCACCGCTCCCGGCGCCGGCGGCCCCTGCTGCGGGCGGCCCTCGCGCTGCTCGTGATCCTCCTGGCCGTCCCCGCCGGCGCCCTGGCCTGGGCCGGCGGCAAGCTCAACAGTCAGATCGACCTCGGCGCACCGGAAGCCCGCCGGCACACCGGCAAGGGCACCAACTACCTCCTCGTCGGGTCCGACAGCCGCAGCGGCCTGACCGACCGGGAGAAACGGGACCTGCACACCGGATCGGCCGGCGGCCGTCGCACGGACTCGATGATCCTGCTGCACACCGGCGCGGGCGGCACCACGATGGTGAGCCTGCCACGCGACTCGTGGCTGACCGTCCCCGCCTACACCAGCCCCATGACGGGCAAGCGCCACGCCCCCGCGAAGAACAAACTCAACGCGGCGTTCGCGCTCGGCGGCCCCAAAATGCTGGTGCGCACGATCGAGCACAACACCGGCCTGACGATCGACCACTACGTGGAGGTCGGCTTCGCGGGCTTTGTGAACCTCGTCGACGCGGTCGGCGGCGTCCCGATGTGCCTGGAGCGGGACCTGAAGGACGACAAGTCCGGCGCCGACCTGCGGAAGGGCTGCCAGACCCTCGACGGCACCGCCGCGCTCGCCTTCGTCCGCCAGCGCCACCAGGAGGCCCAGGGCGATCTGGGCCGTACCCGCAACCAGCAGAAGTTCCTGTCCGCCCTCGCCCATCGGGCCGGGACGCCGGGGACCGTGCTCAACCCGTTCGCCGTCTTTCCCGCGCTGGACGCGGGGTTGGACACCCTGGTCGTCGACCGGAACACCGGCCTGCTGGACCTCGCCTCGCTGTTCCAGGCCGTCCGCGGGGTCACGGCCGGCCGCGGCAAACAGGTCAACGTCCCCGTGTCCGCCGTCGGCATCCCCACCTCCAAGGGCAGCGCCGTGCTCTGGGACCGGACCCGGGCGGCACGGCTGTTCAGCGAGCTCAACGACGACCGGCCGGTGAGCCTGAAGAACGGGACCACCCGGTGAGAGCGGCGGGACGGCCGGGGAACACCCGCCGGTCCCCCCCGCGGGGCCTTTGGTCCGGACCCGGTCCGACCCCCGGGGGAGCAGCAAAACCCCTCCCGATTGGCGTTGCTGGGGAAGA
>NZ_JBVIRA010000001.1:220262-343649 GCF_055576575.1 Streptomyces sp. NPDC033270
TTCTAAACCTCCCTCCCCCCCCCCCTCCACCCACAAAACACCCCCCCCCCCCCGAACCCCCCCCCCCCCCCCCCCCCCCCCCCCCCCCCCCCCCCCCCGCGGTGCGTGCGCTCAGGCCCGGGTCAGCCCCTGGGGGAAGCCGAACACCTCGTCCGGGTCGTAGTCGCGGGCGACGGAGCGCAGACGGTCCAGGTTCGGTCCGTAGTAGGCCGTCGGCCAGTCGGGCAGCGCCGGGTCGATGTAGTTCACATAACCGCCTCCCATGCCCAGGGAGGCGAGTTTGGTCACGACCTCGCCGACGCTGCGCGTCACTTCGGCTTCGGAGGCCGCCTTCGCGCCCGCGTAGATCTGCGCCGTGGCGAAGGCGTTGCGGTGCGGGAAGGCGGTCTGCTGGACGCCCACGTCGGCCACCGCACCACCGAGCGGGTCGAGGATCAGACTCATGCCCGCACGGCCGGTGAGCAGGCCGACCACGGCGCCCGGATCGGCGGCGGGCGAGCCGAGGACCCGTGAGGAGGCGACGAAGGACTCCCGGTCGGGCTTGCCGGAGAAGAAGCGCATGGCCTTGAAGTAGTCGCGGTCCTCGACCCGCTTCGTCGGTACGACGCCGCAGCGTGCGATCAGGTCGTCCAGCAGCGGATGGCAGGCGGTGCTCGGGCCGACGAAGCAGCCGACCACCGAGCAACTCGGTTTGGGCCCGCCGGAGATGTTGCAGTTCGCCCACAGCTCGCGGGGTGCTTCCTTGATCCACGGTTGCCATGCGGTCAGCACCGCCGGCACCTTGCCTTCGGGGAAGACGAGCTTGAAGATCGTCAGCGCCGGAGCCGGGTCGGTGGAGAAGGTGAACTGGGTGACGACCCCGAAGTTGCCCCCGCCGCCTCCGCGCAGCGCCCAGAACAGGTCCGGTGCCCGGGAGGCCGAGACGGTCAGGGCCCTGCCGTCCGCGGTGACGATCTCGGCGCCCACGAGGTGGTCGCAGGTGAGGCCGAACTTCCGTTGCAGTACGCCGATTCCGCCGCCCAGCGCCACCCCGGCGATGCCGACGGTGAAACAGGAGCCCGCGGGCATACAGCGGCCCGCCTGGCCGAGTGCGGTGTAGACGTCCCGCAGTGTGGCGCCGGCGCCTACGGTCGCGGTGCCGTCCTCCCGGACGTTCACGGCCGACATACGGCGCAGGTCGAGGGTGAGACCACCGTGCGGCGCCGAGTAGCCGACGTAGGAGTGGCCGCCGCTGCGGGCGGCCAGCGGAACCCGGTGGGCGGCCGCCAGCACCGCCTCGCGGACATCGGACACCGACTCGCACTGCGCCACCGCTGCGGGTACGTGGTCGTCGTTGAGCGGGTTGAAGAGCTTCCTGGCGTCCTCGAATCCGAGATCTCCGGGCCGCAGTAACGCTCCGCGCATCCGTTGGCGGAGGCCTGCCCAGTCCACGTTGGCCTGGAGGGCAGCCGTTCGTGCCGCGGTCCAGGTGGTGGTCTCCTCGGCTTTGTGGGCCTTGGTGCCGGCCCGGGGCGCATGGAACAGATGGTTCCGCGCCATGGTCACCATCTCCCTCTGGCGGTTCGAGGAAAGCGGGGGAGAACGGGCGAGCGCAGATATCCGCACGTCCGTTCGATGCGGATATGTTCACGCTAACACGGTGTGATCACCCCCTCCAGTCGAGAAGAGGGCGCCCTGTCGCGTGTCGGGCACGCCGGGCCGAAGTCCGCCGCCGCGCCGCCATCATCACGCTCCGTAGGACTTCTGGGGGCGGTTTTCGAGACACGCCGACTCGAAGGGGTGAATGCGTACACCCATTGTGACGCCTCCGCCTCGCTGCCCGGATTGGGGCGATCCTACGTTTGAGGCCTTCGGGGAGATATGTGCGTCCGCCCAAGGAAAGGCCCCTAGATGGACAACTCGACGGACCAGCAGATAGTCCAGGTGAAGATCCACCCGGCCATCGGCATCGCCCGGGTCGGCAACAGCCCCAAGCCGCCCTTCATCGGCCCCGAGTCACCGGACCAGCCGCCGCTGCCGCACGGCTCCTACAAGGACGGCTCGGGGAAGATCATCCGGCAGGCCGCCCGCTTCCGTCTCTACGGCTACAACCAGGCGGGGGAGGTCGTCAGGGAACTCACCCTGGACGACCCGGACGTGAGCGAGATCAAGTGGTCGGTGCACCTGGCCAACAAGAAGGCCGCCTGGTACCAGTTCCACATCCCGCTCGACATCCCCGAGGCCGGCAGCCTGACGACCGAGAAGCGGAGCCGGCGCAACGCCACCGTCACGGGCGCGGCGCGCAAGGGCCTCGTCAACGACCCCGGCCGCAAGACCATCCGCGCCTCCGCGCACGAGACCGCCACATTCGACGGCAAGATCATGCAAAAGCCGGTCTCCCTCGGCTCGGCCACCACCCAGGACAACGGCCGCCTGATGGTCGTCGGCGGCGTCGGCACCTCGGCCTCATGGGCCGAGAAAGAGCAGCCGATCACCGGCGTCGCCAACAACGACACCTGGTACGACGACGTCTCCGACGGCCCGGTCACGGCGGAGGTCACCATCGGCGGCGCCACCAAGACGGCTTCCCCGGCCTGGGTCGTGGTCGCCCCGCCGCACTACGCACCCGGCGTGAAGACCGTCCGGACCCTCTACGACGTGCTCTACGACGTGTACGTCACCGAGCAGACGCTGCCGGTCGAGCCGAAGCCGTCGTACCCGGACGACATCGAACCGCTGCTGACCCGCTTCTGCGACCTGCAATGGGTCAACCACGGCTTCGCCACCCAGTTCGGCTGGAAGGGCCCGCACGACTTCCGCCACCCGGACATGCGCAAACGGCTCGCCGACCCCGGCGACACCAGCCGCGAACTGCGCCGCCAGGTCTATATCCACATGCGCGACTACTGCCGGGACGGGATGTCCCCGCTGCCCTGGCCATGGCTCTACGGCGACGCCATGTCCAGCAAGCCCAACTCCGTCCGGCAGCACATCACGCTCTCGCCCACCCAGGACACGATGCTGGCGCTGTGGGCCGAAGGCCACTTCACCACCGGCCCGCCCCGCAAGGGATACCCGGACGTGGACCAGGCGCCCGTCACCGAACGGCCGGGCCTGCTGGACCGGGCCGCGCTGGAGAACTGCGCCGCCGACGCCTTCCACCCGGGCTGCGAGGTCACCTGGCCGATGCGGCACAAGACCATGTACTCCGAGCCCTTCCGCATCCTGCACCGCACGAGCCCGGAACCCGACTACGGCGATCACTTCAACCTCCAGGAGATGCTGGGGAAGAACGGTCCGCTGCACGCGCAGGGGCCGGGCGACCTCACCCGCTGGATGGCCGCTCCCTGGCAGTGCGACACGGCCAGCTGCCGCTCCGGTTATGAGGTACTCGCCAACCTGGGTCCCCGCTACAGCCCTTATCTGCCGACCTTCTGGCCCGCCCAGATGCCCAACCACGTACTGAAGATGTCGGACTTCCTCACCGTCAACACCAAGCCGAGCGGCGGTGACGACACCGCCAGGGAGAAGGCGTTCGAGAACCGCGCGGTGTGGCTGCGCGGCCTGACCGGCACCGATTTCAACAAGCAGCGCCGGCAGATGATCAGGGACTGGTACAAGTTCGGCATCGTCGAGCCCCATGAGTACACCGTGGGCGACGACAAGTTCCCCAAGTACATCCAGGTCGAGTCGGAGCCGGGATACGAAAGTGTCCCCGACCACGCCAACCTGATCAACATCCAGGTACCCGAGGCGGGCGTACCCCAACTGGCCGCCGTGGCCGGCACCTGGCGAGGCAGCATTCCGGCCGAGGACGTCGAGGCCGATCTCGTACAGCAGACGGTCCAGGAGGTCATGGCGGCGACCGGCCAGGACGAGGCGGCGATCGCCGCCGGATACCTGGAGAAGCTCGATCCCTTCCACGGCACCCAGCAGTGAGCCCCCCTCCCGCCTACGACGTCGTGGTCGCGGGTGGCGGCCCGGCCGGCTGCGCGGCGGCGCTCGCCCTCGCACGGGCCGGGCGCACGGTCCTGCTGGCGGACTCGGGCACCGGCCCGCCCAAGACGGGTGAGGCACTGGTGTCCGTGGGGCGGCTGCTCCTGGCCGACCTCGGCGTCGCCCAGCCGGTCCTGGCCACCGGCCATCTGCCCTGCCACGGCAACCTGTCCGCCTGGGGCTCCACCGAACTGCACGCCGTGGACTCCCTCAACGACCCCTACGGCCACGGCTGGCACCTCGACCGTCCGCTCTTCGACCGGCGGCTGCGCGCCGCGGCCCGCGAGTCGGGCACCGACGTCGCCGAGCACACCGCCGTACGGCGCCCCTCCCGGCAGCCGGACGGCACCTGGCGACTCGCCCTGTGCGACCGCTCCGGCGGCAGCGGGGAGCGCACGGTCCGCTGCCGCTGGGTGGTGGACGCCACCGGACGGGGCGCCGCGATCGCCGTCCGCTCCGGCGCCCGGCGGCGCCGCGACGACCGGCTGACCGCCCTCCACCTCACCCTCGACCCGGCCCCGCAGACCGCCCCCGACGGCCGTTCGCTGGTCGAGTCCGACCAGGACGGCTGGTGGTACACCGCGCTGCTGCCCTCCCGGCGGCGTCTGGTGGCCTACTTCACCGACCCCGACCTGCCCGGCGCCGCCGGTGGCGCCGAGCGGTTCCGCGACCGGCTGCTGGCGACCCGGCACATAGCGCACCGGGCTCGTCCGCACGGACTGAGCCCGCTGCCACCACCTCGCCGAGCCCCCGCGCACAGCGCACATCTGGACCGGGTGCACGGCGACGGCTGGACGGCGGCCGGCGACGCGGCGGTCGCCTTCGACCCGCTCAGCTCACAGGGCATTCTCACCGCCCTCTACACCGGGCTGAGCGCAGGTGAGGCGGTCCACGCCCGGCTGCGCGGCGACCGGTCGGCGCTGGCCGACTACGCGGCGAAGGTCACCACCGCCCGCACCGCCTACCAGCACGGCCACCGCGTCGTGCACGCCCAAGAGACCCGCTGGAGCGAACGGCCCTTCTGGGCCCGGCGCCGGCGCGACACCCAACCGAGCCCCACCCGATGAAAGGCGACCACGCACCATGACCAGCCACCCCGATTCCGACCACGCGGAACACCAGCACATCCACCGCTTCCTGATCCTGGGCAAGGAGAAGCTCTTCTTCTACCACCTGGCGCTGTACAACCCGCAGTCCGGCCACAACTACCAGGCGGTGTTCAGCTTCACCATCAAGGACAGCGGTGAGCTGAAGAAGATGTACCTCGACGACCGGGCCAAGCACGAGGACCAGCGGGTCTTCTACTCGCTGCGCTGTCCGCACCACTTCGAGCTCCCGGAGCTGCAGAACGGCAAGCAGTTCAAGGTCCACCTGGAGCGGGTCGTGGTGAAGCCGGACGGCAGCCGCGACTTCCAGCAGATGACCACGGCCGAGACCACGGTGGACTGCAAGAAGGAGGACGTGCTCTCCTTCCGCGAGCTGGGCGGCATGCCCTACCCCGAGTACCTCACCTACCTGGTGTTCGGCGAGGGCGACGAGATCCACCTCGCCCACCAGCTCGCGGAGCGCCCGAACTGGGACGAGGCCGTCACCATCGCCCCCATGAAGGCCATCGACGCGGCGACGCTGAAGAAGGTCCCGACCCTGGTCATCGACTCGATCCAGGACGCCCACGGCAAGCTGGTCGAGAGCCCGTTGAAGAAGGGCCAGCAGTACCAGGGCAAGCTCAACGGGAACGGCGCGACGGTCGACTTCACCGTCGGACGCCAGGGCTGGTGGAACCACACCAGCCTCAACAGCTGACCCACACCACACCACCGAGTCTCTCCCTGGCCCGGGTCGCGACACCGTTCGCGGCCCGGGCCAGCCGGGGCGACACCCCCAGGGCCCGCAGCTACCGGGCCCGCACGTACACCGTCACCCGGCGGCCTCCCGTCTCGGCGACGCCGGTGGCGGTGAAGTGCCGGTCGAGAACGGCGCGTTTGACCATGTCGCGGGGCGAGGGCGGAACCGGGGAGGAGCCGCCGCTCTTGCCGTCGGCGTCGCTGACGACGACGAGGCGCCGGTGGGCGAGCATGGCGGCCCGGATGCGTTCGGGGGCCGCCTCGACGCCGTACAACGTCCCGGAGGCGACCGGGCTTTTCGCCAGCGCGACATCGTCGAGCCCGCGGAACGCGCCGGGCGTGACGAGCGCGGCATCCCGCCGCTGGTCGGGCAGGAACACCACACCGTCCCCCGGGTGAGCGAGCCTTGCGACCTTGTGGGCGACCACCCGTACGTCATCCGTCCGGCTCGCCCAGGTCCGCAGGCCCACCTCCAGCGGCAGCAGCGCCAGGAACACGACCGCCATGACCCCGGCGAGCAGCGTCCCGCCCCGCACCCGGCCCCAGTCGCGGCCCCGCGCCCGGGCGTACGCCGGCACCGCCCGCACCGCCCAGGCGACGGTGGAACCGACCAGCAGCGACAGCCCGATGTACGTGAAGAGCACATAGCGGTCGACATAGAGCGGCTCGACGAGCAACGAGGCCAGCAGCAACCCCAGCTGCGGCACGGCGAGCAGCGGCAGCCCCACCGGGACCGGCGACGGCCCCTCCGGTGCGCGGCGCGGTATTCGGGCGCACACCAGGCCGACCGCCAGCATCGCGGTCACGCCCAGCAGGCTGGCGGCGGAGGCCGGCGGTATCCACGCCACCTGCGACGCCTGCGGACGGCTGGCGAGTATCAGCGTTAGCGTCCCCGGCACGATCACCACCGCGGTCGTCAACCACCGTGACAGCAGCGGGCGTCGGCCGCGGCGCCGGGCGAGGACGACGCTCACCCCGTGGGCCGCCCACGCGAACAGCGAGAGCCAGTTGAGCAGCGCGGTGACGAGCATGACCGCCGCGTAGGCGCCCCAGCGCCACCCCCAGGCGCCCCGCCAGCGGCGGCCGTCGCGGGCGGCCGTGGGCCCCGCCGGGTACACCGCGCCCACCAGCAACCAGGTCGCCACCGCCACCCCCGCCGCGACCAGCGCGAAGGACCGTCCCTCCTGCGCATACCGCTGCATCACCGGCAGCAGGGCCAGCACCAGTCCGGCCGCGAGTCCGGCCAGCGGGCCGGCGAGCCGGCGACCGGTCGCCGCGGTGGCCGCCACGGCGACGACCAGGCCCAGCACCGAAGGCAGCCGCAGCGCTGCCAGACTCGCTCCGAAGACCTCGAACACGGTGTGGATCAGCAGGTAGTAGAGCCAGTGGACGACATCGACCTGCCCGACCAGATGCCAGATCTCGGGTATGGACCGCCGCGCCACCTCCCATGTGGCGGCCTCGTCCCGCCAGATGGCGTCCTGGCGGCGCAGTCCCCACAGCCCCAGTACGAGTGCCAGCAGCGCGGGCACCCCGCAGACCAGCAGGCTCCGCGCCCGGGGCGCTCCGACGCGGCCGCGGGCGGCGCTCCCCCCGAGGACGGCGGTGGTTCCGTGGCCAAGATCGAGAGACATGCCGGGCACTCTATACATGATGCATACAAGGCACGCCTGAGTACGCAGCCGCAGCGCACGCCCCGATCACCCTGACCCATCGGACAGGCCCTGGGATCCACCACACCAGGCGCCGCAGGACGATCCACCAGGAATCACGGGACAGCCCGTAGACTCGCCGGATGGCGAAGTATTTCGACGTGCACCCGGAGAATCCCCAGCGGCGCACCCTCAGCAGTGTGGCCGACAGCATCCGCTCAGGCGCTCTCGTCGTGTACCCGACGGACTCCTGCTTCGCGCTGGGATGCCAGCTGGGAAGCCGTGACGGCATCGACCGGATCCGCTCGATCCGCAACCTCGACGACCGCCACCACTTCACCCTCGTATGCCAGAACTTCGCGCAGCTGGGGCAGTTCGTGCACGTCGACAACGACGTGTTCCGCACCGTCAAGGCCGCGACCCCGGGCAGCTACACCTTCATCCTCCCCGCGACGAGGGAGGTACCGCGCCAGCTGCTGCATCCGAAGAAGAAGACGGTCGGCGTCCGGATTCCCGACCATGTCGTCGCGCAGGCCCTGCTGGCCGAGCTGGGTGAGCCGCTGCTCTCCAGCACCCTGCTCCTGCCCGACGAGGACGAGCCGATGACGCAGGGGTGGGAGATCAAGGAGCGGCTCGACCATGTCGTGGACGCGGTGGTCGACTCGGGCGACTGCGGCACCGAACCGACCACGGTCATCGACTTCTCCGGCGGCGGATTCGAGATCGTACGCCGAGGCGCGGGCGACACCGCGCGGTTCGAGTAGCCGCAGCCAGGCCGGGCCTCCCCGGACGATCCCGCCGCGGTGCTCCCCGCGCGGCCGGGACGGCCTGCGCCTAGCGTGGGAAGTCGGAGAGGAGTGAGCCACACCATGTCCGATTTCCCCGAAGGCGCCCCCTGCTGGGCGGACGCCATGTTCAAGGACGTCGAGGGCGCCAAGAGCTTCTACGGCGAGGTGCTCGGGTGGACGTTCGGCGAGGCCTCCAGCGAGTACGGCAACTACATCCAGGCCTACTCCGGCGGCAAGGCCGTCGCCGCCGTCGTCCCGCCGATGCCCGGCAGTGAGGACTCGCCCTCCGCCTGGTGTCTGTACTTCGCCTCCTCCGACGTGAACAAGACCGCCGAGAAGATCAAGGGGGCGGGCGGCACCCTCCTCATGGAGCCGATGCAGGTCGGCCCCTTCGGCTCGATGGCACTCGCCAAGGAGCCCAGCGGTGCCGTCTTCGGTGTGTGGCAGGCCGGCGAGCACCACGGGTTCGAGAAGACGGCCGAACCCGGCGCGTACTGCTGGGCCGAGCTCTTCACCCGCCGGCCGGACGCGGCCGACGACTTCCTGAAGAAGGTCTTCCCCTACTCCGCGCGGAAGATGGAGCCCGGTGACGACCCCGAGGCCCAGGGCATGGACTTCAAGGTCTTCAGCCTCGGCGGCACCGACAACCCGGTGCTGGGCCGGATGAAGATGGGCGAGGAGTTCCCGAAGGAGATCCCCAGCTACGTCCAGATCTACTTCGACGTCGAGAACTGCGACGATGCCGTCGGCAAGGCCAGGAAGCTCGGCGGCCAGCTGCACTTCGGCCCGATGGACACCCCGTTCGGCCGCTTTGCCGCCCTCACCGACCCGCAGGGCGCGGCGTTCGCGGTGATCGACATGCGCACGACGGTCGGCGAGATGCCGCAGATGAGCGAGGCGTAGCGGGCGTCAGCCCGTATCCCCGTCCCTGTCCGTGTCCCTGTCCGTGGCCGCGTTGCGTACGGCGTAGCCGAGGGCGCGCTCGCCCAGCATCTCCTCGACGAGGTCGAGGAGTTCCAGCGCGGCCTCGGCGATCTCGTCGGGTTTCTCACCCGCCTCGATGCGCCGGCCGATCTCGCTGTAGAGCAGTGCGTGGAACCAGCCGATCTGGCTGGCCACCAGGCGCGGTGTCTGGTCGCCCGGGGCGGCCGCGGTCTCCTCGGAGAGGACGTGGGCGAGCGCCTCGGTCATCTGCCGGCCGAGGTCCTCCAGGCGGGCGGTGAGGGTGGGGGCGGCCCGCATCATGGTGAAGACGCGGCCGAAGCCCGCGGTCAGGCCCACCTTGCGGTCACGGCGCCGCAGTTCGTCCCGGAGGTGGTCGAGTACGGCCCGCGCGGCGGACGCGCCCGGCTGCCGGTCGCGGACGATGTCGGCGAGCCGCTGCGGGGACGCCTGGTCGGGCGGCAGGACGAGGTCTTCCTTGGCCTCGTAGTAGTTGTAGAGGGTGTTGACCGAGACCTCCGCCGCCGCCGCGACCTCGGCGATGGTGACGTGGTCGAAGCCCCGCTCCACGAACAGGCCGATCGCCACGTCGGAGATGCGCTGCCGCGTCTGCCGCTTCTTGCGTTCCCGCAGCCCTTCGCTCATGCCGCAACCCTAGGGCCTGTCCGATGGGCCATGGCGGGGGCCCTGACCCATCGGACAGGCCCTCATCGCCTTACCGCAGCGCACTCGCTCCCTCGGCTCAGCCGAAGAACACCAGCAGCAGGGACACCACGGTGACGACGGCGGCGCCGAGCGCAAAGCCGGTGATCACCTTCCGCTGCCAGGGTGCGAGACGGCCACCGCGCAGCGCGCTCCCCATCCGGCCGTACTGATCGATCCGCCCCGTCGGCGTGAGCGGGTCCGTCGGCCCCTGAGGCATGCCCTGGGTCCAGTCGGGTCCCGGCTGCGGGTAGCGTCGTCGCCACCCCTCGTCCTGTCGCCACGGCAGTGTCATCTGTTGCTCCTTGCGCCTTGCTCGTTGCTCCGTGCTTCCGTTCCATGCCCTCGGCTACCCCGGCTCCGTCGTACGATGCGGCCGGACCGCAGCCGTTCGCGCAGGTGAGGAGGTCGGCCTCGCGGGTGGGCAATTCAGTTGCACGGTCAACCACCTACCCGGGTTCTAAGCTGGGAAGGAGCCCATGTAGGGAGGTTCGCCGATGTCAACAGGCACCCTTCTGGCGATCATCATTCCCATTGTGGTGGTGCTTGCGCTGCTCGCCGTCGGGATCACGCTGTACGTGCGACGACGGAACCAGCTCCGTGAACGCTTCGGACCGGAGTACGAACGCACCGTCGAATCCGCCGACAGCCGGCTGGCCGGTGAGCGGGAGCTGAGATCACGCGAGAAGCGCCACGACTCGCTGGACATCAAGCCGCTGCCCAGCAGCAGCCGCGAGCGGTACAGCCGCGACTGGGTCAGCGTGCAGGAGGAGTTCGTCGACCGTCCGGAAACGGCTGTGCACGATGCGGACCGTCTGGTGACGTCGCTGATGCACGAGCGGGGCTACCCGACCGAAGACTTCGACCAGCAGCTACGGGACCTCTCCGTCGAGCACGGCCGCACACTGGAGCACTACCGCGCCGCCCACGAGGTCGACGCGCTCGGTACGCAGCACAAGGCGACCACCGAGCAGCTGCGGGGCGCCATGGTCCACTACCGCGCCCTCTTCGACGAATTGCTCTCCGACGGTGGCCAGGCACGCCACGCCCCCGCCTGAACGCACACCGCCCGCTACGACACCCAAGGGACGAAGAAATGCCACAAGCACCCGACACCGGTCACAAGACGGGTGGACTGACCACCGAGGATCTGGCCCAGCCCGGCGGGCCCGAGCCGCCTCCGGACGAGGAACTGCAAGCGACCGCCGACGCCCCCAATCTCCCTGGCGAGGCCACCGCCGTGCACACGGAAGCCTCGACGGCGCCCGCCCCTGAGGGTGCAGGCGCCGCCGAGGAAGAGGAAGAGGCTCCGCAGCTCCTTTCGCCCGAGGACGCCGACGGGTTCCGCAGCCGCTGGCAGGAGCTTCAGAGCAGGTTCGTGGACGACCCGCGCGACGCCGTGCAGGGTGCCGACGCACTGGTCGCAGAGGTCATGCAGAGCCTTGCCGCGACGTTCGCCGACCACAAGCAGACGCTGGAAGAACAGTGGAACCGCGGCGATCAAGTGGACACCGAGGGCCTGCGCCTGGCACTGCGCCATTACCGGGCCTTCTTCAACCGCCTGCTCACTGAGTAGTCTCGTCGATCGGCAGGCGCCCGCCGCCACCAAAATCGGGGCGACGGCAACCGGGCGTGCCTTCGACCACGCGCCGACCTGCGAAGAACCGGCTGAGCCCGGTCAATGCCGTTGTGGCGGCGGGCCCTCCAGACTCGGCTCGGAGAACGCGGCGAGGTCGCGGCGGCGCAGCTCCTCTTCCTGGGTCTGTTCGATCCTGCGCATCGCGATACGCAGGACGGGGGGAGCCATCACCGAGGTCACGACCGCGACCAGGACGACGATGGTGTAGGTGGCCGTGGTCAGTACACCCAGGCGCAGGCCCGCCGTGGCGACGACGATCTGGATGACACCGCGCGCGTTCATCCCCGCGCCCATGGCCAGCGCTTCCCACACCCCGAGCCGGGCGAGACGCGCCCCGAGGAACGCGCCGGCGAACTTCCCGAACACGGCGACCGCCAGCACCACCAGTGCGGCGACCGCCACCACGGGATGAGCCAAGGCGGCCAGGTCGATGTGCAGGCCCGCGGTGGCGAAGAACAGGGGGGCGAACACCGCCATGACGACCGCCCGGAGCGGAGCGAGCTTCCTGAGGTCGACGTTGCTTCCGGAGCCGATGAGCACGCCGCCGATGAACGCACCGAGCATGGCCTCGAGGCCGAGCGACTGCGTGGCGGCGGCGCCCAGTACGAGGACCGTCGTGACCACGGCGATCGTGGGAGCGGTATCGCCGGCCCGTTCCGCCATGGCCAGTGCCCGGCGCACCAGGGGCCGGGCGACGGACAGTGCCAGGATCACCACGCCCGCCATGTACCCGACGGAGATGAGCACATGGCCGGCCTGGACCTGGCCGCCGGCCATGGCCGACACCACCGCCAGCAGCAGCCAGCCGATGGCGTCGTCCACCATGCCGGCCCCGAGAATGAGCTGCCCCACGGTGCGATGAAGCAGGCGCATATCGGCGAGGATCTTGGCGATCACGGGGATGGCGCTGACGCACAGGGCCACACCGAGGAACGCCGCGAACACCGGCTGCTCGCTTTCCACGGCGACCAGTGACGACGGCAGCCAGAACCCCACCGCCACCCCGAGCCCCAGCGGTACCAGCAGCCCCGTGGTGCCCACGGCCAGGGTCGCCGCTCTCCTGCGGCGAAGCATCTTCGTATCGATCTCGATACCGGTGGTGCCCACCAGGAGCACGACGCCGAGCTGTCCGAGCGAGTCCAGGGGGCCGTGCGGCACGGCCGCGTCGGGCAGCCAGGACGACAGGGCGGGGACGGCATGGCCGAGCACCGAGGGGCCCAGCAGGATCCCCGCGCACAGCTCACCGACCACGGGCGGCATGCCGACGCGTACGGCCAGCCGTCCCAGCACCAGGGCCGTGGCCAGCAGCACGCCGACCTGTACGAGCAGTCCGCCGCTCATTCCGCGCCGACCACTTCCCGGGGCCCGCCCGTCGCCCGCACGGCGGTCACGGCCTCGAAGACCGAGACCCGGTCCGAGATGTCGGGAAGCGGCCTGCGCTGCCGGAGGCCCCCCGGAGGCGTACCGATGTCCAGGGAGCCCAGTAGCCGTTCCTCTTCCGCCATGTGTAACAGGCCGCGGAGTTCGGGGCTGGTGCACAGCCGGCCGGTGCGCCAGATGCTGCCGTAGCCACGGGCGTGCAGCAGCATCATGAGCGCGTGCGTCATGGAGCAGCTGGCGGCGAGCTGCTCCCATTCAGGAATCTTGTGTTCCGGAACGGGGGCGAAGACCAGGAGCGCCCGCAGCGGCGGCTCCGGGACGCTGCCCGAGCCCTTCGCGACGGCGCGGGGTTCCCTGGGGACCAGCGTGCGAGCCAGAGCGGCGCGCGCTTCACCGCGCACCAGTATCCAGCGCCAGGGGCGCAGCCTGCCATGATCGGGCGCTGTGGCCGCACCGCGGAGGAGGTAGTGGAACTCCTCGTCGCTCGGGGCGGGTTGGGAGAGTATCTTCTCGCTCCTGCGGGTGACGATCGCGGTCATGACGTCCATGGGGCGTCGGTTCCTTCCAGGTCGTGTGGCAGGGCGGAGTCAGGACCAGGCGACCAGATCACCCGCCGGGGTGAGGCCGAGGAAGAACGTCACGGTGATCCGCCGCCGGCCCTCCCCGCCCTGCCCGTTCGGCAGCACGCGGTGGTAGTGGTTGGGGTTGAACAGCAGGGCGTCACCGTGGCCAGGGGCGATGGTGACGCCCCGACAGCCGTCCACCACACGGGGGTCGTACCCGTACCGTCGGCGGTGGACGTCGTCGGACGCCTCCCAGCGGTGCTGCCACAGGCTCGTCCCACCGCCCTCTTCCGGTACCACCAGGTAGGCGTTGTAGGTGAGCTGGGAGACGATCTCCTGATCGAAGAGGCCACCCGGGTACTCGAGGTGGATGTCGTCGTAGTGCAGCAGTGTGCCCGCGTTGATCTCGCGCATCATCCCCACGAAGGCGGGCCGCCCACCGATGGTGGCGGTCGTCACCTCCGCCCCCCATGCCCTGCCGAGCATGTCCAGCGATATCAGGGTTGGATCCGGAACCATGCCGGCCTCCCGCCACATCCGCTCCGCGGCGTCGGCGTCCGGCCAGTAGCGATCCGCCTGCAGCACACCCTGGGGAGTCCGGTAGTCGTTGAGGGCCGGGCCGAACCTCGTCATGGCGACCCGGACCGGGTAGTAGTCGACCGTGGGCAGACGGTGCAGTGCGGCCGTCATGCTGTCGAGGGTCGCCCGGTCGAAGAAGCCGGGAATGCGGGCCGCGGCGAGTTTGCCCGCCGCGATATCGGTGATGTGCTGCCTGGAGAAGGCGGAGACGTCCTCGGCGGAGAAACTCGGACCAAGCGCTGTGCTGGGCATCATGCCTCCACATCCGATATCAGGACTTGGTGCCGGGACTTGCAAAAGGGCAAGGCAGAGCAGCGACTTCGCACACGGGGACGCATGGGCTCCTGAACATTGGCGGCGCATCGGGCAGGGACGGTCGTCAACTCCCGGCATGAGGAGCCTGGTGGATGTCGGACGCACCACGGTATGCCCCGCTGATTATTCGCGCGAGTGGGCGGTGTGGCAACGGGCTCTGGATAGAACGTGGTCGCCGAGCCGTCGAGAGGTGGAAAATGGCCGTCGTGCGATTCACGCCACGTTAATCGAACGATGGACTGGTGGGCGGCCCGGAAGATCCATCGTGTCGTACCTGGAACGCCCGTCTGCCCATACCCCTGAAGTCGATCAACCGCGACTTCGTGGTCCGACACCTGTCGCGCTTCCCCAACCCGCGATAATCGTCTCCCGAGTTGACCGGAATTCACGCCTTCACGTGATCGCGTGGTTGATCAGGGCCGGGAAACGCACCTACGGTCCTGAACGCGCGTGCCACCAGGCACCACCTCTGATCAGTGCAGCCGATCCCGCATTCACCAGCCGAACATCGGAGACCCTTCGTGAGCGGTAACGGACTTGGCCCCAAGAGCGTCTGCACCCCGCTGGACAACAGCGAAATCCGCCGGATGTCGCACCATTACCACCGGTACGGAATCGCCACCGTAACCGACCTGATCGAAGAGCACACACGTCAACTGGTGCGCGCCGAAGCGGAACGCCTCCTTGAGAAGCACGCCGAGCGACGCGACTTACGCCTCCAGACCACCGGCTACACCCGCCGCTCCATGTCCGTGGTGCCCAGCGAGATGATCGCGGCCAACAGCGAACTGGTGACCTCGCTCTACGCGAACCCCGACCTCTTACGCGCTCTCGAAACCCTCGCCGGCGAGAAGTTGCACCCTTGCCCCAAGGCCGACGAGGAGTTCCTGATCACTCGCCAGGAACAGCGTGGGGACACGCACGGATGGCACTGGGGCGACTTCAGCTTCGCTCTCATCTGGGTGCTCCTGGCACCGCCGATCGACGTCGGCGGCCTGCTCCAGTGCGTACCCCACACCACATGGGACAAGGCATCACCGCGGATCAACAACTATCTCGCCGAAAACCCCATCAACACCTACCACTTCGCTTCGGGAGACGTGTACTTCCTGCGGACCGACACCACGCTGCACCGCACGATCCCGCTGCGCGAGGACACCACCCGCATCATCCTGAACATGACGTGGGCGGGCGACCGGGACCTGAAGCGCGAGCTCGACGCGGATGACCGGTGGTGGGACGACGCCAATGTCTCGGCGGCGTCCGCCATCAAGAAGTGACAGCACCCGACGCCGATTCCCGTCCACGAAGAGAGACGACGATGACCGAGCTGAACACCCCGGACTCCACCACCACAGCCGTATGGGACCACTTCGACAACGTCGAACCAGGAATCCGCCGCCGGATAGCCGTCCAGGACCCGGCAATCAAGGAATACCTGGACGGCATGCTGGCCCGCATCGCCGGGCACCGTGGTGTCGAACACCCCTACCTGAACGCCTACCGCACCACGCGGCTCTCCCCCGAGCAAGAACGCCTCATGTACAGCGAGTGCCACTACTTCTTCCGCCATCTCCCCTTCTACATCACCGGGATGGCGATCAAGACCCGGGACGAGATGATCCTCCGGGAGATCATCCTGAACGTGGCCGACGAGGTCGGCGGCGACCCGACGCACTCCGTCCTTTTCGGCGATTTCCTCGCCCGGATCGGAATCGACAAGGAACACCTCGACCGTTACGAGCCGCTGGAGGTCACCAAGCGGCTGAACGACGGAATCCGGATTCTCTACACCGAATCGTCGATCCACAAGGCCCTCGGTGCGCTGTACGCCGACGAGACCATGTCGTCCATCATGGTCTCCAAGATCAATGACGGGCTGGGCAACCAGGGCTACGACAAGGACCTGCGCCACTTCTGGCAACTGCACATCGACGTCGAGGTGGGCCACAGCAACTCCGTCTTCAACGCGATCGCTCCCTATGTGGGATCGCCGGCCACCCGGACGGAGTTCGAGGAGGGCGCCTTCGAATTCCTCGGACTCGTGGAGCGCTACTGGGACGGCGTGCAGCAGCTCGTGGGCCTCGAGGTATGACCCTCGAAGCATCCGGGGAGTCCGGGGACATCGGGTCGGCCCGCGGCCTGCGGCACATCGCCGCAGGCCGGCCCGTCCCCGGCTCCATCCACTCGGTGTCCGTCTCGATCCCCGACGTCGCGGCGGTCGTCGGCTACGAGTCGGACGACGCGGCCACCCGGAGCCGCATCTCCTGGGGCTATCCGCGCTTCCGTACTCATCCGTATGTGACACGGGTGGCGGGGCTCCTCGCGCAGGACGGCATCGGACCGGGCGAGGGCCTCGTCCTGGCCCGCTCGGCACGAGCCGCGGGGGCCGCCGCGGCGTACGCCGGACTCTCCCCTGACGCCGCGTTCGACAGACACGGCCTGCACGGGGTGCGGCTCCCCGCCGACGGTCCCTCGGCCGCACGGGTCCGCGCATACGTACAGCACACGGGTAGCCACCTGTCCTCGCGCGAGGCGGAAGACGTCCTGCTGGACGCCGGTCTGATCGAGAGCCGGCAAGCCGAGGCCGCGGTGGAGGAAGCGCCCTCGGAAGCCGTCAGGGCTGTCCTCGCCCACGCCTACGGTGTGCGCGACACAGCGGACGTATCGCTGCACAACAGCGGCATGAACGCCGTGGCGGCGGCCATCGCCGCGGTCTCCGGGATCCAGCGGGAGAACGGCCGGCGCAGATGGCTCCAGCTCGGCTGGATCTTCTTCGACACCATGAGCCTGTTGGAGAAGCGCGTCATCGACGTCGAACACACCACGGTCCCCGACCCGTTCGACCTGCCGGAGATCGCCCGTGTCGCCGACGCGCACGCCGGGGAGCTCGCCGGCATCATCGCGGAGGTGCCGAGCAATCCGAGCCTGCGCGCCCCGGACATCCCGGCCCTGCGGGAGATCGCCGCCCGGGCGGGCTGCGCGCTGGTGGTCGACGCGACGATCGCCACCCCCTACAACGTCGATGTGCTTCCCCACGCCGACGTGGTCTGCGAGAGCCTCACCAAGTACGCCACCGGATCGGCCGACGTCCTGATGGGCGCGGCCGTGGTCAACCCGGACTCCTCCTTCGGACCGGACCTGCGCACCGAGCTGCCGCGCCACGGCGACGAGCCCTACCACCGCGACACGGCACGCGTGGCGGCCCGGATCCGCGGCTACGCGGAACGTATGGACCGGGTGAACGCCAACACCCTTGCCCTCGCCGCCTGCCTCGCACGCCACGACAGGGTCGTCCGACGCGTCGACTGGGCGTACGACGCACGTTCCGAGGGCAACTACCGCAAGGTCGAACGCCGGTCCGACGCACCGGGGGGCCTGCTCATGATGGACCTCAAAGTCCCGCTGGAGCAGGTGTACGACCGCCTCGCGGTTGCCAAGGGCCCCAGCTTCGGTGCCGAGTTCACGATGGCGTCACCGCAGATCTTCATCGCGCACTACGACCTGCTCTCGACGCCCGAGGGCCGTGCCGCTCTGCGGGCCAGAGGGCTGCACCGGGACATGCTGCGGATATCCGTCGGCACCGAGGAGCCGGAGCGCATCGTGGAGACCTTCGAGCAGGCCCTGCGCCAACTCTGAGCGAGATGAACCGCCCTGGTCACGCGGGGCGGTTCATCTTCTCGAGCAGGCCTCCGTCAAGCACGCATCAGGGACGCCTTCGCCGCCTTGCTGTACGCGTCGGCGGCCTCGAAGGTGGGGGCCAAGGCGGTCAACTCCACGAAGCCGCAGGACTTCAGGGCCCCCAGCACATGCAGGGCCACGCCCTCGCCCTTGTCCTGCTGGTAGAGCAACCCCTCCGCACGGAGCCGCTCGACGGCGGTCCGCGGGTCGATCCTGCCGAGCGCCTCCGGTTCGTGCAGCCGCCCGTGCACGTAGCACATCGGCGCTCCGTCGCTCCGCCGCAGCAGTCCGTCGTCCCCGACCTCATTGCCGACGAGTGCCTCGGCGTACTTCAGCACATGACTGGGACCGACCTTGCGCAGGTTGATCTCCACCGCGAGCGGTCCGCGCTCTCCCGCGATCACGAAGTCGATACCGAACGTGCCCCGGTGACCGAGCTCGGCCAGCACCGCACCCGTGCGCGCGACCGCGTCGTTGATGACGGGCCGCCACCGCTCCTCCGCCGGGAACCGGCACCCCCAGTACTGGCCGCCCGACAGCACCTGGTCGTGGCTGGCGACCACCTTGACCGTGCCGTCCGCGCGGATGTCCCCGAGCCCGCTGGGCGACGAGGTGACGTCGTCGAGGAACTCCTCCACGATCGCCCCTCCGTCGGCGAGCTCCCGGTAGAAGTCGTCGGAGGGCATCCGGATCACCTCGGCGGCTGCGAGGAGATCCCCGGTGCTGCCGAGCTTGTCGCAGTCGACCAGCACATTGCCGATCGACGCGGCATAGGTGTCCGGGCTCAGCTTCACCATGACGCGCCGCGCCCGGCGCGGGCCCGAGGCGAGCCGCTCGATCTCCCGTACCACGGCCTCCTCGCTGCGCAGCTCCTCCGCCGTCCCGTCGGGTACCGCGACACCGGCGCGCAGGAGGATCTCCTTGCCGCCGGCCTTGCTTCCCCAGCGGGCGACGAAGGACCGGTGGCCCTCTTCGAGATCGGCACCGACCCGGCGGGCCAACTCGTCGAGGGAGTCGGAGGCCATGAAGTGGACGATGGACGTCCGCGCGCTCTCCTGCGCGGCGCCCCGCAGCGCGTCCACGATCCGGTCCTCCTCGAGGACCAGATCATCGAGCGGGCGCGGCTGGTGGGAGCTCGGTGTCAGCAGGGTCAGCCGCTCACGGGCGCTTTCGATCATGCGGTCGTCGAACCGGAAGACGTCGCGGAAGTGGTACTCGAGCGTGTAGGGATCGACTGGTTCCGACGTGATGACGACAGCCCGCACCGCCGGGTCGCGGAGGTCCCACAGGAAACAAAGGCTCCGCTCCGCCGAGTAGCGAAGGTACGACACCTCCTGCAGTATCCGGTCGGCGTAGTTGAACGCATAGATCAGAATCCGCGTGAAGTCGAAATCAGCCATAAGAAGCGCTCTGCCTCGCTTGTCTGGGTTGCGGCCGAGGGTCCGCACAGATCCATACGGACCGGGTGCTCCAGGCGAGGCTACGAGCTTGTCGGTAAAAGTGGGATCGGAATTACCCGTTCCAGTGATTTCTCGCAAAAAAGTACGAGTGTTCGCCGTAAAGTGTGTGGCCAGAAATGACCCGACACCCCTTTATTTGCGTCTGGGGCATTTGCTCCGGACATGCGTCGGTGACACGATCGGGCTCGTGAAGATCCCGAAAGCCATCTGGGCTCTGGCCCTCACTGTCTTCGCGTGGGCGTCGGCCTTCCCCGCCATTCGCGTGGGCTTGGAGGGCTTCGGTGTCGCCGGCCTCTCGCTGGCACGCCTCATGGTCGCCTCGGTCGCCCTGGCGATCGCGGCACCGTTCCTCGGCGTACGCACACCGCGCCGCCGCGACCTGCCCATGATCGTGCTGTGCGGTGTGAGCGGCATGTCGGCTTACCAAGTCCTTCTGAACTGGGGCGAGGTGCACGTCCCCGCCGGCACCGCGAGCCTGCTCATCGCCGTCGCACCGGTGTTCAGCGTGCTGCTTGCGGCGGCCTTCCTCGGGGAGCGGATCACCTGGTTGAAGGCCGTCGGAAGCGTGGTGGCGATCGTAGGCGCGGCGGTGATCGCGGTGGCCGGAGGCCACGCCCAATACACCGCGTCGGCGTGGGTCGTCCTCGCCGCGGCCGTTGTCCAGGGCGTCTACCACTTCGCGACCAAGCCCCTCCTGGCCTGGTACACCGGCCTCGAGGTCGCCTGTTACGCGATGTGGGCGGGAACCCTCTTCCTGCTCCCCCTCTTCCCCTGGATGGTGCACGGCTTCGCGACCGCGTCGGCGGCGTCACTGGGGTCCACCATCTTCCTTGGACTGTTCCCCTCCGCGGTGGGCTTCGTAGTCTGGGGTTACGCGGTCGCCCGGCTGTCCATGGCCTCGTCCACCGCGGCCCTGTACCTCGTGCCACCGGTCGCCCTCGTCGTCGCGTACGTATGGCTGGGGGAGGTGCCGTCCCCCCTGGCACTGGTCGGCGGGGCGCTCGGCATCACGGGCGTCGCACTCATCAATCGCCGTCCGCGCCGGGCGGCTTCCGGCGACGCCCCCGACGCACAGACCGGAGAGCCCGAAACGGCCCACACGGACGAGTGGGACGGGGCGGGCGGGAAGGAGCCGCCGGCCCAGCACAGAACGGCGCGACCGGCCGAGCGGCACGGACCGGCGGCACCGGGGCTCAAATAATTCGCCATTTTCCGCCCCTCGATCTTCTCCTGTAGCGCACCATGAGCACTCTCCCGCAGCACACCGTGAGCCATATGGAAGGCACCCCAAAGACAGTGGGCACGCAGAACAACGTCTATCTGACCCAGACGTACACCTACGAGGCCAAGAGCAGGATTCTGAGTTGCGCGTCGAGCGCCGCCGGGATTCGGCTGGCCCTGGTGGACAACATTTTCCATCCGCAGGGCGGAGGGCAACCGAGCGATCGGGGCTGGGTCGACGATATTCCCGCGTCTCCCCTCCGTGACCCCGAATCGGGACGGGTCTACGTCGAACTGGTCCCGGAATCCGGGAACGACCCCCTTGGATTCTCCGAGGGCCAAGTGGTCACGGCGGCCATCGACGCCGAACAACGTCGCCTGCATGCCGCCCTCCACACCGCGGGTCACCTGGTCGACGCGCTGATTCGCCCCTTCGGGGTGCGCCACGTGGGCAGCAACCACTTTCCCGGCCAGGCTCGGGTCGAATACGAGCTGGAGGGCGCGGAAATGGACAAGGAGCAATTGGCTGATTCCCTGCGGGAGGGAGTGGCCAAGGCCCTCGCACAGGGCCTCCCGATCAGCTCCGGCGAGTGCGACGGGCGGCGGACGATCACCATCGAGGGCCTCGCGACGGAGTTCTGTGGTGGCACGCACGTCACCGACCTGAGCTGCCTCACCGATGTCTCCATCCGCTCCGTCAAAATCAAGTCGAGCCGGCTGAAGGTCGGCTACGAGGCGGTCCACGCGCCGCTCGACTGATCGGCGCCGGCCCGGGCGTCGGTGGAGCGTACGTCCCGGTCGTGATCGAAGCCGCGCTCCACGAAGAGGCCGCAGCCACTGCGGAGATGCGTTGCCGTGGCTGCGGCCTCTTGCGTTCGCGCGGCCCTTGGGGTCTGTCCGACCCTGACCCATCGGACAGGCCCTAGCCCCTAACCGGTGGCCGGACCGCGCGGCGACGGGAACTCCGTCGGGAGCCAGGAGGCGGAGTCCCGGGCCCGGGCCGTGAGATGGGCGACGTAGGCGTCGCGGACCTCTGCCGCGGTGGCGAATCCCGGTTCGTCGGTGAGCCAGGCATCGGGAATGGCGGAGACCACTTCGTGCAGCAGCTCCGTGGTGATGCGGGGGGCGAACTCGGCGTCGGCCGCGGCCATGTCGGGCTGTCGGGTGCCGAGCGCGTGGTGCCGGAAGTCGTACGCCTTCGTGGTCGTGTCGGTCGCGGTGTCCCAGCGGTGGTGGAAGACGAGGGCGGCGCCGTGGTCGATGAGCCACAGGCGGGGGCGCTGGTGGCCGGAGGACGGCCAGGTCATGAGGTTGGGGCTGTGGGTCGTGCGGTCGACGTTCGCGGTGAACGCGTCCAGCCAGATGATTCTGGCCGCCTCCGCCGAATCGACCTCGACGGCGTCCGCGGCGTCGGGGGTGAAGTCGGTCGCTCCCGGCAGATAGTCCATGCCGAGGTTGAGCCCCGCGCTGGCGTGCAGCAGGTCCCGCACTTCCTGGTGCGGTTCCTCCGCGGCGACCGAGGGGTCGAAGTCGACCAGCACCAACTCCGGGACCCGCAAGCCGAGTTGCCGGGCCAGCTCGCCGACGATGACCTCGGCGACGAGCGCCTTGCGTCCCTGCGCCGAGCCGGTGAACTTGACGACGTACGTCCCCAGGTCGTCGGCCTCGACGGCGCCGGGGACCGAGCCCCCGCTCCGCAGCGGGGTCACGTACCGGACGGCGGTCACCCTGCGCAGCGCATCCGACGCTGTGATGGCCATGCCTTCCCGCCCCTACTTCGTCACGGCGCCCACCGGGCCCACCTCGGGTAGTAATAGTGAAGCCTAGTGCAAATATGGAGTGCATTATAGTTTTTGCAGGTCGCGCGTGCGTCGTACCGCGCGCACCCTCACGCGACGGACCGCTTCGACGGGAGATGCTTCGACGCCGCCCTGGCGCGCGCACGTACCCGGCACGCCCGGGAAGCCGGGCGGGCGGCCGGCTGACGCCGGGGCGCAGGTCGCCAGGGGGCCGCCCGGGGCCGGGTGGCGGGCATCCGGTCCCGGGCGGTTGTGGACCGCACGGATCAGCCGGCCTTGTGGGTCAGCCGGCCTTGCGGGTCAGCTGGTCTTTGCGAGGCCCTTGAGGAAGCCCATGCTGGGCATGAAGAAGTATTCGCCGCCCTTCATGTGCACGGACTGCTTCAGGCTCAGGGTGACCTTCTTGTCGGAGCCGTACTTCGCGGGCCACTGCTGGGCGACCGGCTTGCCCTGGCCGACCACGGGGTCCAGGCCGGTGGGAGGTTGGGGCTGGACGAATCCGGGGGCGTTGACCCAGGCCGACTGCATGAACTCGAACTGGTTCTGGATGTTCCCCTGGACGCACAGGAAGAGCAGACCGACCTTGCCCTTCTTCTCATAGCTGATGGCCCGGCGGGAAATGCGGTGGGTTCGCTCCTCTTTGAGCGTCCCGCCCAACTTGGTGGTGTCTCCGCGTGGGTTCGTCTTGCGGATGTGCGACTGGAACGGGCACTTCAGTCCGCCGGTGTCGGCGCTGAAGTTGAAGTTGTTGGGAATGTCCTTGTCGGCGCCGTCGGGAGTCGCGTTCTCCGAGACCGGGAATCCGTCGGGGAAGCGTCCCACCAGGTAGGCTCCGGCCAGTTCGCGGTCGGCGTGGTTGGGTTCGGTCCGGTTGTCCTCCTTCGCCAGGGCCTTGGCCAACTCGTGCCGGTCCATGTTGAACTGGTCGACATTCTGTTCGAGCTTGCGGTATACCAGGAATGTTCCGTAGCCGGTCTTGGAGTGCCCGCCGGGGTCCTTCACCAGAGCGAGCTTGAGCGGCGCCCCGGGGTTCCACTGCTTGCTGTTCTTGGGGATGTCCTTGGCGAAGAACAGCGGGTCGCTCACGCCGTCGACAAAGCCGAAGTGTTCGTGGACGGGGCCGTTCTTGCCGCGCCGCAGGGCCCGGCCGACCTCGGTGTTCACCACCTTGCCGGCCTTGAGGGAGTCGGCGATGACCTTGGCCTCGGCGGCGACCTTGCCGGGGTCGTCGTCCGCGATGACGACGAGCGCGTGCAGATCCTCCTTGAAGGGTGACTCCCAGTCCTTCCGGGGCGGGTCGGCAAGCCTGCTCACCGCGCCGGCGGCGCCTGCGCCGAACGTGGTGTCCGTCGGCTTTTTGCCGCTCAGGCCGAGGGCGTCGTACCCCTTGGCCGACAGCATGACGTTGACGAAGATGCTGCTGGGCTTCTTGGACAGCTCAACACCGAGATACGCCTCGGGGTCCTCCTCCTTCTTCGATTTCTCGAAGATTTCGGCGCGGGCGCGTGAATCGTCCCACTGCTTCAGCGCGGAGGTCACCTTGGTCTTGCTCAACTCGCCGAGCCAGGCTCTGGCTTCCTGTGCCTTGGCCGCGTCGAATTTGATGAAAAGGTGCCGGCTGTGGTCCCGGCCGTGGCTCTTCAGGATGTTTCCCTGAATATCACGGAGGAGGGCCTTCTCCTCGGTGGTGAGTTTTCCCTTCGGATCCGTGGGGCCGATACCGGTTTCCTTGTCGAAGTCGACGTCCATCGATTGCTCCTTTCGTTCGGGTTCGGGAAGGGCGGCAACGCCGCGCTTCCCGCATTCCCGATCGGGAGCTGCTCGCCACGGTGGGGGCCGGCAGGTCCCCCGTACGTCCGTGCGATTCATCCATATGGCCACGTCATATGACAGAACTCGCCACCGTCCCGCTCCCTTTGGCCGGCGTGCCCGGCCACCCGGAGCTGAAGCCGCCCTTCGGGTCGTAGCGGGGCGCCGGCTCACCCGGGCGGCGTGGCCTGAGTGCCCGCCGTGCCGTCCGAGTCGGTGCCGATGAGCAGGGCGATCAGTCGTTCTGCCGGTTCGCGGGGGTGCGGGGCGCCGGCCCAGTCGGTCATCAGCAGGTGGTGGAGAGTGCCGACGAGAGCGAGTGCGACGGTCGCGGTGTCGGTGCCGTCCGCGAGGCGCCCGAGCCGCCGTTCGGCGTCCAGGTACGCGGTGATCGCGTCCTGCATCGCCGCGAAGCCCGGCGCGCCGGCCTCCAGTGCCCGGCGAATCCGGAGGGCGGCGCCGGAGCGGGTCATGGCCAGGCCGATGACCGCGGGGTCCAGGGAGTTCAGCAGGGCGAGTGCGACCGTGACGAGGTTGTCGGCCACGGTTGCCCGACCGGCGCGCCCGGGGAGTTGCGCGGCTTCTCGTGCGGTGCGCGCGAGCCGGTCCAGGGCCAGCTCGGCGACGAATTCGTCCAGGCCGTCGAAGTGCGTGTGCAGCAGCCCCTTGGCGCAGCCCGCCTCGGTGGTGATCGCTCGGCTGGTGAGGGCGGTCGGGCCCTCGCGGGACACGACCCGCTCCGCGGCGGCGAACAGCCGCTCGCGCGGGTCGGGGATCGCTACCCCACGTGGTGACATAAGACCTCTCCTGTACGTGCTCGCGGTGAACACTCCGGCACACAAAGGGCGTTGCCAGTATGGGCGTGCGCCCATACTGTTTGGGCGAGCGCCCATTCTAGGTCTCGGCAGACACCGGAGCCAGCAGGAGGTCACGGATGCAACACCTCGTCAACACCGATCAGGCACAGGCATGGAACGGCTACGAGGGCACCCACTGGGCCCAGCACCAGGACCGCTGGGACGCCGTGAACGGGGGCTTCAACACCCCCCTGCTCACCGCCGCCGCCCTCACCGACCGCGACCGCGTCCTGGACATCGGCTGCGGAGCCGGCAGTACGACCCGGCTCGCCGCACGCCGGGCCGTCCGCGGCCGGGCCCTGGGCCTGGACCTCTCCGCCCCGATGTTGGCGCGCGCACGCCGGACCGCGGAGCTCGAAGAGCTGGGCAATGTGGCCTTCGAGCAGGGCGACGCGCAGGCCCACCCCTTCGAGCCGGGCGCGTTCGACGTCGTGATCAGCCGCTTCGGAGTGATGTTCTTCGCCGACCCCGTCGCCGCCTTCGCCAACATCGGGCGGGCCCTGCGCCCCGGTGGCCGCATCGCCTTCGTCTGTGCGACGCGTGCCGAGGCCAACGAGTGGCTGCGGGCCGTCGCCGCACTGCGCGACATCCTGCCCATGGAGGGCTTCGGCGCGCCGGGAGGTCCGGGGATGTTCTCCCTGGCGGAACCGGACCTGCTGCGCGAGGTGCTGTCCGCCGCCGGGTACCAGGACATCGAGGTGGCCGAGACCGAGGCCTACGGGACGTGGGGGCGCGACGCCGCCGACGCGGCCGCCCTGCTGCTGGAATCCGGCCCCGGACACCACCTGACCAGCCAGGTCGGACCGGACGAGCAGGAGCGCGCACGCCAAAGGCTCATCGACACCCTGCGCCCCCACGAGGCCGACGGCGCGGTACGCCTGCGCAGCGCCGCCCTGCTGGTCACGGCCCACCGTCCCGGCCATGGCCCATCGGAGACGGCCTAGACCGGCCGCCCGCCGGCAGCGGCCCCAGGAGAGTCGGCGGGCCGGCGGACGCGGCCGCTGAGCAGGCTGCCCGCGCCGGGCACGAACGTCGCAAGGTCCAGTGCGGTCAGGATGCGGTACGCCGTGGCGGTGGCCGCGGAGAGCACCGGCAGGCCCGCCGCGTCCTCGACCGGCTGGATCGACGCCAGCGACGGCATCTGGACGCAGGCGGAGAGGACCAGTGCGTCGGCCCGGGAGAGGTCCAGGCGCCGCCAGTGCGCGCGCAGGTCGGCGGGGTCGAGGCGGGCCACCGCCAGATTGTCCGCCACCTCCAGGCTCAGCGCGTCCACCACCTCGGTGCCCGCGTCCTCGATGTACTCCGCGACCAGGCGGGTCAGCGGCTTCCTGTACGGAGTGATGATCGCGATCCGCTGCGCCCCCAGGGCCCTGATCCCGTCGAGCAGCGCCCCGGCGCTGGAGACGACGGGGGCCGGCGCGCCCTGGTCGCGCAGCACGGTGGTGATCTCGTCCTCCGCGGTGCAGTGGTGCCCCGGGCCCTGCGCCATGATCGCCACGAGGCAGGCCGTGGCGACCACGTCGGGCCGCGCGTCGGCGAGTTCCAGGGCGGCGCGTCCGGTCTGCGCGTTCATGGCGCGCAACTGCTCCGGCGTGACGTGCTGCATGCGCATCCGGCTGCTGTGGAAGACGAACCGGTCCTCCGTCAGGACGGACTCCCGCGCATGCAGCATGCGCGGCAGCTCCGTTTCCATGGTGCGGTTCGAGCTGGGCACGATCAGGCCGATGTGGTGGTCGGGGCGGGGCACGGCATCCTCCGGGGTCCGGTGTGCAGACGGTCGTTGACGAGCGGGACCGGGACCCGTGGAGTGCCGCGGCGCGCGGCTACAGGTCCTCGGTGAGCCGCTCCCAGTGGTCGGCGAGCGACGTGAGCAGGTGCACGATCTCTTCGCGGCGCTCGCCGCCGAAGGGCTCCAGGAGCCGCTGGTCGAGCTGCCGCGCACGGCTGTTGGCGTCGTCGAGGGTCTGTTTGCCCTCCTCGGTCAGGTAGAGCAGCTTGCGGCGGCCGTCGTCGGCGGCCGTCCTGCGGACGATCAGCCCCCGGGTCTCCAGCCGCCGGGCGACGTCCGCCATCGTCGAGGTGTCCAGGGCCACCGCCGACGCCATCGACCGCTGATCGTGCCCCGGCGCCGCGTCCACGGTCTGCAGTACCGCGAACTGCGGGCCGGTGAGCGTCGGGTCCACCGCGCGGATCCAGACCGCGAGATACGCCTGGTAGAGGCGCCGGACCTGGTAGCCGGGCGCGGTCGTCAGGGCGGCGGGAGGCCGGGGCGGGGTGGAGGTCGAGGGTGCGGTTTCGTCAGCCATGGGCTCACTTAAGCATGGCTCCGCCTCGGTCCGGCAGCCGGAACGGGACGGTCCGGGAACCGGTCCGCGGACGGGGTGTCAGGTCAGCATCGGGCCGAGGGCCTCGCGCAGCGCCGCGAGCGCGGCCGGCGGGTTGTCCCAGAACAGCATGTGGCCGGCGTCCGGAATCCTGACGAGCGCGGCGGACGGGTGCAGCCCGGCCGCCTCCCGCGCGCCCTCGGCGGTGACGACGGGGCTCTCGGCGCCGTACAGCAGCGCCGTGGGGCCCGGCACACCGGGCCACCAGCGGAAGAAGTCCTCGCTCTCGAAACCGCGATGGGTGGCCACGACGGCCTCCCGCCCGCAGCTGGCCAGCCAGCGCGCCCGCAGTTCCTGCTCCGGCCGCGGCCAGCGCGGCCACGACTCGGCCACCTCGTCCGCGTCCGTGCCGCGTGCGGCCTGCGCCAACTGGTCCAGGAACGCCGTCAGCGCCGTCGGGTAGGGCCCGCGCCCCGGTCCGCTCATCGGCGGGTCGCCCAGCACCGTGCCGCGCAGCGCGACCCTGCCCCGGACGGCCGTCACCGCCGCGATCCGCGCGCCCATGGAGTGCCCGAAGAGCACCGGGCGGTCCAGACCGAGCCCGGTGACGACGGCTTCGGTGTCCTCGGCGTACGCGTCGAGGTCGTAGCGGCCGCCGTCGTCGGAGAGCCCACGGCCGCGGATGTCGAGCACCAACGGGCGTACCAGGCCGGTCAGTTCACGCGCGACGAAGTCCATCGTGATCGCGGGGCTGGTGATGCCGGGCAGTACGACGAGCGGGACGCCGTCGCCGCCGTAGTCCAGGACGTGCAGACGGGTGCCGCCCGAACGCACCCAGCGGCTCGTGGCGGGTACGTCGGCGAAGTCGGCGAGCGCGGACTGCGGCAGACAGCGGGTGGGCGGGTTCGGTGGCACGGGAACCTCCAGTGGCGGACGGGGGAGTGGGGGCGGGGTCACCGGACCGGGCCCGGTAGCCCGCCGAGATAGCCGACGGCGTCCGCGAGGCCGATCACATCGCCGTACTTGGCCTGGATGTCGAAGAGATTCGCCTCGTGCGGGCCGGCCGCCCGGTCGCCGACGCACTCGCGCGGCACCAGCACCGAGAATCCGCACTGCACGGCGTCCACGGCCGTGGCCCGCACACAACCGCTCGTCGTCGCCCCGCACACCAGCACCGTGTCGCGGCCGAGGCCGGTCAGCAGGGCGGCCAGCGAGGTCCCGAAGAAGGCGGAGGCGCCCTTCTTCACGATCAGGTGGTCCGCGGGCCGGCGCGGAAGCCGGGGATCGACCACGACCTCCGCGCTGCCCTCGCGCAGCGCCCGCATGCCCCGCGCCTTGTGCAGCCAGGGGAGGGCGTCGCCGGTCGCCTCGGCCGGCGTGTACGCGATCGCGGTGAACACGACGGGCACGCCGGCCCCGCGGCCCGCCTCGATCAACTCGCTTGTGGCGCCGACGACATCGGTCAGGTCGGCGCCGGACGGAAAGACGTCCTCGGTGAAGCCACGGGTGAGGTCGACCACGACGATCGCGGGCCGCTCACCGCGGCGCACAGGGCCGCCGAAGCCCGCCCGGGCATAGGCGAGTTCGGTCTCCGGCCCGTACCGCGCGGCGCTCACGACGCCCTCCGCAGGGCGCGCAGCTCCCGTGCCTGGGCACCGAGCCGGCCCAGCAGCCAGCCTTCGAAGAGCCCGAACGCGAACGCCCCGGCGACCAGGCCGTACTTGGCGGCGGACGGGCCGAGCAGGGTCGCCAGGCCGTCGAGTTCGGTGCTCTGCGCGAGGGCGGCCCGTGGTGCGGTGGGCGCGGTGGAAGTGACGGCCGCGTCGCGGGGCGCCGCCGCGCCGGCCCGGTTCTGGTCCAGCAGACTCCCCAGATTCCGGGCGAACTGCTGCAGGATCCGGTCCGACACGGTGGCGATCGCCCCCTTCCCGAACTGGGCGATCTTGCCGCGGATCACCAGGTCCGTGCAGAGCTGGAGCACCGCGCCCCCGGGCGCCGCCACCACCTCCAGCGCGACCTCGGCCTCCGCGTCCCCGCTGCCGTGCGCGTCGGCCCCGCGGGCGTGCACCCGCAGCCGCCGCCGGTCGGCGTCGACGTCCAGGAACCGGACCGTGCCCGCGTACGCGGCGCTGACCGGACCCACCCTGATCTTCACCCGGCCCTGCCAGACGTCGCCGTCCTGCCCGTCGAGCGCGGCGCCCGGCATGCACCCGGCGACCCGCTCGACATCGTTCATCAGGGCGAAGACCTCGTCCGGCGAGGCCTGCACCGGCACCTCGTGGGTCAGTTGCATACGTCATTTCTCCTTGCTGTCACAAAGACCCGCGCAGGCCCGGCGCCGGGCCCGCGCGCACCCGTCGATCGCTTCGACGATGGTCTGGTAGCCGGTGCACCGGCACAGATTGGCGGCGACGACCTCCCGGATCTCCTCCTTGGTCGCCTCCGGCCGCTCGGCGAGGAACCCCTCGGCGAGCATCAGGAAGCCCGGCGTGCAGAACCCGCACTGCAGCCCGTGGTGCTCGCTGAACGCCCGCTGCAGATCGCTGAGCCGGTCCCCGTCCGAAAGGGACTCCACGGTACGGATCCGGGCCCCCTCGGCCTGCGCCGCGAACATCAGGCAGGCGCGCACCGGACGGTCGTCGACCAGCACGGTGCAGGCGCCGCAGATGCCGTGCTCGCAGCCGACGTGCGTACCGGTCAGCCGCAGCTCGTGACGGAGCACGTCGACGAGGGTGCGGCGCGGCTCGGTGATCACCTCGTGCTGCTCGCCGTTGACGTCGAGGGTCAACAGCTGCAACTCCCGCTGCGTCACGACTGCGTCATCGGTCATCGGGTGGCCTCCTGGTGCAGGGCGCGGTACACGGTCTCCGGGGTGACCGGTGTGTGGTCGAGCTCGACGCCCGTGGGGCGCAGGGCGTCGTTGACGGCGTTGAGGACGGCGGCGGGAGCCCCGATGGTGCCGCCCTCGCCGGCGCCCTTCGCGCCGGTCTCGGTGAAGGCGCAGGGCGTCTCCAGGTGGTGGATCAGGACATCGGGGATCTCGTGGGCGGTGGGCACCTTGTAGTCCATGAAGCTGGTCGCCGACGGCTCGCCCTGGGCGTCGTAGGTGACCTGCTCGAACAGCGCACCCGCGATGCCCTGTGCGATGCCGCCGCGGCACTGCCCCTCCACCACCTGCGGGTTGATGGCGACCCCGCAGTCCTCCACGCAGACGTACCGGAGGATCTGCACCTGCCCGGTGCCCTCGTGCAGTTCGACGACGACACCGTGGGTGGCGTTGGAGAAGGTGCCGTCGTTGAAGACGTCGAAGGTGGCGGTGGCCGACAGGCCCGGTTCGATGTCCTTGGGCAGCAGCTGCGCCTGGAGGTAGGCGATGTCGGCGATCTCTTCGTAGGTCAGGACGGCACCGTGGTCGTCGCGGCGGCGGACGCGGCCGTCCGCCAGTTCCACCTCGTCCGGGCCGACGTCCCAGCGGGCCGCGGCGACGGCGCGGAGCTTGTCGCCGAGCTTCGCCGCGGCCAGGCGCACCGCGCTGCCGCCGACGGTGATGGAGCGGCTGGCGAAGGTGCCCCAGCCGTAGGTGATGCGGTCGGTGTCGCCCTGGTGGAGTCGCACCTTGGCCATGTCCAGACCGAGTTCGTCGGCGACGATCTGCGCCATCGTGGTCTCGTGACTCTGCCCGTGGCTCATGGTGCCGGTGGTGACGGTCACCGCGCCGCTGGTGTCCATCCGCACCTCGGAGATGTCGAAGCCCGGCACGACCTGCATCTTGCGCTGGGCGAAGGTCGCCGAGCCGTAACCGGTGCGCTCGCTGAAGCACGCGTAGCCGATGCCGAGGTGCCGTCCCTCGGCCGCCGCCGCGGCCTGCTGGTCGTACCAGCCCTCGTCCCTGACGAGCCGCTCGCAGAGATTCAGGGACTCCAGATAGGAACCGGGGTCGTAGGTGATGCCGTTGACGCCCGTGTACGGGAAGTCGGTGATGACGTTGCGGCGGCGGATCTCGACGGGGTCCAGGTCCAGTTCGCGGGCGGCGCGCTCGAAGAGCCGCTCGACGACCATCACGTACTGCGGCCGGCTCACGCCCCGGTACGGCGCGGTGGGGGCCTTGTTGGTGGTGACCGCCCGGCCGCGCACCCGGTAGGCGGGCACCCGGTAGACACCGGGCATCTCGGCGGAGGCCATCAGCGGCTCGATGCCCGCCGTGAACGGATAGCAGGAGTAGGCGCCCATGTCGCACACCACGTCCGCGTCGAGCGCCAGGATCCCGCCGTCCGCGTCGAAGGCGGCGCGCACCCGATAGTGCTGTTCACGGGCGAGGAACGACGCGGACAGCGCGTCCTTGCGGTCCTCGATCCACTTCACGGGCCGCCGCAGCCGCAGCGCGGCCGCGCCGGCCGCGATCTCCTCCCGGCCGACGACGCACTTCTGGCCGAAGCCGCCGCCCATGTCGGGCACCACGACCCGCACCGCGCGCTCGTCGAGACGCAGACTGCGGGAGGCCACCGTCCGTACCTGATGCGGGACCTGGGTGCAGGTCTGCAGGACGAGCTGTTCCTCGCGGTCGTCCCAGTGCGCCACCACGCCGCGGGTCTCCAGCGGCAGCGCGTTCTGCCGGCCGGTCCTGCTGTCGACGTGGACGACACAGGGCGCGGAGTCGAAGATGTCGTCGATGCCGTCCGTGGCGAACAGCGAGACGTCGACGAGGGTGTTGCGGGCGGCCTCGGCGTGGACGAGGGCAGCGCCCGGGGCGAGGGCCGCCTCCTCGGACATGACCGGTGGCAGCGTGGTGTACGTGACCCGCGCCGCCTCCAGTCCGTCCTCGGCCGCGTAGGCGTCCCGGGCCACCACGATCGCGACGGGCTCCCCGACGTAGCGGACCTTGTCGCGGGCCAGAACGGGCATCGCGGTCGGGACGAACTCCGAGGCAGGACGCCCCAGTTGGGCGGTGATGTCGCCCAGGGCCAGGTCGTCCGCCGTGAACGCGGCCACGACACCCGGGACGCGGCGGACCGCCGACAGGTCGACCGAGGCGATCTCGCCGTGGGCGACCGTACTGCGCACGAACTGGGCGTGCAGCATGCCGGGCAGCGCGATGTCGTCGACGAACCGCCCGCGTCCGGACAGCAGCCGAGGGTCCTCGCGGCGGGCCACCGACCTGCCCACCAGCTTCCGTTCCGTCATCGGGACATCGCCTCCTCGCAGGCCCGCCGGACCAGCGTCCGGACCAGTCCCCGGCGGTAGTGCGTGCTGCCGGACGCGTCGTCGGGGGGATCGACGGCCTGTGCGGCGGCGGCCGCGCAGGCCTCGAAGGAGCCTTCGCCGGCCAGCACGGCCTCCGCCTCGGGCACCCGTACCACCGTGGCCGCCACACCGCCGAGCGCCACCCGGCCGCCGCGTACGGTCCCCTCCTCGACGTCGAGGTCCACGGCGGCCGCCACCAGGGCGAAGTCACCGCGCCGCTCGGCGAATTCGGTGAGGGCCGCATGCGGAGCGGGCCGGGGAAAGACGATCTCGACGAGCAGTTCGTCCGGGTCGAGGGCGGTCGTGTAGTAGCCGAGGAAGAAGTCCGCGGCCGGGATGCTCCGCTCGCCGCGCGGGCCGCGCGCCACGAACTCGGCGTCGAGGGCCACCGCGAGCAGGCACCACTCGGCCGTGGCGTCGGCGTGCGCGATGCTGCCGCCGACCGTGCCGCGCGTGCGGATGGGCAGATGCCCGATCCAGCCCATGGCGTCCCGCAGGACCGCAAAGCCCGCCCCGAGCACCTCCGTGGGAGCGGTCTCCACCGTGTGGTGGGTGGTGAGCGCCCCGATGCGCAGCGCGCCCCCGGCGTCCCGGTGCAGCCGGTCGAGCTCCCGGATGCCGCCGATGTCGATCAGGTGTCGCGGGCGGGCCAGTCGGAAGTTCATCATCGCGACCAGGCTCTGTCCGCCGGCGATGGCCTTGGCGTCGTCACCGAGTTCGGCCAGCAGCCGGGTGGCTCCTTCGACGTCGGGGGCCCGGTGATACCGGAACGGTGCGGGCTTCATGGTCCTCCTGTCGTACGTGGTGCTGTGGTGCTGTGGTGCTGATGGGTCGTCAGAGCTGCGCCTGCTCGGGCACCGCCCCGGCCGTGGCCGCCGACGGGTCCTCGCCGGCGCTGTCCAGGGCCCGGCCCTTGGTCTCCGGTGCCGCTATGGCCATCCACACGACGGCCACCAGCACCGCCAGCGCCAGCACCGCGAAGGTCACCGGGAGCCCCAGCACCGGCCACATCACCGAGCCGAACAGCAGCGGTGCGAAGCCGGTCAGCGCCCGGCTGACCGAGGAGGCCCAGCCGAAGCCGCTGGCCCGCAGGGGAGTGGGGTACAGCTCGGCGACGTAGGCGTACAGGACGGGGATGGCCAGCTGCATCAGGAAGCCGAAGGCGGCGATCGTCACCACCGACCCGGTGGGCATCTTCATCACCAGTGCGAAGACCACCAGCGCCAGCGACCCGACCGGCGCCGAGACCCCGATGATCCACTTGCGGCCGATCACATCGACGAGCGCGGTGGAGACCAGGACACCGAGGATGCCGACACCGCTCATCAGGGTGGTGCTCATGAAGGCGGCCGTGTCACCGAGGCCCTCCTCCTTGAGGATGGACGGCAGCCAGCTCAGCGCCGCGTAGTAGACGAGCATGATGGTGGCGAACAGCAGCCAGGCCGCGGAGGTGATCCGGGGACTGAACTTCCAGATACGGCCCAGCTGTTCGGCGGCCGCGGCCACTCCGCGCGGCCCCGAAGCGGCGACCGGCTCGGGGATGACGTAGGGCTCGGCGGGGGCGCCGGTGCGGGCGACGAGCCCGTCGATGACCTGCCGGGCCTCGGTCTCCCGGCCCTTCTTCGTCAGATAGATCGGCGACTCGGGGATGCCGCGGCGCGCCCAGAACAGCAGCAGCGCGGGCAGCACCATCGTCGCGAGCATCCAGCGCCAGTTCCCCTCCAGGGGCAGCATCGCCGTCGAGACGAACCCGCACAGCGTCACGCCGATCGGCCACCACAGATCGAGCGCGGTCAGCACCCGGCCCCGGTACTTGCGCGGCGAGAACTCGCCCACCAGCGCGTAGTCGACGGGGATGCAGCCGCCGAGCCCCACACCGGCGAGGAAGCGCAGCCCGAGGAAGACCGGGTAGTTCGGCGCGAGCGCGCCGAGCACCGAGAACAGCGCGAAGATCAGCAAGGTGACGCTGAAGGCCTTCTTGCGCCCGATCCGGTCGGCGACCGCGCCCCAGGCGATGGCGCCCACGGCCATGCCGACGAGGTTGGCGGTGGCCACCAGGCCGCGCGCGCTGAGCGAGAGGTCGAAGTGCGCCCCCAGCAGCGGCATGAGGAAGCCGTTCAGGGCGATGTCATAGGCGTCGAAGAGGTAGCCGAGGCCACCGATGATGAAGATCCTGCCCTGGACGGACCATCTCCAGGGGAGTTCCTGAACGATCTGATCTCCTGTTTTCACGTTCGCTCCACGGTGTTGCGGGTCGGTACGTGCGGCATCATCGCGGACGTGAAGCTCATCGCCCTCGCATGCGGGTGTCGGATGCAGGTTCCTGCAAGAAGAAATTTCAGCGGGCGAACTGGTAGGAGAATGCGCCGCTGTCGTGGTCGTTGAGCGGGGTGCCGCCCCACAGCCAGCGGTACGACAGGTCCGACTCGCCGTCGAAGTTCTGGAGCTTGGCGTCCCTGGCCCGCTGCTCCGGGCCGTCGGGCAGGTGGTAGAAGGTCTTGTTCTGCAGCGAGGCGTCCTGGACCATTCCGGCGTGTCTGGCGCGCCGGTCGACATAGCGGCGCAGCGCCTCCTCGACGCCGCCGGCGGTGACCGCCCCCAGCTCCTCGGCGAGGACGGCGGCGTCCTCCATGGCCTGCGAGGCGCCCTGCGCCTGGTAGGGCAGCATCGCGTGGCAGGCGTCGCCGAGGAGGGCGACCCGCCCGTCCATCCACACCGGGTCGCGCCGCCGGTGGTGGAGCGCGAAGACGGAGACGTCCTCCTTCGCCTTGGACAGCATCGCCGGTACCCGGTCGTCCCACCCCGGGAAGGCGTCGACGAGGTCCCCGGCCGTCGCGGGGAGGGTCCACTTCTCGCGGACCTCGTCCGTGCACGGCACGCACGCCACAATGTTGAGGTACTCGCCGCCGCGGATCAGGTAGTGCACGAGGTGCCGGTCGGGCCCGTACCAGATCGTGCTCTGGTAGCGGTCCACGAGCCAGCGCGTCGCCGGGTCGGCCGCGATCAGCTCGCCCGGGATCAGCGCCCGGTAGGCCATCTCGCCGGAGAACAGCAGTGTGTCGGGGGCGCCCATCAGTTCGCGGACCCGCGAGCGGATCCCGTCGGCGCCGATCAGCACGTCGCAGGTGTGGCGCCGGCCGTCCTCGGTGACCGCCACGGGGCGCTGTGGATCCGTGCGGTCCAGCGCGGTGACCTTGCTCGCGGTGTGCACCGCCACGACGGGGCCGGGCCCCGCGGGGTCGAGGCAGGCGTCCAGCAGGACGCGGTGCAGGTCGGCCCGGTGGTAGTGCCAGTAGGGGGCGTTGAACTCGTCCTTGCAGCGCTGCCCCAGCGAGGTCTGGCCGATGACGCTGCCGTCCTTCCAGCGCCGCCGCACCTGGTCGAGCGGCTCGGTGTGGATGGCCTCCAGCTGCCGGCGCAGTCCCAGGCCCAGCAGGATCCGGCTGGCGTTGGGCGCGGTCTGGATGCCCGCGCCGACCTCGCCGAGCTGCGCCGCCTGCTCCAGGACGGTGACCCGCAGACCGCGCTGCCGCAGTGCCAACGCGGCGGTCAGCCCACCGAGACCTCCCCCTACGACGCCGACTTCGTACGACTGACTGGACGCCACTCTTCCTCCAACTCACGGGCGACTACGGATGGTTCGCGGTACGGCGGGGCGGGCTCAGCGCTCGGCGAGCCGTCCCGCGGTGACCACTTCGGTGCCGTCCACCGCGACGGTGCAGCCGCGCATGGCGATGTCGAGATGAGCGTAGGACTCCCGGCCCAGCACCGGATGGGGCCCGGTCGACCACAGGAAGTTCCCGGCGAAGGCACGGGCGTCCATGCCCATCAGGTCGTCCTTGCCGTACATCGCCGTGGCGAACCAGTCGGCCGAGCGCATCAGTCCCCAGCCCATGTGGGAGAGGCTGCGCGCCCACTGGTCCCGTGCGTCCTCGAAGAACGTCGACAGCATCGCGGCCTCGGCGCCGCCGGACACCTTCTCGATGTGCCCGCCGGCGATCTGCAGTGTGACGGGGTCGCGCACGTACTCCTTGAAGGGCAGCAGGATGTCGCCCTCGGCCAGCACGATCTGCCCGTCGGAGATCTCCGGCCAGCACAGCACCATCGTGCTCGGCCAGTGGTCCCAGCGGCCCGGATCGTCGGCGAACCCGCACTGGAACTCCGGCTTGGCGCCCGCCAGTTGCACGGTCAGGTCGGTGCCGGCGTCCGAGGTGACCCGCATGACGGAGGACCGCTTCAACAGGTCGACGCCTTCTTGGACCTCGGCCTTGTCGCCCTCCTCGGGCAGGTTGCGGACGAGCACGTCGGGGGCGTCGCAGACGAAGATGATGCGGGTGCCCGTGCGCAGGATCTCCTGCTGGACCGGTGCGTGGATGAAGCCCTCCCGGGTCAGGTCGACGACCAGGTCAGCGGACTTCAGCAGGTCCTGCGCGGTGGTGTCGTCGAGGACGGAGACCAGGCCCGGACCCGCACCGGTGTGGGTGCTGGGCATCGGGGCGGGGCTGCCGCCCGGCACCGTCGCGGCGATGACATGCGCACCGCACGCCTTCGCCGCACCGAAGGCCGCCGCCACGTAGTCGCCACGGCTGCCGGGCTCCGCGAGGACGACGACATGCTCGCCGCTGCGGACCTTGCACAGCCGCAGTTCGCGGGTGAACGCATCGAGCAGATCGACGGACGAAAGATCGAACACGGGGTTCCTCCCAGGGCTCGCTTACGGGTACCGCGCACGGCCGTCGTGCCGACCGCGGCATCCGGCGGCCCTGCTCGGGACGCGCCGGTCGAGGGGGACGGGGGAGCGCGGGGCAGCGCGAAATCGCCCCGCGGCACAGGGGTTGACCAGCGGATTCGACACGATCGGAGCCGCCCGACGGAGATAATCCGAACACGTACGATCTGCCTTGGCAAGGGGCGCGCGCCGAGTCGACACGGTTCTTTCCCGACGGCCCGACAGGAGGACCCGCCGCTACGCACCGTCCCCCGGCCCCGCCGAGGAGGCAGGACCGGGGGACGGGAGGTGCGGGGAGGTTCAGGCGGCGAGATGGAAGCCGGCGCCGACTCCGCCGTGGGCGTTCATCGCGTCGATGATGCTCAGGATCGGCGAGCTGTGCTGGGCGCCCCAGGCGTTGCCGACCAGCGTCTGACCGTTGACGACGGGGGAACCCGAATCACCGCCGTCGGTCCAGATGAGGTGGGTGAACCAGATCCCGTTGGTCCCCAGCTTCACGCCGCAGGTGAGGCCGGTCCGGTGGCCCTCCTTGCACATGCGGGTTCCGTTGGCGGGCGGGGCGCCGATCGACGTGATGGTCACCTGTCCGACGGTGCTGGTGGGGGCGACCCGGCTCTCGTCGAGTTTGATCACCGCGTAGTCCAGGCCCTTGGGGCCGGAGTTGAGCAGGTTGTTGGGTGTGCTGACGTACGTCACCGTGCCGATGGCCCCGGTTTCCAGGTCGGGGCGGCTGTCGGCGATCGGAGCGGGGGAGAAGGCCGTGCCCGCCGGCGAGGCGTCGCGGTAGACCCGCTCGCCGACCAGCTTGTTGCCCTGCTCGTCGATGAAACAGTGCGCGTTGGTCAGCCCCACCAGGTTGCCGGCCGAGTCCCGGCCGACCGCGGTGAGGGTGCAGATGTAGTAGCTCGTGGGCGTCTCCGGCGTGGGATTCAGCCGGAAGATGATGCCGGTGCCGCCTCCGACGGCCGTGCGGGTGTCGGCGCTCGCGGACGGGGCCGCGGCGAGGGTCATGCCTGCCAGGAGGAGGGTGAGGCCGAGGGCGCGTAACACACGTAACATGCGATCACTTCCCGTGTGGGCTGGGTCGGTCGGAACAAGGACGCGGGACTGCGGCCTCAGCCAATCGCGGAACCCGCCCCTCGGGAACGCCATCATCTCTTTTGGACCATGTGAACCGCGTCACGCGCCCGCCCGGAGGGGGCGTGGACCGCGGCGTGGGCGCGGTCAGTTGACGGGGCGTCCGGGAAGTTCGGGGCGTCCGAGGCGTCGGTCGCCGGGCGCCGGGGCGGTCATCCGTACACCAGCGCCCGCGCGTCGGCATAGGCCTCGCGGATGCGGCGGCCGGCCGAGCCGTCGGACGGTACGGGGATCTGCCGAGCCGCTGCGAGTGGCCAGTGCGGCGGCTCGGGCGTACCCGCCAGGGCCCAGGCGGCCTGCCGGGCGGCGCCCAGGGCGACGTACTCCCCGGGTTCGGGCACGGTGACCGGGGTGCCGAAGATCTCGGCGGCGATCTCGCCGACCACCGGAGCCTTGGCCGCCCCGCCGATGATGTGGACGCGTCGGGCGCTGACGTCCTGGGCGCGCAGCCGGTCCAGGGCGTCGGCCATGTTGCACAGCATGCCCTCGACGGCCGCCCGGGCGAGGTTCGGCGGGTGCATGTTCGCCTTGCGCATGCCCATCAGACTGCCCGCGGCCTCGGGGAGGTTGGGGGTGCGCTCGCCCCCGAGGTAGGGGAGCAGCACCAGGCCGCCGGCGCCGGGCTCGGCCTCGCGGGCCAGGGGGTCGAGGTCGTCGAGGGCGATGCCGAGCATGCGGGCGGTGGAGCTGAGGACCCGCGCGGCGTTGAGGGTGCACACCAGCGGCAGGAAGCGGCCGGTGGCGTCGGCGAAGCCGGCGACGGCACCGGTGGGGTCGGCCGCGGGGTGCTCGGAGAGGGCGAAGGCGGTGCCGCTGGTGCCCAGCGAGATCACCACGTCGCCCGGCTGGATGCCCAGGCCCAGGGCCGCGCCCATGTTGTCGCCCGTTCCCGCCGCCACCAGGGCCCCGTGCGGTGTGCGGCCCGCCGCTTCCTTCGGGCGCAGCACGCGGGGCAGTTCGGGGATCCGGCCGCCGAAGGCGAGGGCGAGCAGATCCCTTCGGTAGGCGCCCTCGGCCGGGGACCAGTAGCCGGTACCCGAGGCGTCTCCCCGGTCCGTGACCGCTTCGGCGCCGGTAGCGGGGCCGCCGCACAACTGCCAGGTCAGCCAGTCGTGCGGCAGCAGCACCCGGTCGGTGCGGTCCGCGTGGTGCGGCTCGTGCTCGGCCAGCCAGCGCAGCTTGGCGACGGTGATGGCCGCGACCGGTACGGTGCCGACCGCCCGGGCCCACTTCTCCGGTCCGCCGAGCTCGGCGACGAGATCCGCGGCGGCCTGCGCGGAGCGGGTGTCGTTCCACAGCAGTGCGTCGCGCACCGGCCGGCCGGCCCCGTCGAGGGCCACCAGGCCGTGCTGCTGTCCCGCGACCGCGAGGGCGTCGGTGTGTTCCAGCAGACCGTCGCCCGCTTGGAGCAGAGCCTGCCACCAGGCCTCGGGGGAGACCGCGGTGCCGTCGGGATGGGCGGCGCGGCCCTGGTGGAGGACCTCCCCGGTGTCGGCGTCGCAGACGACGACCTTGCAGGACTGGGTAGAGGAGTCCACCCCGGCAACTGTGGGCATGACGATGTCGCTTCCGTGCAACTCGACGGGACGGTAAGGGGGTTCAGGCCTGCGGACGGAGCTGGATCTTGCGGCCCGTTCCGTCGCGGAACGTCTGCAGGGCGGCGGCGAAGTCGTCCAGCCCGAAGCTGTGGGTGATCATCGTGTCGGCGTCGATGACCCCCTTGGCCATCAGGTCCACGGCCCGCCCGAAGCTGTGCAGGACGGCCATCGATCCGACGATGGTGATCTCGTCGTTGTACACGCGGAACGGTGAGAAGGACGCCTTGGCGGCGGACGGCGCGACGCCGAACTGCTGGAAGGTGCCCCCGCGTCGCACCCGGCCGAGGCCGTCCTCGATCACGGGGATGACGCCGGTGCAGTCGATCACGGTCTCCCAGCCCTGCGGCCGGTCCAGCGCCGCGGAGCTCACCGCCGTGGCGTCCGCCCCCAGCCGTCGGGCGACCTCCAGACGGTCGGTGTTGATGTCGACGACCGAGAGGGAGGCGGCGCCCGCGGCCTTGGCGAGCTGGAGCATCATCAGCCCCATGGTGCCCGCGCCGTAGATCAGGTAGTGGTCGCCGAGGCGGCGCGGCAGGACGTCGAAGCCGCGTACCGCGCACGACAGCGGTTCGATCAGCGTGCCCTGCGCGATGTCGACGCCCTCGGGCAGCCGGTAGCAGTTGGCCGCCGGGACCTTGACGTACTCGGCCATCGCGCCGTCCACGGTGTCGCCGATCGCGCCCCAGTTCTCGCACAGGTTGCCGTGCCCGATCGAGCAGTAGTGGCAGGCGCCGCAGAACAGTGACGGATCGACGGCGACCTGCTCCCCGGTGCGCAGCCCGGTCACTCCCGCCCCCAGCGCGACGATCTCGCCGGTGAACTCATGGCCGGGAATGATCGGATACGGGGTGGGTGCGAACTCCCCCTGGACGATGTGCACATCGGTGCCGCAGATGCCCACCGCGGCGGGGGCGACGACGACCTCGCCGGGGCCCGGGGTGGGGTCCTCGACGGTGGTGACCTCGTGGTGCCCGGGGGTGTGGATGACGACAGCGCGCATGGATCGGGGCCTTTCTCGGGGAGGCGCTCGGGGGAGTGCGCCCGGGGGTGCGGGGAGCTGCGGCGGGGGCCGGCTCAGCTGTGGGGTTCGATGGTGCGGATCTCGACGCCGAGGTCGCGGACGGGCTTGAGTTCGCTCTCGGGGGTTTCGGCGTCGGTGACCAGCAGGTCGTAGCCGCTGACATCGCCGTACGGATAGGTGGCCGTGCGGCCGAACTTGCTGTGGTCGACGGCCAGTACGGCGCGGTCGGCGGCCTGCAGATACGCCTGCTTGTTGTCCGCGTACTCGCGCACCGGGTGGAAGAGGCGGCCGCCGCTTATCGACGTGGCGGTGACGAAGGCGACGGTGGCGCGGATGTCCTGCAGCTGCCGCCGGGTCTGCGGACCGGCGCAGGACTCGAAGTCCTCGTAGAAGCGGTCGCCGAGCAGCGTCACCTCGGCCGGCGAGCCCGCCAGGAGGTAGGTGATGCGCAGCGAGTTGGTGATGACGCGGATGCCTTCGACGGCCGCGAGCCGGCGGGCGAGCGGGAAGAGCGTGGAGCCGCAGTCGATCAGCACCGTGTCCCCGGGGGAGACCTCCGCCACCAGCGCGTCCGCGATGGCGGTCTTGACCGCGACATTGGCGTGCTCCCGGAAGCGCAGCGCGCTCTCCATGGCGACGTTGGAGAAGGCCGTCGCCACTCCGCGGCCCTTGCGCAGCAACTGGCGCTCATGGAGGTTGTCCAGGTCCCGGTGCATGGTCATCACGCTGACGCGCATCCGCTCGGCGAGGTCGGCGATGCGGATCTCGCCTTCCTGGGCGACATGGCGCAGCACCGCCTGCCGGCGCTCCTCCACCTCTGCCTCGGAGCCGCGACTCGGTCGCATCGTGGGCACCCCCGTTCGTTTCGCCGGCGGTCGTCGCCGTGCTCTCACCCTAGAACATCACACACTTTATGTGAAGCTCTTGAAATTCTCTGTGAGGTTGTTCAGTCTGATGGCCATGTTCGGGCGAACGCCCGGCCCCTCAGGAGGTCCCCGCCGTGCTGCGCACACCCCGAAAGCGCGATCTGTCGCTGCCCCGCCCCGCCGTCCTCGGGATGCCCCGGGCCCTCCTATGGGGCTATGTCGGCGTTCTGCTGTTCATGGTCGGCGACGGTGTGGAGACCAGCTATCTGCCCGCGTACTTCAAGACCGACCTCGGCTTCGCGGAGGCCGGCGTCGGCATCGTCTTCACGGCGTACGGAGTCACCGCCGCGGTGGGCGCCTTCCTGGCGGGCGGGCTGTGCGACCTGTGGGGACCGCGCCGGGTGATGATGGCCGGGGCGGCCTGCTGGGTGGTCTGCCACGCGCTGATGCTCTCGGTCGCCGTCCCCGCCCACTCCTACCCGCTGATCCTCGCCACCTACGGCCTGCGCGGCTTCGGGTATCCGCTGTTCGCCTACGGGTTCATGGTCTGGATCATGGCGGGCGCCCCGGAACGGCAGCTCGGCAAGGCGCTCGGCTGGTTCTGGTTCTGCTTCACCATGGGCTACCCCGTCCTCGGCTCCGCCCTGGTCTCGTTCCTCAAGCCCTCGATCGGCTTCTACCGCACGCTGTGGGTGTCGCTCGCGATGATCGTCGCGGGCGCCCTGGTCGTCCTGCTGCTGTTGCGGGAACGCACCGGATTCCAGGGCCTGTCCAGGGAGTCCGAGCGCGTCGGCCTGCCCCGTACGTTCCTGGGCTGCTTCACCGTCATGTTCGCCGAGCCGCGCGTGGGCTTGGGGGCGGTGGTCCGGCTCATCAACACCACGTCCCAGTTCGGCGTGTGGGTCTTCGTCCCGCTCCACCTCGTCGACCAGGTCGGCTTCCGCGCCCAGGAGTGGGCCTCACTGCTGATCGTCATGATGGCCAGCAACCTCGCCTGTGTGGTGTTCTTCGGTGCGCTCGGCGACCGGTGGAGCCGGCGCAGGACTGTGGCCTGGCTGGGCGGCGTGGTCTCGGCCCTCGCCTGCCTGGCGCTGTACTACGTACCCGAGGTCGCGGGGCACGACTACCTGCTCGTCGCGATCGCCGCGGGCGCGCTGGGTGTCGGCATGGCCGGATACGTCCCGCTGCCCCCGCTGATGACCGCGCAGGCCCCCGAACGCAAGGGGCAGATCATGTCGGCCTACACGCTGGGCGCCGGGGCCAGCATGGCCCTCGGCCCGCTCATCGGCACGCTCTTCATCGGGTCGATCGGCATCGGTGGAGTCATGTGGATCTACGCCGCCCTGCATCTGCTCAGCACCGTCCTCGTGCTGTGCATCAAGACGCCCGAGCCGCGCACGGAACCCGGTGCGCCCGCCGTCGTGCACCAGGCGGAGCGGCAGGAGGTGGAGGCGTTGACAGCGCCTTCCCGGGGGCTTTAATGGAGAAAAGGTGCATATGAGACGCATGCGCTCACGTGAGCAGTGACGTGGGACGGCGTCCCGTCCCGGAAGGCCAGGGCTGTTATGCGCACACACCACACCGGCCCGGAATACCTGGTGCAGACCGCCGCGATGGCCAAGAGGTTCTACCTCGAAGGCAAATCCAAGATGGAGATCGCGGAGGAGTTCGGGATCAGCCGGTTCAAGGTGGCCCGGACGCTGGAGTCCGCCCTCCGCGAGGGCCTGATCCGGCTGGAGATCCGTCTGCCCGCCGAGCTCGACGCCCCGCTCTCCGACGCCCTGCGCACGCGATACGGCCTGCGGCACGCCATCGTCATCGACTCCCGGCACGAAGACCCGGACGACACGGCCCAGGCCACCCGCCGCCTCGGTGCGGTCACCGCCGACCTGCTGGCCGAGATCGTCACCGAGAACGACGTCCTCGGCCTCGTCTGGGGCCCCGAGGTCGAAGCCCTCGGTCTCGAACTGACCACACTCGCCCGATGCACGGTCGTCCAGCTCTGCGGAGTCACCCCGCTGCGTCCGGTCAATGTGTCGGCCGTCGAGGCGGTGCGCCGGGCCGCGACCATATCCAGGGGCGTGGTCTACCCGATCTACGCGCCCCTGCTGCTGCCCGACGCCACGGCGGCCCGGATGCTGCGCGAGCAGCCCGGCGTCGTCGACGCGGTGCGCCGCTTCGGCGACGTGACCAAGGCCGTCGTCACGGTCGGCGGCTGGGGCCCGGGGCTCTCCACCGTCTTCGACGCGCTCAGCGACGCCGACCGGGAGGACTACCGACGCCGGGGCGTATGCGCCGAGGTCGCCGGCCGGCCGCTCGACGCCGAGGGCCGCGACATCGTCCCCGAACTCACCGAACGCATCATCGCCATCAGCTTCGACGAACTGCGCAAGGTCCCCGACGTCATCCTCATGGCCGACGGCGTCGAACGGGCCACCGCCGCCGCGGCGGCACTCAAGACCGGCCTCTTCAACGGCGTGGTCACCGACGCCGGGGTCGCCGAGAGCCTGCTCTGAGACGACGCCGTGCTCTGCGGCGACGCCATGCTCCCAGGCGCCGCCCGCGCGACCGGGGGCCCGCGCGTCGCGTCCGTGGGCGCCAGTTCCTTGCTCCGTTGGGGGGAGTGCGCAAGGAAACCGGCATTGTTGCCGCGGGCGGGTGAAAGGTGCCAGTCGTGAGAGCACGACGCCGTGGCAGGAACGGCCCTGGCCGCTTCGGCCGCTTCGGCCGCGCGGTCGGTGGGGCCGGTGTGGCCCTGGCCGTGGCGGCCGGCGGCTGCTACCGGGGCGCCGGCGATGTCGGCAACCGCGGCCGCGACACCCTCAACGTGCTGATGGTGAACAACCCGCAGATGGTGGATCTGCAGAAGCTCACCGCCGAGCACTTCACCAAGGAGACCGGTGTGACGGTGAACTTCACCGTGCTGCCGGAGGACGATCTGCGCGACAAGATGAGCCAGGACTTCTCCAGCCAGGCCGGGCAGTACGACGTGGCGAGCGTGAGCAATTACGAGACGCCGATCTACGCCCGCAACGGCTGGCTGACCGAGCTGGGTACGCGTGCCGCCAAGGACCGCTCGTTCGACCAGGGCGACATCCTGGCCCCGGTCCGCACGTCCCTGACGGCCGCCGACGGGAAGGTGTACGCGGAGCCGTTCTACGGCGAGTCGTCGTTCCTGATGTACCGCAAGGACCTGTTCAAGGAGGCCGGGCTGAGCATGCCCGCCCATCCCACCTGGCGGCAGGTGGCGTCCCTGGCCGCCGAGCTGGACGGCTTCCGCAAGGGGATGAAGGGCATCTGCCTGCGCGGCCAGCCCGGTTGGGGCCAGCTGGTAGCCCCGCTGACGACCGTGGTGAACACCTTCGGCGGTACCTGGTTCACCAAGAACTGGCAGGCCGAGGTGGACAGCCCGGAGTTCACCAAGGCCACCCGGTTCTACGTCGATCTGGTCCGCAAGCACGGAGAGGCGGGCGCGCCGCAGGCCGGCTACACCGAGTGCCTCAACGACATGCAGCAGGGCAAGGTCGCCATGTGGTACGACGCGACCGCCGGCGCCGGTTCGCTGGAGAGCGCCGATTCCAAGGTCGCGGGCAAGGTCGGCTACGCACCGGCCCCGGTGGAGCGGACCGCCAACTCGGGCTGGCTGTACACCTGGGCGTGGGGTGTGCAGAAGGCCAGTAGGAACCAGGACGCGGCCTGGAAGTTCATCCGCTGGGCCTCCGGCAAGGAGTACGAGCAGCTGGTGGGCCGCACCCTGGGCTGGTCGAAGGTGCCCGGCGGCAAGCGGGCCTCCCTCTACCGCGATCCCCGGTACATCCGCTCCGCCCGTGCCTTCGCCGGCCCGACCGAGCGGGCGATCAGCTCTGCCCGGCCCGACGACCCGGGGCTCCAGCCCCGCCCCGCGCCCGGGATCCAGTTCGTGGGCATCCCCGAATTCGCCGACCTCGGCACCAAGGTCTCCCACGAGATCAGCTCGGCCATCGCCGGCAAGCAGAGCGTGCCCGCCGCCCTCCGTCACAGCCAGCGACTGGCGCGGGAGGTGGCCCGTGCCTACGGAGGCGGCTGACGCATCGCGGCACGGCTCACACGGAACCTCCCACACCCGCCGCCGTCCGGCCCTGGACCGGGCCAGGGCCCGGGCCCGCCGCGCGCCCCTCCTGCCCGCCCTGGTCTTCCTGATCGTCGTCACCCAGCTCCCGTTCGTGGCGACGGTGGTGATCTCCTTCCTGCGCTGGAACGCCCTCGCCCCGGACAACCGCGGCTTCGCCGCCTTCGGCAACTACCGGGCCGTCTTCACCGACCCCGTGCTGCGCAACGCGGTGTGGACCACGATCCTGCTGACGGTGACCGTGGTGCTGGTCAGCCTGCTGCTGGGGCTGGGCCTCGCGCTGCTGCTGGACCGGAGCTTCCGCGGCCGCGGCATCGTGCGCACCCTGCTCATCACCCCGTTCCTGGTGGTGCCCGTCGCCTCCGCGCTGCTGTGGAAGCACGCCCTGTTCAACGCCTCGTACGGGCTCCTCAACGGCTCACTGACCTGGCTGTGGAGCCTGTTCGGCAGCGACGACCCACCACAGCCGGACTGGTTGACCAGCGCTCCGCTCGCCGCCGTGGAGGTGGCGCTGATCTGGCAGTGGACACCGTTCATGATGCTGATCCTGCTCGCAGGGCTGCAGAGCCGGCCCACCGACGTCGTCGAGGCCGCGCGGGTGGACGGCGCCTCCGCCTTCGACATCTTCCGCTATCTGACGCTGCCCCACCTGCGGCGCTATCTGGAACTGGCCGCCCTGCTCGGGACCGTCTTCATCATCCAGAACTTCGACGCGGTCTTCACCATCACGTCGGGTGGCCTGGGCACGGCCAACCTCCCCTACACCATCTACCAGACCTTCTACCAGGCCCACGACTACGGACGGGCCTCCGCACAGGGCGTCGTCGTGCTGATCGGCTCCCTGCTCGTGGCCACCCTCGCGCTGCGCACCGTCTCGTCCCTGCTCCGCGAGGAAGGCCCCCGATGACCGGCGCGCCGCGCGCCGCACACCGGCTTCCCGCTTCCGCCCGCCGTCGGCGTCGCCGGAGCGCGTACCTGGGCCTGCTCGCCTGGCTGTGCGGTCTGCTCTTCTTCGTGCCGGTGGCGTGGATGGTGCTGACGTCCTTCCACAGCGAGACGGACGCGGCGAGCAATCCGCCGAGCGTGGGTGCCCCTCTCACCCTGCACGGCTACCGCGAGTTCTTCGGAGCGGGCACCGGCGTCAGCCCCTGGCCGCCGCTGATCAACTCCCTGACCGCGGCGGTCGTCTCCACACTGCTGGTACTGGCGCTGGCCGTACCCGCCGCGTACGCGCTGTCGATCAAGCCGGTGCGCAAGTGGAGCGATGTGATGTTCTTCTTCCTCTCCACCAAGATGCTGCCGCTGGTCGCCGGACTGCTGCCGATCTACCTCGTCGCGCAGAACACCGGGATGCTCGACAACATCTGGCTGCTGGTCATCCTCTACACCTCGATGAACCTGCCGATCGCGGTGTGGATGATGCGCTCCTTCCTGGCCGAGGTCCCGGTCGAGATGCTGGAGGCCGCATCGATCGACGGCGCCGGACTCCACACCACCCTGCTGCGGATCGTCGCCCCCGTCGCCATGCCGGGCATCGCCGCGACCGCCCTGATCTCCTTCATCTTCAGCTGGAACGAACTGCTCTTCGCCCGGGTCCTGACCGGGATCGTGGCCGGCACCTCTCCGGTGTTCCTGACCGGCTTCGTCACCAGCCAGGGCCTGTTCCTGGCCAAGGTCTGCGCCGCCGCCACCGTCATCTCCCTCCCGGTGCTCCTCGCCGGGTTCGCCGCCCAGGACAAACTCGTCCAGGGCCTCTCCCTCGGAGCCGTGAAATGACGCCCGTTCGCCGGGCATCACTGCTCCGCCACGGACCGTCACGCAAGATTGCGGCAATACCGCTCGTCTGAGCAGAAACAGCTCATCTTTCAAAACCGTGACCGCAGGCTATTGACACCCCATTTCACGGATCTTTAATGGAAGGGAAATTGCATATATGAGCTGTTATTGCTCACATGAGCAAAAAGCCGCAGATGCGGCCGCGTTGATCGCACGCTTTGCTTGCTTGAAGGGTCAAGGAAAATGACTGTTGTGGCTGAATTCGCCATCCCGCGTGATGTCGAACTGACCTCTGCCTCGTGCGCATTGCCGGCAGTCCTGTCCTCCGCCCGGCAGGCGCGCACCCTCACCTCGGAATTTCTGCGAATGCGGGGCGAGGACGAAGAATTCATCGAAGCGGCCGTACTGATCGTCTGCGAGCTGGCCACGAACGCCATTCGCCACGGTGCCCGGCTGCTCGCCGAATACGGGCGCGAGCGGGGGCCGGATTCCGTGATCGCCCTCAGGCTGGCGTTGGAATCCGATGTGCTGCACATCGAGGTGCACGACGGCTCCGTGATCCTGCCCGTCCAGCGTGCGGCCGGGCGGGAGGAGGACTGCGGACGCGGGATGATGATCATCGCTGCGCTCGCCGAGTCCTGGACGTGCGGACTGGATCCCGCGGGCGGCAAGTGGGTCCGGGCGACTCTGCGACGGTCGACCGACGCCCCCCAGGGCTGACCTGCAGCTGACCTGCGCCGCCGCGACCGTCAGGCAGGCCACGGAGAGCCAAGAGACCCCCCTAGGGGGCGTCCCGGACGGGCTGGTACGTGAGGAAGAGGAGGTCGTCGCCAAGGGTGCGGGCGCTGATGAGGCGCAGGGGTTCTCGTCGCCGACTTCGCCGAAGAGGCGCTCGCCGGCCCCGAGCACGACCGGGAACACGGTGAGGCGCAGTTCGTCGACGAGGTCGTGCTCCATCAGCAACTGCACGAGTTGGATGCTGGCGTAGACGACGATGTCGCCGTCCAGCTCCTGCTTGAGCCGGGAGACTTCGTCCACCACGCTTGAGCTTGGCCCACGCCTCGCGGTCCTTGTCCCCCATCTGGAGGAACCAGCCGCCGCGGCTGAAGCCCTCCTCGCCGGTGGGGTCCTGGACGACACCGTCGAGCGAGACGTTCTCGCTGATGATGATCTTCCCCGTCTCGGTCTCCTCGGCCGGCGGTCTCAGCTCACCGGTGTCGTGGCCCTCGGCCGGTCTGGGCCACCCACTCCGGTGCCGGCTCGGCCTCGCCGTATGCGTCGTGCCAGTTCCACCATTCGTAGGGCGGGGTCTGGGGGTATCCGTCCGGCGAGTCCTCCCAGATCTCCTGCCGCCCGAGCGCAGTGATGTCGAGGTAGCTCCAGAGGCTTCCCATCGCCTCGTCGCCGCGGGCGTTGACGAAGTACGTGCGGAACACGCGGTCGCCGTCGCGGAGGAACGCGTTCGTGCCGTGCCACTCGTCCACGCCGAAGTCGGTGTCGAATGCGTCGGTGATGGTGTACCAGGGCATCGCCCAGCCCATCCGTGCCTTGACGCGCTCGATGTCCGGCTGCGGCGCACGCGACACGAAGGCGAGAGTGGTGTCGCGGGCGTGCAAATGGGCAAGGTGGCCGACCTGGTCGGCCAGCATGGAGCAGCCGCGGCAGGCGTGGTCGGGCCAGCCGAAGACGCCGGGCTCGAAGAAGGCGCGGTAGATGATCGACTGACGGCGCCCCTCGAACAGGTCGAGCAAACCCGCCCTGCCCTCGGGCCCGTCGAACGCGTACTCCTTCTCCACCGCCTGCCACGGCATCCGCCGGCGCTTGGCGGCCAGTGCGTCACGGGCGTGGGTGAGCCGCTTCTCCTCCACGAGCAGCTGCTGGCGCGCTGCCTCCCACTCCTGCGGTGAAACGATCGCGGGTGTCGTCATGGCGAAGTGCACCTTCCAGTGCGGTCCGAGCGCTCGCGCCGGGCCGGGGTGTGAGGGGGCGCCGCTCAGCAGGACCCCCTGCGTCCGGGGTCGACCGCCACATGGCACGGGTGCGCACCGGTACGCCGCACAGCTCTGGCAGGGCCTCGTCCCCGTCCGGCTCGTCGACCGTCACCATTCCTGTCTACTCCTGCCGCCACTCCGGGGCACCTCAGACGACCGGCGGCCCCGCTTCGGCGCGGCGCAGTACCGGGGGCAGGCGGTCCAGATCGGGGCCCGTCTGGACCTGCCGCTCGTCCCACCAGGTGGCGCCGGCGTCGTGCAGCGGACCGATCACGTCCCTGGCCTTGGCCGGGTCCAGGGGCGTGGCACCGCCGAGCACGAACTCGAAGGGGTACCCGGCACGCTCGGCCCCCTCCGAACGCTGCTTGCGCACATAGCCGACCAGCTCCCGTACCTCTGCCGCATCCGGCACATGGCCATGCCGCGCCGACTCGAAGAGCGGCACCGCGCCGTCCCACCGCGCGGCTCGCCGCATGGGCGGGCGACGCGGCCAGAACCCGCCGATCCAGATCGGCGGACCGGGCCGCTGAACGGTGGCGGGCAGCAGCGTCACGTCCCGGGCCTCGTAGTGCCGGCCGTGGTGGTTCACCGGCTCGCCGGACCAGAAGTGCCGCAACAGCTCCAGCCCCTCGTCCAGCCGCTCTGCGAGGACGCGTGGCTCGGCGGCGTCGCCGAAGCTGCGGTATTCGTCCTCGATCGGACCGCCCAGACCTGCGGCGAAGATCGCCCGGCCGCCGCTGAGGTGGTCCAGGGTGGCTACTTGGCGGGCGAGTTGCTGCGGACGGTAACGGGGGACCGGCGTCAGCAGCGTGCCCAGCCGGATCCGGGAGGTCGCCAGCGCGGCCGCGGTCAGCAGCATCCAGGGGTCTGCGAAGGGGCGCCCCTGGTGTTGTCGGTGCAGTACGTGGTCCCAGACGAAGAGCCCGTCCCAGCCGGCCTGTTCGGCCGCGGTCGCCACGGTCGCGACGTTACGGGGGTCCGCGAAGTCACCGAAGTTGGGAATGTTCAGGGAGAAGCGCATCACAGCAGGATGCGCAACCGGCCGTGAAGAGGCAATGGGAGGCGGAGCCAGGCGACTTCAGGCCAGGCCACCGACAAGTGTCGTGACCGTATGGTGAGCGGGGTGCCCAGTCCGGCGTCGTTTCATCGGCATTTCATTCCCCGCTGCCAGGGTCGATGGGTCGGTGCTGAGAGCGCGCGACCGGATTCATATCCGGGCTGCCCCGTGTGCAGGGGCCTGTCCGATCCGGCTCAGTGAGAAATGGGTGGACGCATTCGGAAACTCTCAGCCTGGCAGAGCAGATCTTTTTGCCGGTAGCGGCTGGATCGTCCACCCGTGTTGATCTGGAGGTGCTCACCTTGATCGAAACGCAGAACATCGAGACGCGGAACATCGAGACCGCTGACGTGTACGAGTCCCCGCTGCTGACCGAAGTCGGCGACTTCGCCGACCTCACCCAGGGCAATACGGGGCTTTACCCCGAGGCGGGCGCTACCTGGTACGTCTGGTCGTGACCCGGTGTGCGGGTGCCGGTGTGTGACCGCCGTGCGGCGCGGGCCGGCACCCGCACTTTTCCGTTGGGGGTCCTCGTGGGAGAACCGCCGACGGGAGGAGTCCAGGGTCCGGCGAACCGGGCCGGAGCCCGTTCGCGTTTCGGGGGCAGGCGTGCCAGGGAGCGTTTCGGCGCGAGGTGTTGAGGGTGGGCTGCTGAGTGAGTGACATGGTGGCGAGCTGGTTCGTGGCGCTCCCGGATCGGGAGACGCGGCAGGGATGTGCGGCACGGTTGCGGGAGGCGGCCGTCGAGGTGGTGTGCCATCCGTCGGGCCGGCCGTGGCTGGTGGGTTCGTGGCCGTCGGAGCGGATGGTGCTGGCTTCGGAGGGCGGGCGGATGCTGGCGGTCGTGGGCACCTCGTCCACGACCCCGGTGGACCTGACGGCCCGTCTGAAGAGGGTCCGTACGGTCGCGGACGTCGAATCCGCGCTGCACGGGGTGCACGGCAGTTTCCATGTGGCCGCGTCCGTGGACGGCCACCTGTACGTCCGCGGGAGCGCCTTCGGAGCCCGGCGCCTGTACCGCGCGGAGGTCGGGGGAGTGACGGTGTGCGCGGACCGGGCCCGCACGCTGGCCCACCTCACGGACGCCGACCTTGATCCGGCCCGGGTCGCCGCCCGTCTCGCCGCGCCCTGCCTGCCGCACCCGTTGGCCGACGCCGGGATGTGGACCGGGGTGGAATCCGTCGAGCCCGGCCACGCTCTCCGGGTCGCTCCTGACGGACGTACGTGCACCACCGCGTGGTGGCGGCCACCGCCCGCGCACCTGCCCATGGTGGACGCCGCGAGCCTGTTGCGTGAGGCCCTGCGGGCCGCCGTGGCGCTGCGTGTGCGTCCGGGCCGGGTGCTGGCCGCGGATCTGTCCGGCGGAATGGATTCCACCTCGCTGTGTTTCCTGGCCGCTGAAGCCGGCGCTCATCTGGTCACCTCGACCCAGCACTGGAACAGGCCCGGCAACCAGGACCACCACTACGCCCGATTCGCCGCCGACCACCTGCCCCACGTCGAACCCCTGGTCTTCCCCTCCGCCGACCTGCCCGCGTGCTTCACCGGTCTCGACGAACGTCGCGAGCCCCTGGAGGAGCCCTCGGGCCTGCTGCGCGACCGAGCACGGCACCGCCACACGGCCGACGCGCTGCGCGCCCGGGGAGCCGAGCTGCGCCTGTCCGGGCACGGAGGCGACCACGCCATCGTGCCGCCCGACCACCAACGGCTTCAAGGCCCGCGGCCGTTGGAGCCTGCCGGCCGCCGCGCGGACCCTCCTGGGCACCGGCTCCTACCCGGCCTGGCTCACCAGCGCCGCCGCACGCCTGCGCGAAGGTGCCGGGACGCACCAGGGCCCCGCCCCGTGGGGACCCCGGCCGGCCCTGCCGCCCTGGGCGAGCGACCATGCCGTGGACCTGGTCGCCACGGCCCTGCGTCGCGCAGCCGCGCACACCGAGCCGCTGGACCCCGACCCCGGCCGGCACGCCTGGCTCCTCCAGATGCGTGAGGCCGGACGCGGCGCCGCCCTCCTCCACGAGGCGTCCAGCACTCATGGACTGCCGACGGACAGCCCCTTCTGCGACGACGCCGTGCTGACCGCCTGCCTGACCGCCCGGCCTCATGAAGCGGGCCACCCCTGGGCGTACAAACCCCTGCTGGCCGCCGCGATGGACGGCCTGGTGCCCGCACACATCCTGCACCGCACGACCAAGGACCACTGCGGCCCCGACTGGTACCTCGGCCTGCGCACCCACCGCCGCCACCTGTCCGGCATCGCCGACACCTCACACCTCGTCACCGCCGGCCTCGCCGACCGGGAGCTCCTGCGCCGCGCCCTGATCAGCCCCGACCTGAACATCGGCGGCGCTCCGGAACTGGAGAACACGCTGGCCGCCGAGGTGTGGCTGCGCGACCTTGCCGCCCACCCCGACCCCGCCCACCTCGTCCCCCGCCGCCACCCACACCAGGAGCACCCCGTTGACACGGCTACGCACTGACGTCGCCTGCTGCCCCACCGACGAAGGCATGGTCCTGCTGGACGAGCGCGACGGCCGCTACTGGCAACTCAACGCCACCGGCGCAACCGTCCTCCAGGCCCTCCTCGACGGCGCCGGCCCTCAGCAGATCGCCGATCGACTCGCCGCCACCCGCCCCGTCCCCCGCGAGCGCGCCGCGGCCGACGTCGCCGCCCTGCTCGACAGTCTCACCCGCTGCGGACTGGTGGTCGGCGCCCCGTGAGCCAGATCCTCGACACCGGCCACCACCGTCCCCCGTTCGGCCGCCGAGCCGCCGCTCGCACCGCCGTCGCCGGCGCACGGTTACTGGCCCACCTGCCGCCCAAGCGTCTGCAGGCCGTCCTGCGGGCCGCCCGCCGTGGAGCGCGACCCGCCGACCACGCCACCGCCCTGCGGGCCCGGCAGGAGGTCACGGCCGTCAGCGTCCTGTGCTCCGGGCACTACTGCCTCCAACGCTCCCTCGCCACGGCCCTGTTGTGCCGCCTCGGCGGCACCTGGCCCACCTGGTCCACGGGGGTACGCACCCCGCCGTTCGCCGCTCACGCCTGGGTCGAAGCCGACGGTCGCCGCGTCGGCGAACCCGACGACACCGCCACCTACCGCACCCTGCTCACCGTTCCCCCGCTCAACGACCACCGCCCGTAGCGTGGAGCCGCGCGGGCGACACAGATCTGTTTCGAGCACTTCCATTGGTCATAGAATCGGCGCGTGACTGCTGAAGATTCCGCATTTGCGGTGCTGGGTGTGCTGGGTGACCCCGTGCGCCGTCGGCTCTATCGACATGTCGCCGCCACCCCGGGTGAGGTGGGGCGCGACGCGGCCGCGGAAGCGGTCGGGATCTCCCGATCGCTGGCCGCCTTCCACCTGGACAAGCTGGTCGAGGCGGGGCTGCTGGCGGTGTCCTTCCGGCGACTGTCCGGGCGCACCGGCCCCGGGGCGGGGCGGCCGGCGAAGGTGTACCGGCGTGCCGAGGGCGAGCACGCCGTGTCCGTCCCGCCCCGGTCCTACGACGCGGCCGGTCGGCTGCTCGCCGAGGTGGTGGAGAACGCCGGCCTGGACCGGGAGCTACAGGCCGCGGCGAAGGCCGCGGGCGCGGCACATCCGGATGCGGCCGCCGACGACCTGGTCGAGGTGCTGCAGGCCCGCGGCTACCAGCCCTTCTGGGAGGGGGAGACGCTGCGGCTGCGCAACTGCCCCTTCCACGCGCTGGCCGAGGAGTTCCCCGCCTTGGTCTGCGGGATGAATCTCGCGCTGCTGGAGGGCCTGGCACCCGAGCAGTGGTCGCCGACGATGGACCCGTGTCCCGGCGGGTGTTGTGTGGCCCTCTCTAAAACAAAAACTCATTGACTATAGAAGTAGGGTCGAGCCATGCTGTGCTCATGACTGGCTTTCACCTCGCGCAGGTCAACATCGGCCGCATCGTCGCTCCGCTGGACGGCCCTGAGTTGGCCGGCTTCGTCGCCCAACTGCCCGAGATCAACGCGCTTGCCGAGCGCAGCCCCGGTTTCGTGTGGCGCATGGTCGACGATGGGGGCGAGGACGCGACCGGTGCCCGCCCCGACGAGAACGACGACATGCTCCTGATCAACTGTTCGGTCTGGGAGTCGGTCGAAGCCCTGCGGAACTTCACCTACCAGACCGATCACCTGCGCGTACTGAGCCGCCGCCGCGAGTGGTTCCACCGCATGGCCGATGCGCACCAGGCTCTGTGGTGGATCCCGGCCGGTCACCGCCCAAGCATCGCGGAGGCGATGGAGCGGGTCGCGAGGGTACGCGAACACGGCCCCGGCCCCCTCGCGTTCACCTTCCGCGACCCCTACCCGGCACCATCCGGGGTCGCGCAGCTGTAGGGCTGTGGCGAGAGTGGGCGCCGGCGAGGTCCTTCTTTCCAAAGGACCCCGATTAAGGACAATGTCGCCTCGGCTTTCGGTGTTCGGCCCGAAGCGGTGTATCGCCAGGCAGTGGTGCTTTCCGGGGCGATCCGGGGCCGTGGCACCGGGCCGCCAGGTCGAGTGCGTGTGCGAACTTCACGGTCCCGTTCGCACTGGCCAGTCGCCTGAGTGCCGGACGGGACGTGGGGTGCGGGGGAGGGGCCGGATATCGACGGGGCCCCGAACCGCGTGAGCTCGCTCTTCCGTCTCCTGTGATCGACGGGCCGGTGATCGCTCGTGCGACGGTCCGTGCACCACCCGCTGGGCAGCGGATCGCGGGCGAGCTCGGTCCCGCTCCGCTGCCGGTACGGCAGCACGGTGCCGCCACGGGGAGTTGGTGGCTTCGGCAGTCCCACGCGCCGCCGGGTGCGGGGGCCGACGGGAGGGGCTTGATCGTTGAGTAGAGGCAACCGTCCGCAGACCCTGGGGACCCTGCGGACCACGAGGACGCGATTACGGTCGCGGCGGTGGATCACCGCCGTGCTCGCCGTCCTGAGCGCGGTGGCGGCCCTGCTGACCGTTCCGTTGACCGCTGCGCCTGCGCACGCGGTCAACGGTGACGGCAGCTCGTCATTCGTCACGTACAACATGCACGGCTCGGACAACGGTGCGAGGTGGACTTCGGAGATCAACCGGCTGGTCGCGAGCTACCCGGTGGTGATGCTGCAGGAGGCCGGCAGCGGGCCACCCGAGCCGCCGGACGATCACCGGACCAATTTCCGGCAGATGCGGCTCACTCCGAACCGCGACCCCCAGCCCAGTTCCTACACGGTCTCGACCTGGGCGGGCGGCCCGAACGGCACCAACCGCTATGTGTACTTCCTGCAGACCGACCCCCGCAGGATCAGCCAGACGAATGAGGACACGTGGGACGGCGGCCAGATGAACCTGGCGACGGTCACCGACACCCGGCCCACTGAGGTCCGCGTCCTGGAGAACAACTACTACGACCCGGACCCGAACGCCCCGAACAACCGTTACCGGGCCCGCCCGTTGCTCGGTCTGCGCTTCGGGAACACCTGGTACTGGAACACGCACGCCCGCGGCGAGGACGTGACCGGTGACGAGGACAGGCCCGGACTGCTCGACCAGGTCCGCAACTTCATGGCCGGGAGCGAACAGCGCGGCCGGAACTGGGTCCTGGCCGGCGACTACAACGTGAACATCCTCAACCGCAACAACGACCAGGCCCGCCAGTCGCTGCATCTGCAAGCCGGCGAGAGCCTGCTGCGCACGGGTCAGCCGACGTTCATCAACGGCGACCACCCGAGCGAGCTGGACTACGCGGTCACCAGCGGCCTGCCCGGCGGCTTCACCGCGACCCGCGCGGACGGTGGCGGATCCGACCACGTGCCCGTGAATTTCGCGCGGACCCCACCGCCTGTCGCGCCCACCGGCCCGTCACACGTCTACGCCACCAGGCTGGCCGCGCCCAACGGCAATCTGCTGCAGGAGAACCCGGACCGCTCGATCGGGATCGGCACCCCCAGCAATGACAGCAGCCAGACCTGGCGCATGTACACCAACGGCGACGCCCTCACCCACTACCTGCGAAACCCCGGCACGGGAGACTGCATCGCCGCCCCGACGGGTGCCCGCCGGGATGCGTCCTCCCAGGTCGTCGTCGGCGGCTGCGCTGATCCGCGGGCGCAGTGGACGATCAGCCACCTCGAGGACGACCCCGCGTGGAACAACGACGGCGGGGGGCCGCAGCGCTGGCAGAACGTGGCCTTCCCCGGGATGTGCCTGACCCCGTCCGACAAGCAGGTGACCGTGGCACCGTGCACGGAGGACGCCGCCCAGCGGTGGTGGGAGAACCCCGCCTCGCTGCCCAAGGACTGGCCGACGACCGCCGGCAACGTACGCCTGGAATCCGCCTTCATGGGCGGCCGCATGCTGAACGGATCCTTTCCCGGGACCCGCATCAACACCCAGCCCGCACCGCCCAAGTGGTGGTGGATCTACTGGCTGCGCTACGAGCGCCAGGACTTCGGCTGGAACATCCAGCGCATCAGCCCGGACGACAACCTGGTCCGCTTCCAGAGCGCGTTCGGCGACAACTACTGCCTGGGCGTCCGCGACGAGCACGCCACCTCGCAGACCGACGCCATGCTGCGGACGTGTGACGACGCGCGCGGCGTCGACGCGGCCGGCCAGCGCTGGCTGGCCGAGACCTACGCGGACGGCACCGTCCGCTACCGCAACGAAGCCAACCACCTCTGTCTGCTGGCCCCCGACGCCGACCGCGGCGGCGTCCGCCTCGCCCCGTGCAACGACATCCTGGCCCAGCGCTGGAGCGTGGTGAACCCCTGAACCCCTGAACCCGAGAACCCACCGGGCCGCCCGGGCCGACGTACAGCCGGCCCGGGCGGCCCGGTTCCCCCGCGGGCCTGGCCTCGCGTGCTTGCCGGCTGAGGGGCGTCACGCGGTGATGGCCGCTACCAGTTCGTTCCGCCCGTAGGTGCCGGTCTTGCGGAAGATCGCCCTGAGGTGTTCGTTGACCGTGTGTACGGACAAGTCGAGGAGCCGGGCGATCTGCTTGGGCGCGGATCCGTCCTGCAGGTGGTGCACGATCTGGCGTTCGCGGGCGGTGATTCCGTACCAGTCGCAGAACGAGGGGAGCAGCAGCGTGCCGGTTGCCCGCTGGATCATGACCGCAACGTCGCCGTCGTCACCGAGGGGTTGTGCCTCGATCGCGGTCCACCAGCCGGTTCCCGCCGAGGGTACGCACAGCCGCGGGTATTGCCCGCGCAGGTTGCGCGCGTGCTCCCGCGCCGCGGCTGCCAGCGCGGCGAACGACGACTCGGTCAGCCAGTCCGGAACGTTCTGTCGAGCCGTCATCGCTTCCAGCCACGGTCGCGCTTGAGGTGTCATGGCCCCGATCCGTCCGTCCGCGGCGACGACGAGCACGCTCGGCGGCGGCGCGTGTACTGACGGGGCGACGGGCCCAGCCGTCACGTAGCTGCGCAGCGCGGTGATCAACGAAGGCCCGACCTCGGCGATCCGCCGTGCGTCAGCACTGTCGAACGGCCGCCCGCCCGCCTCCCTCAGCAGGTAGAGCACTCCCCACACGCCGCGCGTGTCCCGCAACACGAGGCACAACTCCTCACCGACCCCGTACTCGGCGAGGAGCCGGTCACTCACACCTGGGCGATGTCTCCGACCGGCCACCATCACCGGAACCGTCTGCCGCGCCAGGTGATCCAGCTCCCGCACGGCCGCTGCCATGCGGTCAGGGTTCAGTAGCGCGCGGCCGACATCGGGGGCGTACCCGTGCCAGAACGCCAGTGACGTGACGCCCACACCCGACGCCGGGTTCATCACGCCACACCGCAGCGCGTCATGCGCCACCACCGACGCGAGCACCCGGGACAGCGCCGCCCCCGTCTCCTTGAGGTCGGCTCCCGGTACCAGTGCCGCGCGCAGATCCCGGTACATCCGATCCCCGTCAGCCCTCATATGCCCAAGTGTGGGCTCATGTGGATCCGTCAGACGGTATACGTCCGTGTCAACCCCCAAAAGTTTGGAATTTCCGGGAACCCCGCGCGAGGCGATCCTCAGATGTGTGCTTCGGCAGTCACCTGAAAGCCTCCACGGCTCAGGCCGGTGCCCAGCACGACACAGACCAAGGCCGGTCAACAGAGTGGGGAGAACAGATGCGATCTGCACAGCGGATTTCTGTGGTCGCAGCGGTAGCGGCGAGTTCGCTGGCGCTGGGGCTGTCGTCGGCACCGGTGGCCCATGCGGCAACCTACTACCAGCTTGTGGCGCGGCACAGCGGAAAGTGCGTCACGGTGCCCAATGGCAACATGGGGCACGACGTTCCCGTGGAGCAGTGGACCTGCCGCGGCGAGGCCGACCAGCAGTTCGGGGTCGACCACCTCGACCATGGCGAGTACGCGATCAAGGCCCGGCACAGCGGCAAATGCCTGGACGTCGAATGGGCCAGTCACGACAGCAGGGCCCGCATCGTCCAGGCCAACTGCCACTACGGAGACAACCAGCGCTGGTACCAGCAGCCCACCAACGACGGCTACGTCCTGCTCATCGCCAAGCACAGCGGCAAGTGCATGGACGTCGCCTGGGCCGACCAAGGAGACGGCGCACCGTTGGTCCAGTCCGGCTGCTGGCACGGGAACAACCAGCAGTTCAAACTGGCGCTTGTCTAGAAGGACTCCGTGCCACAGGGGCCCAAGGCGCTGATGCCCGACGCCCCAGGAACCACACCGTCAGCACGGCTGCGGCCGGTCGACAACGCGGGCTCGATCCGCCGGCTGACCGCAGCCAGATGAGGTCAGAACCCCTCCTTGAACCCGCGGGCCCCCTTCGGCGGAAGGGGGCCGAAGGCCGCTTGGAGGCGCCGGGCAGTGGGCTGGCCGTGCTACCTGCCGGGCGACATACTGACGCGATTGCGAGTCGGTCCTGAGCTGACGTGATCACAGGGCCGCCGAGCACTGGACGAAGGTCTGCGCCGACTGGTCCGGGTACCGAATGAGGAAGATGCATGCAGGGTGAACCAATAGCCGGCCGGCGCTCGATGATCTACCGGTCGTGGCTTGTCATCCCCGCATCAGGGATGGCAGCTGTCTGGCTCGCGCTCTACGAGCGCTCGCCCGCTGCGGTTCCGTCGCCCCAGTTCTACATCCTGTGTGAAACCCCAGGATCTCTGAAGGCGCTCTCCTTGGCGGCGGTGTTGTCCATCGTCACCGCCGCGGCCGTGTCCGTCATCGGAACGGTCCGGGCCATCAGAGCACCCTCCCGCCGTCCCCTGCGGCCGATGCTGCACCTGGCCGTGGCGCTCATTCTCCTTGTGGGAGCGGACAGCATGGACTACCTCGGAAGCCGCATCGCCTACCGCGCGGCGGTGCGGAGCAGCGCAAACATCGCCACCTGCGAAAGTGCCTACCATGTCACGCCAGGCTGGTTCTTCTTCCTCGCCCCGGAAGACCGCGCTCAGTGGCACAGCCGCGCAGTCGAGGTCAGGTGATCCAGCGCGCGAACGAGAAGCCGGGCACCAACTGGACGGTGGTGCATGCATCGAGATCGCCGACGATATCCCTGCCTGCGTCCCCGTCCGAGATCTTCACCTGCCCCAGATCTTCCGGTACGTCGCGCGGTAGCCGGGTGGGTCCCAGGTCGTCGCGCCGCGGCTGTTGGCGGCGGTGGCGATGTGTACGGGGGCGACATAGCCGCTGGCGGGTGTGCCGGAGAAGGCTCGGTTGAATTCGTCGAGGATCTGCCAGCCCTGTTGGGCGAAGGGCTCGGGGACGGTGGCCGTTTGGAACTGTCGGCTGTTGATGCGCTGGAAGGCGGAGGGGTCGCCGTCGCCGGCGCCGATGTTGTAGGGAGGTCCGCCGCCCTTCTTGCGTGCTGCGCGCAGGGCCGGGGCGGCGTCGGCGAAGTAGACGTCGTTGATGGCTACGGAGTGTGTCCAGGTGTCCGGGAAGCGGGAGAGGAGTGAGGAGACCTCCTGGGGGGTCCGGCTGCTGGTGTCGGAGATCGGGATGTTCTCCTCGGCCAGGATCCGCAGGCCCGGACAGGTGGCGAGTTCCTTCTTGATCAGTTCGGACTTGTTCCTGGCGAACGGGATCGAGGCGTCGGTGAACACCACGACTCCGGCGTTGCCGTGGGAGTGCGCGATGATCCAGTCGGCGCTGATGCTCGCGACATCGCCGACCTTGGTGGTGACGTTGCTGAAGAGTTCGGGGTCCTTGCTCGGGCCGGGGGAGTCGACCGCGTGCCAGCCGATGAGCGGGATGTGCTCCGCGTTGGCCTTCGCGACCTGCTGCGACGTCAGGTGGGGGTCGAAGCCGCCGATGACGATGCCCGCGGGCTTCAGGGCGATGGCCTGGCTGAACGCCGCCTGGATCCCGGCGGGGGTGCCCTGGCCGTCGATCACCCGGACGTCCCAGCCGATGGCTTTCGAGGCTTCCTGTACGCCCTCGGCGGCGCCCGCGACGCCCGGGTTGTTCATGGTCTGCGCGACATAGATGATCTTCTTGCCGGATACGGCCTTGGGGCCACCGGTGGGGCCGTTCCCCGCGCGGCTGGTCTTCTCGGCCCGCGCAACGGCCGCCTCGGCCCTGGCCAGGGCGCTGGGACAGCCCGGCGTGGCCGGCCGTGCCGAGACCGGGCCGCCGCCGCTCGACGCCCCGCGTTCGCAGCCGAGGAGGACGGTGGCCGCGACTGCCAGGGCGACGGTGCCGCGCCGCCCGGCGGTCCTGCGGGTCGCGTGCCCGGCGCTCCTCGCGGAGGGGGCGGAACGGGGGTGACCGCCGGAGGTCACGAGGTGACCTCGGGCACGTCGTGGCGGGTTCGGGGTGGTTCGGTCCGCCGTTGCCGCAGCTGCCGCCGGGCGGCGTAGCCGGCCATGCCGACGGCGAGGAGCAGGGTGGCGCCGTTGAACAGCGGGGTGACCCAGAACTGGGCGCCGAGCTGGCCGATGCCGGCGAGGCCGATGGCGAGGATCGTGACGGCGACCAGCGTGCCCAGGGCGTTCGGACGGCCGGGGGTGATCGCGGTGGAGCCGAGCAGCGCACCGACGAAGGCGGGCAGCAGATAGTCCAGGCCGACGCTGGGATTGCCGATGCGCTGCTGCGCGGCGAGCAGAACGCCGGCGACGCCGACGACCAGGCCGGATCCGGCGAAGGCGTAGATGACATAGCGACGGGAGGGGATGCCCACCAGATCGGCGGCGCGCGGGTTGGAGCCGATGACGTACAGGTACCGGCCGAGCGGCAGCCGTTCCAGCAGCACCCACAGCACGGCGGTCAGGGCCAGGACGTAGAAGGCGGGCACCGGCAGGCCGAGGAACCGGGAGTCGTACAGGTCGGTGAAGGCGGCCGGCAGGCCGTGCGGGCCGGGGACGATCCGGGCGCCGTTGGTGATCCAGCCGGTGAAGGCGTACAGGATGCTGCCGGTGCCCAGGGTGGCGATGAAGGAGTTGATCCTCGCGAATTCGACGACGACCCCGTTGAAGACGCCGACCACCGCCCCGCCGAGGACCACCACGAGGCAGACGACCGGCCAGGACCACGCTTCGTCGACGATGAGCTGCATCGTCATGACGTGGGTGAGGCCGAGGCCGTAGCCGATGGACAGGTCGAACTTGGCGGTGACGATGGGGATCATCGCGCCGAGCGCCAGGATGGCGGGGATCGACTGGTTGGACAGCACCGCGGAGATGTTGTCCAGGGTGGGGAAGGTGTCCGGCAGGGCGAGGGAGAAGGCCAGGAACAGCAGGGCGGTCAGGGCCAGGAGGCCGTAGGCGCCGAGGAGGTGTCCGAACCGGCGGCCCAGCGGGGGGCGGGGGGAGGCGGCCATGGTCACGCCGTCCCGGTCAGCGGGGGCATGGCCGAGGAGGCGCGGGCGAGTCCGGTGACCGTGAGGGCGGTGCCGCTCAGCTCCGCCGTCACCGCTCCGCGGACGAATACCAGGGCCCGGTGGCACACCTGGGCGACCTCCTCGAAATCGGTGGAGATGAGCAGGACGGCGAGGCCCTCGGCCAGCGCGTCCTGGAGCAGGCGGTAGATCTCCGCCTTGGCGCCGATGTCCACGCCGGCGGTCGGCTCCTCCAGGATCAGCAGCCTTCGGCTCAGCCTCAGCCACCGGCCGACCATGACCTTCTGCTGATTCCCCCCGGACAGCGTGGAGATCGGTGCCTCGGTGTCCCGGGGGTGCACCGAGAACCGGTCGACCAGGGCCGCGGCCTTGGCCCGCTCGCGCCGGGGGCTGATCCAGCGCAGGGCCGGCAGGCCGTCGGCCCGAGGGTTCGCCAGGAAGTTCTCCCGTACTGTCAGTTCGGCGGCGCAGCCCTCCTCCTGACGGTTGCTGGTGACCAGGCCCACGCCGGAGCCGACCGCGGCCGCCACCGAACGCGGTGCGTACGGCCGCCCGTCGAGCACGGCCCGTCCGTCGAGAATCGGCCGGGACCCGGCGAGGGCCCGGCCCAGTTCCATGTGTCCGGCGCCGGTGAGGCCGACCATGCCGAGGATCTCACCGGCGCGCAGTTCCAGGCTGACCGGTGCCGTGTGCGCGGTCCGTACGCGGTCGAGGCCGAGGACGGCCGGACCCGTGACCGGGGCGAGGCGGTAGCCACCCGGCTCGCTGCCCACGATGTCGCGCACCAGCCGCGCGGGGCGGTGACCGGCGAGCGGGCCGTGGCTGACGAGGCGTCCGTCGCGGAGCACGGCGAAGGCGTCGGCGACCTTGTACACCTCGTCCAGCCGGTGGGTGACGTAGACGATGGCACGGCCCTGATCGCGCAGGGTGTGCAGTACGGCGAAGAGCCGGGCGCAGTCCGCGGCCGGGAGGCTGGCGGTCGGCTCGTCGAGGACGATGAGTTCGGCCCGCGTGGCCAGTGCGCGGGCGATGGCCACCAGGGAGCGTTCGGCCCTCGGGAGGCCGGCGACGGGCGCGCGGGGGTCGAGGTGCGCGGCGACGATGCCCAGGGCCTCGGCGCACCGTCTGCGGGTCGTCCGCCAGGACAGCAGTCCGGCACGGCGTGGATAGCCGGTGCCCAGGGCGATGTTCTCGGCGACCGTCATCCACTCGACCAGCCCCAGGTCCTGGTGGATGAACGACATGGTGCGCAAGGCCGCTTCGGTGCCCAGCGGGTGCCCGGCGACCGTCACCTCGCCCTCGTCCGCGTGGTGGACGCCCGCGAGCACCTTGATGAGGGTGGACTTTCCCGCGCCGTTGGGACCGAGCAGGGCGAGGATGCTGCCGGAGTACACGTCGAGGTCGACCGCGTCCAGCGCGAGGGTGCCGCCGAACCGCTTGCGCAGGCCGCGTACGCGGACCAGAGGCGCGGCGCCACGACGCGGGGGAGGGGCGCTTCCAAAGGCGGCGGGCGGGTGCATTTCCGCATGCTACGACCCCTTTTGGGTTCTTTGCCGGACGGGCCGTCAGAGAGCGGGAATGTCGTCGAAGAAGCTCTCTGCCGCGCCGGACGTCGCGCCGGGCACCTCCAGCGCGAACTCGGCCCAGATGACCTTGCCGTCGGCGGTGTAGCGGGTGCCCCAGGCCTGGGCGAGCTGGGCGACGAGGAACAGGCCGCGGCCGCCCTCGTCGGTGGTGGCCGCGTGGCGCAGATGCGGAGCGGTGCTGCTGGTGTCGGAGACCTCGCAGATCAGCGTGCGGTCGTAGAGCAGCCGCACCTGGATGGGATCGGTCCCGTAGCGGATGGCGTTGGTGACCAGCTCGCTGAGCAGCAGTTCGGTGGGGAAGGCGACTTCCTCCAGCCCCCATTCGGTCAGTTGCCGGGCGACGGCGGCGCGGATGCCGGAGACCAGCGCCGGATCGGAGGTCAGGCCCCAGGTGGCGATCCGGTGGGGGTCCAGGGCGTGGGTGCGGGCGACGAGCAGAGCCACGTCGTCGGCGGGGTGGTCGGGCATCACGGCCCGCAGAACCGCCTCGCAGGTGTCCTCGGGCGGGCGGTTGGCGTGGGCCAGGGCTCCGCCCAGCTGCTCGAGGACGGCGTCCACATCGCGCCGGCGGCCGCCGACCAGTCCGTCCGTGTAGAGGACGAGCTGGCTGCCTTCGGGGAGGTGGAACTCGGCGGTTTCGAAGGGCAGGCCGCCCAGGCCCAGAGGGGGGCCGGCGGGCAGGTCGGCGAAGGTGACGGTGCCGTCGGGAGTGACCACTGCGGGTGGCGGGTGGCCGGCGCGGGCCATCACGCACAGCTGCGAGGTGGGGTCGTAGATGGCGTACAGGCAGGTCGCGCCGATCATGCCGCTGCTGTCGGAGGACGGCTCCTCGCTGCTCTCGTCCCGGTCGAGGCGCCCGACGAGGTTGTCGAGGTGGGTGAGGACTTCATCGGGGGCGAGGTCCAGTTCGGCGAAGTTGCGCGCGGCGGTGCGCAGCCGGCCCATCGTCGCGGCCGCGTGCATCCCATGGCCGACGACGTCCCCGACGACCAGGGCCACCCGGGTGCTGGAGAGGGGAATGACGTCGAACCAGTCTCCGCCGACGCCCGACTCGGCGGGAAGATAGCGGTGGGCGATCTCCACGGCGCTCTGCTCGGGGAAGCTGCGCGGGAGCAGACTGCGCTGCAGGGCCAGGACCATGGTGTGTTCGCGGGTGTACCGGCGGGCGTTGTCGATGCAGATGGCCGCACGGATGGCGAGTTCCTGGGCCAGCGAACGGTCGTCGTCCCCGAAGGGGGCGGGGTCCCGTGAGCGGTAGAAGCTCGCCACGCCCAGCGCGATGCCGCGGGCCACGAGGGGGACCGCGATGAGGGAGTGGACGTTGTGGTCGAGGAGCCGCTGGGCGTGCCAGGGATCCTGGGCGATCCAGCCCGCGGCGGTACGCAGGTCGGGTTCGAGGACGGGCTGCCCGCTTGCCATGCAGCGGAGCTGGGGTGTGGTGGGGCGAAGGCGGACCTGCCGGCCGGCGGGGTAGAAGGGGCAGTCCTCGCGGTAGCCGTGGACCACCGTGCGGAAGAGCTCGCTGTGCGGTTCGGTGGGCTCCTCGCCGCGCAGTACCGCCTCGGGAACGTCGATGGTGACGAAGTCGGCCAGGCGCGGAACGGCCATCTCGGCGAGCTCCCGGGCGGTGTGGCTCACGTCCAGGGTGGTGCCGATGCGGGCGCTGGCCTCGGACAGCAGCTCCAGGCGGCGCCGGGCGGCCACGGCGTACATCCCCACCCCCGGCTCGCCGACCAGCACCAGCCCGCTGGTGGCCCGGCCGACCGTACTCCCGGCGGTGCCGGGTGCGGAGGGCTTGCGGGCCGTGGCCGCCGCGCGGTCGCTCACGGCCGCGGGCACGCGCCCGCGCAGCCGGCCGGAGGGGGCGACGGCCTGCGCCATCGGCGTGGGGGCGACGGCACCTTCCGCGGGGACGGCGAGGTGCTGCCGGGAGGGGAGGACCGCTTCGATGACGACGCCTTCCACCCCGGAGGGGCTCGTCATCGGGCGGCTCAGCAAGGTGACCCGCCGGCCACCGGGCAGGGCCACCTCCACGGCGGCGCGCTGGGCCGAGGCCATCAGATCGGCGGCCTTCTCCTTCAGGATCATCTGATCGCGCCAGTCCAGGCCGCTCTCGGCCAGCTCGCCGTTGTCCGTCGCCTCGCGGGCCGGCGAGCGCCGCCTGGCGTCGAGGTACGCCTGCAGCAGGGCGCGCTCCCGCGTCGAACTCTGCTCCAGCAGCCGCCGTTCGATGGCGCCGGCGGCGCTGCGGATCACCGCGTTCAGCGCCACATCGGCGTCGGCCAGCGGAAAGCCGAAGCAGAGGATGCCCTCGATGCGCCCACTGAGCAGATCGCGGACGGGAATGGCCGAACACGCACTGGACTGGGAGCGTTCGGCGAAGTGCTCGGCGCCGTAGACGTTGATCAGCTGCCGCTCCGCGAGCGCCAGACCGATGCCGTTGGTCCCACCGAACTGCTCGGCGAAGACGAAGCCCGGGACGCTTTGGATCGCGGCCAGACGCCTGACCAGAGAGGCCTCGCCGAAACGGCGTTGCAGCACCGCCCCGCGCGCATCGGCCAGGGACACGTTCATGTTCCGGCCCGCGAACCTGGCCTCCAGCCGGTCGAGTACCGGCGTCGCGGCGCGGACCAGGCGGTTGTTCAGGTCGAGATCCTGGAGATAGGGAAGCTCACATCCTTCCGGTGAGAGCCCGAGCGACACCGAACGCTGCCACGAACTCAGGATCGCGCTGCGCACGGTCCCCTCGGGCGATCCGCCGCGAAGAAACTGCTCACGTGCGTGGGCGGGGCCGATGCCGTCTCCCATGAGCCCCATCCGGATCACATCCCACATCCGTCCGTGCCTTACGACCACCCGTGTGTCGGAGTAACTGTACCGTTTGATCCAATTGTAGAACTTTGCACATATAACGGTACTGATCGTCGGTGGTGGCGAGAAGCCCACGGGCGGGCGGACGGGGGCCTCTGCCGCCCTCCGCAGCCGAAGGGGCGGCGGCATCGCAGCGGCGATCACGTGGGTGACCCGGCCTTCTCCCCGAGGTCGGCGCGGCCCTCACAGCACCGCGACCGGCGTGACGGGTGAGCCCGTGCCCCCGGGGACGTTCAGGGGGGCTACCAGGAGTAGGAACGCGTAACGGCCCGTTCCGGCGCTCGCCGCGGAGAGCGCTTCGAGGTCGAGGTTGTCCAGGAGCGGCACCCCCATCGCGGCGATGGCGAGGGCATGGACCGGGGAGTGCAGGCCGTCGACCGGCGAGGGCCGTACGTCGCTGTCGCCGTCGCCGCCGAGCAGGGCGATCCCGCGCTCGGCCAGCAGGGGCATGGCGTCCACATGGAAGCCCGCGCTCGCCGCGGAGGCGTCCCAGGCCCCCAGCTCCCGGCGCCGGCGCGGGCTGCCGGACCTGAGCAGCACCGCGTCCCCCTCGCCGATCGTGACATCGAGTGCCCGCTCCGCGGCGACGATGTCCTCGGCGTGCACCGCCCGTCCCGGTTCCAGCCATGAGCTGTCCCAAACGGCGGGCAGGTCGAGGAGCACGCCTCTGGTCACGAGGGGGCCCAGCGCCGACACGGCACCGAAGCGGGCACCCCCGGCGTCGACGACCTCGCGCGCCGCCCGGCCGTCGTAGAGACGCCCGCGGTAGGCGATGTGGGACAGCGCGTCCAGATGGCTCACGGCCTTGCCGTGGTAGTCGATGCCGATGAAGTCCTTGTGCGCGGAGGGCTCGGGGGCCTCCACATCGCCGAGGTCGGACATGTAGTGCAGGGCGGGCAGGGGGTTGTCCGGACCGGGCGCGGAGTTCCACGGGTGCGCCATGGGGACGACCGTTCCGGACCGGACCAGCGCGGCAGCCCGCCGTACGTGCTCCGCGGTCACCCGGTTCCAGGCGCCGCGGTCGGCGGGGGTCCAACGGCCCCACGTGCGGACCGAATCGAACAGCACGTCGAACTCCGCGCGGGAGACGGCGGGCCCGTTGCCGCCGCGGTCCGGCGGGGGTGCCGGTGCGCCGCTGGGATTGCCGGTCATCTGCTCGTCAGCGCTCCCTCGACCCCTTTTCCGAGGAGTGCGTTTCTTTCAGGGCATGCGTTCCGGATACGGCCAGTATTGCCCTGCCGGGCGGCATCCGCCGAGGCGATACGCTGGCTTTGTGGCGTTACGGTGGTTTTGTATGCATGCGCTCTGAATGTTGCGGAGGCAGCCATGGGCCAGAACTACGAGTACACGACTCCGTCGCAGGCCGAGGGTGAGCGGCTGGAAGAGGACATGGACCCGTCCGAGGAGCGGCACCCCGCGACCATGCGCACCCAGCCGTCCCAGGCCGAGGGCGAGCGCCGGGCGGAGGACGACGAGGACTGACGACGAGGGCGGACGACGATCGGCGGCTGCTCGGGAGGCGGCCGCCGTCCCGTGACCCGGTCGGAGTGCTGACCGGGCCTCATGTGTCCGGCCCGGGCCGGATGCCTGCCCGCGGCGACCGGGCCACCCGCAACCCGCAACCTCGACGATCACCCCGCCAACCGGTGCGGCAGGATGGCAGATCGTGCCGAGGGCGTCCGTCGACGTCCCGGCGCATCCACAGTCGTAGAGACGAGCAGGTACAAGGTGACGAGACATTACATCCCGTGCTCAGCGGAGCTGTTTCTCCGGGCAGGGGGAGCCGGCCGGTGAACCGCGCGCTCACGCTGCATGACTTGATCGTCGCCGGGGCCGCGCTGGCCGCCGGCGTCGTGGCCGGCCTGCTGTTGCGGGCGGTCCTGCGCTGGCTGGCCAAGCACGCACGCAGGACGCGGTGGAGCGGGGACGACGTCATGGTGGACGCCTTGCGGTCGGTGGTGCCCTGGGCGGCGATCTGCGCCGGCCTGGCGGCGGGCACCGCGGCACTGCCGCTGACGGCGACGGTCGCACGCAACGTCAACCGGGCCCTGACCGTGCTGTTCATCCTGGTCGTCACGCTCACCGCGGCCCGGGTGATCACCGGGCTGGTGAAGTCGCTTGCCCAGTCCCGATCCGGGGTGGCGGGATCGGCCACCATATTCGCCAACATCACCCGCATCCTGGTGCTGGCGATGGGATTCCTCGTCGTGCTGCAGACCCTGGGCATCTCCGTGGCCCCGCTGCTCACCGCGCTGGGTGTGGGCGGACTCGCGGTGGCACTGGCGCTGCAGGACACCCTCGCCAACCTCTTCGCGGGGGTGCACGTCCTCGCCTCCAAGACGGTGCAGCCCGGTGACTACATCCGGCTCAGCAGCGGCGAGGAGGGCTATGTGGTCGACATCAACTGGCGCAACACCGTGGTGCGCCAGCTCTCCAACAACCTGGTGATCATCCCCAACGCCCAGCTGGCCGGCACCAACATGACCAACTTCACCCGCCCGGAACAGCAGTTGTCGATCCTGGTGCAGGTGGGAGTCGGCTACGACAGCGACCTCGAACACGTCGAGCGGGTCACCACCGAGGTCGTCCAGAGCGTGATGACCGACATCACCGGTGCCGTTCCCGACCATGAACCGGCCGTCCGCTTCCACACGTTCGGCGACTCCAGGATCGGCTTCACGGTGATCCTGGGAGTCGGCGAGTTCAGCGACCAGTACCGGATCAAGCACGAGTTCATCAAGCGCCTGCACCAGCGGTACCGGGCCGAGGGCATCAGGATTCCCGCCCCGACACGGACCGTGGCACTGCAGCAGCCCGACGGCATCGCGATCCCGCACCAGCGTGAGCAGTCGGACCTGGTGCCGTAGGAGGGGCGCCGGGCCCGCAACACGGCGGTGCGGGCCCGGCCACCGCGCGGGCGGGGGAGACGCAGGCCGCGACCCGGGCCCCCTACCTCCCCTCTCCCGCCGCCAGCAGCTCGACCATTCCCGCGGCGCTCTCGGCCCCCCGCCCGTCGTCGACCAGGCGCTTCATCAGGTCGAAGTACGGCGTCAGCAGCTCGGGGCTGACCCCCTGCTCGTGCGCGGTTCCCACGAAGGTCTTGATCCCGGCGACCTGCATGGCCATGGTGGAGACGACGCCGGAGCCGTAGTCACCGCTCTGCAGGTGCTCCGCGGTCTGCTCGATCGACGCGGACATCGCCGTCAGCCAGCCCGACAGCAGCGGCGCGAACTCCTTCAGCGGGATCTCCCGCTCCCCGCGCACCAGCGCGAAGGCATGCGTGACGCCCGCGAACATGCCGTACATCGCGCTGAGCAGCGCCACGTCCTGGAGCGCGGCGTGCCCGGCGTCGGTACCGACGAACCGCGCGGCGAACGGGACCGCGAGAGCCGCCCGGTGGGTCTCGAACAGCTCGGGTGAGCCGCTGTAGAGCACCTGGCCGCCCGCCTCCGGGATCCCGGCCATCGGCGGTACGGCCATGATCCCGCCGCTGAGGAACCGGGCCCCTCGGGCCGCGGCCCACGCCCCGCGCTCCCGGGCCTCGGCGGGCGTCCCGGTGGTGACGTCCACCAGGTCCTTGCCGGTCAGATCGACGCCCTCCAGCGCCGCGCCGACCGAGGCGTCGTCCAGCAGGCAGGTCACGACCAGAGTGTTCGCGGCCACCGCCGCGGCGGCGCTCGCGGCGGGCCTGGCGCCCGCGGCCACCAGGGCCCGGGCCCGGCCGGGCGTACGGTTCCAGACGGTCACGGAGTATCCGGCGGCGAGCCAGGCACGGGCCAGGGCCGTACCCATGTCACCGAGGCCGACGAGGGTCAGGGAAGGAGTGCGGGAAACATCGTCAGAGGTGTTGTCAGTCATGACGATTAGGCTGGTCAACAGCTCGGCGGGCAACAAGTACGCACTTCGGAGTGGGTGCTTCCCCCGAGGTATGTGACCAGGTCGAAGAGGGGTGGCGGTCAGCGATGGCGACGGTGGGCAGGCCGGGCGCGCCCGATGCGTATCACTGCGGGATCGACGCGGCCATGGACGTGATCGGCGGGAAGTGGAAGGTCCTGATCCTGTGGGCGCTCGAAGCGGGTCCCCGCCGCTTCGGTGAGCTGCGCCGGATGCTCCCCGGTGTGACGGAGAAGGTCCTCACCTCCCAGCTGCGCGAGCTCGAGGCGCACGGCATCATTGCCCGCGAGGTGTACGACGAGGTCCCCCCGCGTGTCGAGTACGCGCTGACCGGGCGCGGCGTCGCCCTCGGGACCGCTTTGGAGCCCCTTGGCCGGTGGGGGCGGGAGCACGTCCTGCGGGACAGCGGGGAGTTCCGGTGAGCAAGATCTATGCGGGGGCGCGGCTGAGGCGGCTGCGTGAGGAGCGCGCGCTCAGCCAGGCGGAGCTGGCCCGCCGGCTGGAGATCTCGCCCAGCTACCTCAACCAGATGGAGCACGACTCCCGGCCGCTGACCGTCCCGGTGCTGCTGCGGCTGACCGAGGCGTTCGGCCTCGACGCGAGCTTCTTCTCGGCGCGGGACACCAGCCGGCTCGTCGCCGACCTGCGCGAAACCCTCGCGAACGAGGTGGCCCAGGCCCGGGTCTCACCGTCCGACCTCGCGCAACTGGCCACCCGCATGCCGGCGGTGGCGGGGGTGCTGCTGGAGCTCGGCCGGCGCAACACCGCACTGACCCAGCAGCTGGCCGTGGCGGCCGAAGACCGCGACAGCGCCGAACTGGCCCTGCCGCGCTCGCCGCACGAGGAGATCCGGGAGTTCTTCTACCGGCGGCAGAACTACCTCCACGACGCCGACCTGGCCGCGGAGGGCCTCGCCCGTGACATCGGCATCCGCCCCGGCGAGGTCCTCCGCGCCCTGTCGGCACGGCTCACCGACCATCACGGGGTGCGCATCACGGCGGACTCCGACCAACTCCACCACTACGACCCCGCCGCCCGGGTGCTGCATCTGTCCAACCGACTGCGCCCCGGCCAGCAGGCGTTCCGGATGGCCACCCAGCTCGCGCTGCTCGAATGCGGCGCCGAGCTGTCCGCGCTCGCGGCGGAGGACTTCGCGCAGGGCTCCGACACCTGGTCGCTCGCCCGGATCGGCGTGGCGAACTACTTCGCCGCCGCGCTGATCCTGCCCTACCCCTCCTTCCACGCCGCCGCGGAGGAGGTCCGCTATGACATCGAGCGCCTCACGGACCTGTTCGGCCTCGGCTACGAGACCGTCTGCCACCGCCTCAGCACGCTCCAGCGCCCCCGGCTGCGCGGGGTGCCGTTCTCCTTCGTACGCGTCGACCGCGCCGGCAACATGTCCAAGCGCCAGTCCGCCACCGGCTTCCACTTCTCGCGCGCCGGCGGCACCTGCCCGCTGTGGAACGTCTACGAGGCGTTCGCCGCGCCCGGCCGCATCCACGTCCAGATCGCCGCCATGCCGGACGGGCAGCGCTATCTGTGGACCGCCCGCGCCGTCACCCGCCACCGCGGCGGCTGGGGCGAGCCCGGCAAGACCTTCGCCATCGGCCTCGGCTGCGAGATCCGGCATGCCTCCCGGCTCGTGTACTCCGACGGCCTCGACCTCGACAACACGGCCGCCGCCACCCCCATCGGCATGGGATGCCGCATCTGCGAGCGCCTCGACTGCCCCCAGCGGGCCGTACCTCCCCTGGGCCAGCCGCTGGCCATCAACGAGCACAGCAGCACCTTCGTGCCGTATCCCGTGGCGGACCCCTCGCCCTGACCCGCCCCGGTCAGATCCAGTACGGCGCGCCGGGGACCGGACCCGGAGCGGAGGTCGACAGACGGGTTCCGTCGGTGCGTCCGGTGAGCCAGCCGAGGAGGTCGGCCTGGGCGCCCCGGACGGTCGGTCCGCCGGTGCCCAGTTCGTGGGTCAGGCCGGTGTCCGTCGCCTCGATGCGCAGCGGCGGGACGTCTTCGCGCCGGCGCTGCGCCGCGATGAGGTCGTCGATGACCCAGCGGGCGACCTGCGGCGGCACCTCGGCGAAGGTGTATCCGGTCGCCAAGTCGACGTGGTGCACCTCCAGTTCGCGCAGTCGGGTGGGCACCAGGGCGCCCGGTGTGCGCAGTTCACCGGTGCGCATCCGCACCTCGTGGCTCCATGCCGCCTCCGGCAGGGTGCGTACGGCGTCGTCGAAGCGCTCGGCGCTCGCCAGGACATCGGCCACCAGCTCGTCGACCGGGCGCCGCGCTCCGGCCTCGATCTCGGCGGCCCGGGTGTCCATGTCGGTGTACTGCGGGGTCTCCACGCCGGTACGGGCCCAGGTGAGCAGTCGGCACAGGCTGTCGGCGGCGCGTGCCACATGGGTGATGACATGGCCGCGGGTCCATGGCGGCACCAGTGTCCCGGCACCGACCTCCGCGTCGGTGAGCGCCTTGACGCTCTGTACGAACCGCTCCGTGGACGCGGTGATCGGGCCCAAGGCCTCGGTCCTCTGCATCTCAGCCCTCACGTGCCCGTCGGATGAGTTTCCCGCCTCGGACGCGCCCTCAGTGGAATGCGAAATCCGCATGGCGGCAATGGTGGGGACTCTAGGGCGCTCTCTTTCGGGGCGTCAACCGGCCTCCGGGGAGCGTCGATCCCCCAATGCGACGCATTCGCCCATGCGTTGACGGGTGCAGTGATCTAGGTCACTGGGCGTTGCTGAAGCCGACCGGTCGGGCTAGCTTAATCCCGCAAAGCGGATTTCATATTTCGTATTGCGGAATTCACAGGGGTGGGTGGCGCGCTGGCGGGCGCCGCCGCGGCTCGACAACGGGGGATGAGTGCAGGACGCGACAGAGCACCCGATTCCGGCCCTGGCCGGCGTGCGGGCCGAAGTCCTGGACTGTGTGCAGTCCAATCTGGCCGTGCTCGCCGATCACTTCCACGGCGCGGGCACACATCTGCGGCTCGGCTCGAAACTGAGCTCCCGATGGTGGCCCGGCGCGGACGGGCTGCCCACCGTCGACCCGCCGGTCGAGGAGCAACTCGCCGAGGCGGAGCGGTCGTTGGGCCTGACCGTCGGCGAACGGACCACCGTCACCGGCGCCCGACTCGACCGACTGGCCCTCGCACCCGGAGAGCTGCGCTACGCCCTCGCCGACGCCCACGAGATGCCCTGGCTGCCGTACTTCGGGCAGCAGCACATGGAGCACAGCTTCCTGCTGCTCGCGCCCGCCGGCGCCGACGGCCCCTGGACGGTCGTCGACGCCTACGACAACGACACCCAGTGGGGAGCGGCCAAGCCCGGCACCTGGACCGTGCCCCGGGACGAGCTGGCCGCGCTCAGGCGGATCGACCTCCACGACGTCACCGCCGAGCCCGACCCGCCGGCCCGCCCCGAACCGCGCATCGACCACGCCCCCATGGCCGACTACCTCGCCGCGCTCGACCAGGCAGCGGACCGCGAGCGGGCTTGGCACCGGCTGACCGGGGACACCTGGCTGCTGGCCCGGTCGCGACGGCTGCACGCCCTGTTCGCCGCCGACGGCGGCCCCCTCGACGAGGCGACGGCACAGCACCTGGCGGACTGGGACAAGCTGGTCACCCAGGCGTATGTGACCTACCGCCGCGTCGTCCGCGGCCGCCCCGAACCCGCCGGCACCGTCACCCGCCTCGCCGAACTCCTCGAGGCCGACCGGCGGATCTTCCCCGCCCCGGCCGCCGTCACGGCACCGGACCCGGGCGGTCTGCGCGACCGCATCGCCCTTGTCGTCGGCGCGGTCCTCGACGTCGACCAGGCGCTGCTGCGTACCGGCGACGTCGACCTGGCCGCGCTGCCCGGCTTCACCTCGTTCCGGATGGTCGAGATCATCGACCGCCTCGAAGCGCGGCTCGACATCGAACTCGACGCCGACGACCTCGTTCCGGAGAACCTGCGGAGCATGGACGGGCTGTGCCGCATCGTCCGCGGTGCCACCGGCGCCCGCTGAACCCCGAGAGAGGACACCGCCGTGGAGAGCGGATGCATCGACCTTCTGTACCGGCGGCTCGATGCCGACCGGGCGACCGGCGGGCGGGTGGCGCCGTGAGCGCGGCCGACGGCCCCGCCGCCCCCTGCGGCGGCCCCACCGGTGACCGGCCGGAGCTGAGCGCACGGATCGCCCGGGTGACCGCCGTCGCCGAGCGGCATCTGGCCGCCGCCGACCGGGAAGCCGCCTTCCCCGTACAGGCGCTGGACGCACTGCGCGACACCGGACTGCTCGGCCTGGTCGTCCCCACCCGCTACGGCGGCCTCGGCGGCACCCTGCGCGATGTCGTCGACGCCGGAGTGGCCCTGGGCCGCTGCGACATGTCGGTGGCCCTGATCTTCACCATGCACTGCCAGCAGGTGGCCGCGGCCGTCGAGTTCGCCGGGTCGCCGCTGCGCGAGAAGCTGCTGCCGACGCTCGGCGCCGGGCGCAGCTATCTGGCCTCCGTCAGCACCGAGAGCGGTAAGGGCGGCCACCTCTACAGCGCGCACTCCGCGCTGCACGAGAGCGGCGGCGAGCTGCTGATCGACCGCTTCGCACCTGTGGTGACCGGTGGTGCCCACGCCGACGGCTTCCTGATCACGATGAAGAGCGCCGACGCCACCGCCCACAGCGACGTCGCCCTGGTGTACGCGGCGCGCGACCAGCTCGTCGTGGAACCGGCCGGCGACTGGCAGCCGATGGGCATGCGCGCCACCCACAGCCCGCCGCTGAAGCTGACCGGCACCGTACCCGGCCACCACGTCATCGGCGCCGACGTCCCCTTCCGCGACATCGCCAACCACATCCTGGGGCCCTACGCCCACCTCGGCTGGTCGGCCGCGTGGCTGGGCACCGCAGCGGGAGCGCTCTCCCGGGTCCTGGGCCTGATCCGCAGCCCGGCGGGCCGCAAACGCTTCGACGTCGGCTCCGAGCTGCTGCTCACCCGGCTGTCCACCGCACGCCAGCGGCTCGACGCCGTCCACGCCCAGCTGCGGCACACGCTGGCGATGGTGGAGACCACCGCGGACATCACCGCGCCCGCCTGCCAACTGCTGCTCAACGGCCTGAAGATCTCCGCCTCGGAGCAGTGCCTGGCCGCCGTCGACGACCTGATCGACGCGGTGGGCCTGCAGCACGGCTACCTCAAGGGCTCCCCGACACGGCTGGAGCAGAACCTGCGCGATCTGCGCTCGGCCGCCCTCAACTACAACAACGACCGGCTGCACCTGGCCGACGGGCGGCTGGCGCTGCTGGACCGCGAAGTGTCCTTCGCCTGACCGGCCTCCGACACACTCCGGCACCGCCGCATGCGACGAGCCCGCCTGCGACCCCACCCCATCCCACGACCCCTACGGAGAGCCGTCCATGTGGATTCTCGGTGTCAACGCGCCCCCCACCGGGTGGCACGACACGGCCGCCTGCCTCGTCAACGGCGAGGGGGAGGTCATCGCCTTCTCCGAGGAGGAGCGCTGCAACCGGGTGCGCCACTCCTTGTACCGCAAACCCCTCAACGCCGCCCGATTCTGCCTTCAACAGGCCGGCATCACGGCCGCCGACATCGACGTGGTGGCCGTGGGCTGGAACACCCGGCAGCTCTACCCCGGACGCTTCACCGACGACGCCGACTTCCTCGCCTTCGCCGTGGGGCTCGACTTCGGCGGGCGGCCGCCGTCCGTGGTGCGGGTGCCGCACCACGCCGCACACGCCGCCTCCTCCTTCTACGCCTCCCCGTTCAGCAAGGCCGGCGTCCTGGTCGTCGACGGACACGGCGAGAACGAGTCGTCGACCGTCTGGACCTTCGAGGACGGCGCCGAACCCCGCCTGGAGCGCACCTGGCCACGCACCTCCTCGCTCGGTTACGCCTACGACGCGGCGTCCACCTGGCTCGGCTTCTCGTTCCTCAACGCGGGCAAGACCATGGGGCTGGCCGCCTACGGCCGGGCCCGGGGCACCGCCGTCGCGTCCCTGGTCGACCTCTCCGCCGACGACTTCCGTCTCGCCGTCGGCCCGCTGGAGGAGAGCACCGGCCACGCCACCGCCGACGAGATCAAGGAGCAGTACGACACCACCGTCGCGGCCTGGCGGGAGCGCTACACGAAGCTCGCCGGGGCGACCGGCCCCACCCTGCCGGAGAGGCGCCTGGCCGAAGACCCCAAGGCTGTCCTGGTCGCCTACACCGCCCAGCGCATCGTGGAGGAGACCGTCACCGCGCTGGCCGCCACGACGCGCAAACTCTCCGGCGTCGACGAACTCTGCCTGGCCGGCGGAGTGGCACTGAACTGCAGCACCAACGGCACCCTGCCCGGGCCGCTGTACGTGCCGCCGGTGCCGCACGACGCCGGAGTGGCCCTGGGCGCCGCCTGGTTCGTCAACCCGCCCAAGCACCGCACCGGACGGCCCCTCACCCCGTACCTCGGCACCGACATCGACGGGCCCGCCGGCCCGCGGTCCGCCGCGCCCGACACCGCCGACCTGGTGCGCTCGGACCTGGACATCGACCAGGTCACCGCGCTGCTGCTGGACGGGCACGTCGGCGCCGTCGCCCAGGGGCGGGCCGAAGTGGGGCCGCGCGCGCTGTGCCGGCGGTCCATCATCGCCGTGCCCGACACCGCCGAGGTCAACACCCGGGTGAACGTCATCAAGGACCGGGAGCAGTGGCGCCCGTTCGCAGGGGTGACCCGCCCCGGTTACGGCGCCCGCCTGTGGGAGCCGCAGGAGCACCTCAGCCGCTACATGCTGGGCGCGGCCAAGGCCACCGAACTGGGGCGGCGGGTCGCTCCCGGGGTGGTCCACGTCGACGGCACCACCAGGCCGCAGGTACTGCACGGTGACGAGGCCCCCGCGGTGGGCGCCGTCCTCGACGCACTGGAGCGCGCCGGGGTGCCGCCGGTGCTGCTCAACACCTCCTTCAACGGCAAGGGCGAGCCCATCGTCAACACCCGCGCCGACGCCCTGGCCGCCTTCCGGGCCATGGACCTGGACTTCCTCGTCCTGGGCGACGAGCTGTTCCGCAAGAAGAACGACGCCGAGGGGACACGATGACGCCCACGAGCCGGCCGGTCCCCGGCCCGCCGCCGCGCGGCGAACGCTTCCGGGCCTTCGGACCGCGGCACATCGACGAGATCGCCGACCGCTACGGACTGGCACCCGAGGTACGCGAAACCGTGCGGCGGATCTCGCTGGTGCTGCCCTTCCGGGTCAACGGCTACGTCCTGGAGCACCTGATCGACTGGGACCGCGGCACGGCGGACCCGCTGTTCCAACTGACCTTCCCGCAGCGCGGCATGCTGACGGCCGAGGACGAACGGCAGCTCGCCAAGCTCTCCGCGGACCCGGCCGACAAACCGCTGCTGCGGGAGGCCGTCACCGCCATCCGGGACCGGCTCAACCCCCACCCGTCGGGTCAGCAGCAGCTCAACGTGCCCGTACAGGAGGGGGTGTCGCTGCCCGGCCTGCAGCACAAGTACCGCGAAACCGTCCTGTACTTCCCCACGCAGGGGCAGACCTGCCACGCCTACTGCACCTACTGCTTCAGGTGGGCGCAGTTCATCGGCGACGCGGACCTGCGCTTCGCCGCCCCCGACCCCTCGGGCCTGATCCGCTACCTCGCCGAGCACCCCGATGTGCACGACGTACTGGTCACCGGCGGCGACCCGATGGTGATGACGACGGAACGCCTGCGGACGCACCTGGAGCCGCTACTGGACGTGGAGACGGTCCGGACGATCCGGATCGGCACCAAATCGGTCGCCTACTGGCCGCAGCGCTTCGTCACCGACCAGGACGCCGACGAGGTACTGCGGCTGTTCGAGAAGGTGGTGGCCTCCGGGCGGCAGCTCGCGGTGATGGCGCACTTCAGCCATCCGCGGGAGCTGGCGACGGACCTCGCCCAGCGGGCCCTGCGCCGGATCCGCGCCACGGGAGCCGTCGTCTACGGCCAGGCCCCGCTGATCGCGCACGTCAATGACGACGCCGAGGTGTGGAACGGGCTGTGGCGCGCCGAACTGGCCGCGGGAGTCGTGCCGTACTACATGTTCGTGGAGCGCGACACCGGCCCCCAGGAGTACTTCAAGGTGCCGCTGGCCCGGGCTGCACGGATCTTCCAGGACGCCTACCGCACGCTGCCGGGCCTGGCCCGCACGGTACGCGGCCCGGTGATGTCCGCGACGCCGGGCAAGGTCGCCGTGGACGGGGTCGAGGAGACGCGGCAGGGCCGCTGGTTCCAGCTGAGGATGCTGCAGGCCCGTGACCCGGCCCTGGTGGGACGCCCGTTCAGGGCGCGCTACTCGCCGGACGCGGCCTGGCTGCACGAGCTGGAGCTCGACCCGCAGGCCCCCTCGGAGATACGGACCGCCTGCCACGGCCCGTTGCGGGCGGACGCCGCATGAGCGCCCGCCGCACCCTGTACGACTGGTTCGCGACGGCGGCCGCCGCCCGTCCCGGCGCCACCGCCCTGGAAGTGGACGGCCGAGCGCTCGACTACGCCGGGCTGGCCGCCGAGGCCGAGCGGATCGCGGCCGGCCTGCTGCGGCACCTGAACGGCCAAGTGCCCTACAGGGTCGGGCTGCTGGCCTCCCGCACCGTCGTCGCCTACGCCGGATATCTGGCGGTACAGCGCCTGGGTGCCACGATCGTGCCCCTGGGCACGGCCTTCCCGGCGCACCGCAATGCCGCCGTCGCCGAGGCGGCGGCACTCGACGCCGTGATCACCGACGGCAACGGCGACCCGACCGGGATCGCGGCGCCGGTGTGGCAGCCCGAGGACCGGAGCGCGGACGCGGCGTCCGCACGGCGCGGGACGCCGGCCCGGGACGGCTCCGGACTGCCCCCGGAGGCGGCGGACCCGGACGGCATCGCGTACATCCTGTTCACCTCCGGGTCCACCGGCAGGCCCAAGGGGGTGCCGGTGCGGCACCGCAATGTGGCCGCCTATCTGGAGCACGTCGTACCGCGTGCGGCGGCCGGGCCCGGCGCCCGGCTCTCGCAGACCTTCGACCTGACCTTCGACCCCTCGGTCTTCGACATGTTCGTCGCCTGGGGGTCGGGGGCGGCGCTGGTGGTGCCGACCCGTGACGAGGTGCTCGCACCGGTCCGCTTCATCCGGCAGCGCGGCATCACCCACTGGAACTCGGTGCCTTCCGTCATCACCCTCGCGGGCCGGCTGCGCGCGCTGAAGCCGGACAGCATGCCGACCCTGCGGCACAGCATGTTCTGCGGCGAACCGCTGACCTATCAGCAGGCGCGGGCCTGGCGCCGCGCCGCGCCCGGCAGCAGCGTGGACAACGGCTACGGGCCGACCGAACTGACCGTCACCTGCGCCACCTACCGGCTGCCGGAGTCCGAGGACGACTGGCCGCGGACGGCCAACGGGACGGTGCCGATCGGCACCCCCCACCCCGGCGCCGACATCCTGCTCCACGAGGGCGAGTTGTGCGTACGGGGCCCCCAGCGCTTCCACGGCTACCTCGACGCGAAGGACGACGAGGGCCGCTTCCTGACGCCGGACGCCGCGCTCTGCGCCCCTGGTGCCGCCCTCACCGAGGCGCACTGGTACCGCACGGGAGACCGGGTCACCCGGCACACCTCCGGTGAGCTGGTGCACCTGGGACGGCTCGACCAGCAGGTGCAACTGCACGGCTACCGCGTGGAGCTGGGCGAGGTGGAGGCGGCGTTGCGGCAGCATCCGGGGGTGGCCGACGCGGTGGTGCTGGCCCGGCCGACGGCACACGGCACCCACCTGGTGGCCGCCTACAGCGGGACCGGCCACGAGGTGCCGGACGCGGACCGGGTGGGCGCCGCGCTGCGCGAGCGGCTTCCCGGGTACATGGTGCCCGAGACCCTGACGGCGCTTCAGGCGCTGCCGCTCAATCCGAACGGCAAGATCGACCGGGCGGCAGTGGCCGCGATGCTGACGCGGGAGAGAGCCGGCTGAAACGGAGTCGGGAAGGCAGCGGAAAGGCCCCCGTGCCCGCACCCGGCACGGGGGCCCCGCCGAATCAGTGCTGCTGCTGCGCCTTGCGACGGCGCAGGACCAGATAGCCGCCGGCCGCGACGAGCCCGGCGGCCGTCGTGGCCAGCAGGCCGACGGGGGCGCCGTTGCCGGTCTCGGCGAGGTCGCCGCCGCTCGGCGCGGACGGTGACGGCGAGGCCGCGGGGGTCGGGGCGGTGTCCGCGGGGGCGGACGAGGTGGGGGTGGGCGTGGCGGTCGCCTCTTCGGAGGTGGACGGGGTGGCGGGCGTCGAGGGCTTGCCGCCGCCCGTCTGGGTGTCGTCCTCGCAGTCGGTCCAGAAGACCTTGTGCTTGGCCCGGCCGTGCTCGCCGTCGAAGTTCCAGAAGAGTTTGTAGTGGCCGTCGGGCAGGGACAGGTCCTGCGTACGGCCGTGTCCCTCGCCGTCGAGCGTCAGGGCACCGGACTTCACGGTCTCGCCCTTGACGCCGGCGGTCGGGGCCCAGGCCTCGATATGCCAGTCGACCCGCTGTCCGGTGTCGAAGCCGAAGGCGTCGAGGTAGAAGGTGCACACGTGGGGCTCGTTCTTACGAAGCTCCGCCCCGGTGCGGGCATCGTGGATCTTCACGGTGCCGTTGTCGCCGGGGGTGGCGTAAGCGGAAGAGGCGAGCAGCAGGGGCGCGGCCACGGCGGCCGTGAGCGAACCTGCGAAAACGAGCGGGCGCATGGGCATTCCAACGGTGAAAGAGGAAGGTTGCCGTGGGGGGCGGCTCAGCTTCCTGCGGCCTCGGGAGTTCGTCAAGACACCCCAAACCACTTATGTCGCAGACCACGTCACTTGCCCCATTGGTCCCGCATAACGACATGGAAACGGGGCCCCATCACGGCTGTGCCGTCCGTGCGCAGCGGACGACAAAAAAACAAAGGCAAGGAGGGATATCCACTCCTTGCCACTCTCAACATATAGCGCACCGGGGGGCTTGTGGCAAGGCCCCGGTCATGGCGCAGAATCACCCTCCTCAGCCAGAATCCGCGGATCCGGCTGCAGGGAAATTGTTGTCACTGAGTGAGGGGTTGCGTTGATCGACGTGATCATTGCCGGCGGTGGGCCGACCGGCTTGATGCTGGCCTGCGAGTTGCGCCTGGCCGGAGTGCGCGTGGTCGTGCTGGAGAAGCTGACCGAGCCGACCAAGCAGTCCCGGGGACAGGGCCTGCACGCACGCAGCGTCGAGATGATGGACCAGCGCGGCCTGCTCGACCGGTTCCTCGCGACCAGCGAGAAGTACCAGGTCGGTGGTCTCTTCGGCGGCATCGCGAAGCCGTGGCCGGACCGGTTGGACACGGCGCACCCCTACGGTGTCGCCACCCCGCAGCCGGTCACCGAGCGGCTGCTCAACGAGCGCGCCCTCGAACTCGGCGCCGAGGTCCGGCGCGGCTGCGAAGTGGTCGGGGTGAGCCAGGACGAGGACGGGGTGACCGTCGAGCTGGCGAGTAGGGGCACCTCCGGCGATGAGGGCGTGGAGGCCGGGGCGGGCACGCGGTTGCGCTCGCGCTACCTGGTCGGATGTGACGGCGGCCGCAGTGCGGTGCGCAAGCTGATCGGCGTCGATTTCCCCGGCGAGCCGGCCACGGTCGAGACGCTGCTGGGGCAAATGGAGGTGACGGAGGATCAGGCGACGATCGCCGCCGCCGTCAAGGAGGTCAACAGGACCCAACTGCGCTTCGGTGTCACCGACCCCGACGAGGACGGGGTGTGCCGCATCGTCGTGCCCGCCGACGGGGTGGCCGAGGACCGTGCGGCCGAGCCGACCCTCGAAGAGTTCAAGCAGCAGCTGCGGGCCTACGCGGGCACCGACTTCGGTGTGCACTCGCCGCGCTGGCTGTCCCGGTTCGGCGACGCCACCCGGCAGGCCGAGCGCTACCGGGTCGGCCGGGTGCTGCTGGCCGGTGACGCTGCGCACATCCACCCGCCGACCGGCGGGCAGGGGCTCAACCTCGGCGTGCAGGACGCGTTCAACCTCGGCTGGAAGCTGGCCGCCGCGGTCAACGGCTGGGCTCCCGAGGGGCTGCTGGACAGCTACCACGCCGAACGGCACCCGGTGGGCGCCCGCGTGCTGGACAACACCCGCGCGCAGATGACGCTGCTGGGGACCGATCCGGGGGCGACCGCGCTGCGGGAGCTGTTCTCGAAGCTGATGGACTTCGAGGAGGTGAACCGGTACGTCACAGGGATGGTCACCGCGGTCGGGGTCCACTACGACTTCGGCGAGGGCCATGAACTCCTCGGCCGGCGACTGCGGGACGTGAAGCTGAAGGAGGGGCGCCTCTACGAGCTGATGCACGGCGGCCGCGGACTGCTCCTGGACCAGACCGGCCGGCTCTCGGTGGCGGGCTGGGCGGATCGGGTCGACCACGTCGTCGACGTCAGCGAGGAACTGGACGTGCCCGCGGTGCTGCTGCGGCCGGACGGCCATGTGGCGTGGGTCGGTGAGGACCAGCGGGATCTGGTCGAGCGGCTGCCGCGGTGGTTCGGCGCCGCCGCCGGCTGAGCGCGCGGTTGCGGCCCGTAAGGCCGTAAGGCCGCGAGGACATGAGGGCGGGGCCTCGATCCGGAGGTCCCGCCCTCATGCCCGCGCCCGCATCGGGATTCCCTCTACCTCAATGACGCACATCGGGCATCCGCAGTGGTCCATCCGTGTGCATGTCGTCACTGACGGTATGGATATCGAAGTAGTCGGAAAAGGGTGATTCCACACCTACTGATAGGAGAGTGCAATGCGAGTGCGTGCCACTCTGGCCGCGGCCGCTCTGGCTGCCGTCACCGTCCTGACCGCCGCGGGGACAGCTGCCGCCGACGTCGGTGGCGACGAAGCCGTCGGCACCATCACCCAGACCGCCGACTCGCGCCCCGAGGCACGCGACGCGAACCCCGGCGGGAATGACGCGGGTTCGGAGGGGCGCGACTGGAGCGGCGCAGGCGACATGAGCAACGCCGGCGGGCGCGACATGAGCAACGGCAGTGGCCGCGACATGAGCGGCGGAGCCGGCCGCGACATGAGCAGCGGCAACGGGCGCGACTGGAGCAACGCCAACGGAAGCGCCACGCCCGGCTTCGGCGCCGGCGGCATGGGCTGAGCGAGCGTCCGCTCCGCAACGCCACGAAGGCGGCGGCCGGTTGAGGCATCGGTCGCCGCGCACGACTGCGGCAAGGTGCCGCCGGCTTACCATCGGCGGATGGCTCGCAGCGAAAAGAAGGCACGGCGTCTCGTGGTCGACGGGCAGACCTTCCTGTGGTCGCTGCGCCACACCCACCGCGTGCCGGGCAACGGCCGCCGGTACGAGGACTGCTGCGAAACCCTCGACATCCGCCTGTTCGAGGCCAGGGGGCGGCTTCACGTCCACTTCCGCGAGGGTCCCGGCAGGCTCGTCCCGGACGGGTACCTGCACGCCGGGGCGGTCGGCACGGCCGGCGGGCGGTTCCTGAACCTCCACGAACCGGGCACCGTCAGGGCCCTGCTCGACGAAGCGCTGGCCAAGGGGTGGCGTCCCGACGATCCGGCGACCGAAGAGCTGGACGGCTGGGCCCTCTTCGACGCCGTGGCCACGCGTCGCGCTGCCGTCCCGGCCGAGTGATCCACGGTTGACGGACCCACACCGACCGGCCCGTGCCACAGCGACGGCCGGATGACGGCTGCCGACGCCCGCCGTCTACGATGCAGGCATGAGACAGCACTCGCGGCGCACAGCCCGGCCCCATGGGGCGCGGGCCCGTGTGCTGCTGGTGCTGGCCGTGCTCGCGGGCGTGCTGGCCATGCACGGCCTGGCACCTGCCGTCGCTCCGGCACCGGCGCACGCCGCGCCGGCGGCCCACCATGCGGCCCCCGCCGCGTTCCTGGCGCCCATGGAAGCGACGGGCTGCGGCGACTGTCCCCACGCGCATCATGACGGCGCCGGCGGGCACGCCCAGCACGCGGACGGAACCTGCGCGGCCGGCGGCACGAGCGCGGCCCCCGTACTGCCCGCCCTGGCCCCGGCCGGCACGGCCACCTGCGTCAGCGCGGCCGCGCCGCTAGCGGTGCCGGCGGCGTCCCTGGGCGGGCGCGCCCCACCCTCACTGAGCGAACTGCAACTCCTGCGCATATAGGGCCGCTCCGGCGACCCGGCCCCTCGGCCGGTGTCCTCGCCTGTTGAGCCCGAATCACGCACATACGCACAGGAGTTGCTTCACCATGACCGCACGCCGTTCCCTGATCCGCCGCGCCGTCGCCGTGGCGGCCGCGGCCACCGCCGCCGTCGTACTCGCCGCCTGCGGCGGAACCGACGACAGCTCGGCCGGCCACGGTGGCCACGACAAGGCTGCGCCCACCGCGTCGGCCTCCGCCAAGAAGGGCGGGCACAACGCCGCCGACGTCACCTTCGCGACGGGGATGATCCCGCACCACCGCCAGGCGGTGCAGATGGCCGAACTCGTCGCGAGCCGTACCCGCTCCGCCGAGGTCGAGAAGCTCGCCGGGGAGATCAAGAAGGCCCAGGACCCGGAGATCAAGACGCTGTCCGGATGGCTGACCTCCTGGGGCGAGCAGGTGCCCGCGGAGCACGGCGGCGGCGACCACGCCGGGCACTCCATGGGCTCCATGTCCGGGATGATGGCGGCCGAGGAGATGGACGCACTGGAGAAGTCCTCCGGCAAGGCGTTCGACACCGCGTTCCTCAAGATGATGATCAAGCACCATGAAGGCGCGGTCGAGATGGCCAGGAGCGAGCAGGCCGACGGCGGCTACCAGCCCGCCAAGGACATGGCCGGCGACATCATCTCCTCCCAGAGCGCCGAGATCGCCCGGATGAACAAGCTGCTCGGCAAGGACTGACCGGACGGGCCAGAGGGGGGGGGGGGGGGGGGGGGGGGCGGGCCCCCCCCCCCCCCCCCCCCCCCACCCCCCCCCCCCCCCCCCCCCCCCCCCCCCCCCCCCCCGGTGCCGCCGCCCCAGCCGGCGATCCTCCCGGGCCTGCCCCACACCGCTCGATCTGCTCGCCCTCGGACGCCTGGGCTGACCTGCCGTCATACAGCGCGCCGCCGCAGCCGCCAAGGTCAGCCACTGGGTAGTCTCGCGCTGCACCACGCCGGCCGTGGACGAGGCGCCCAGCCGGTGAGCAGCACGACCAGGACGGTGGTACTGGGCTGTCGGAGCGGCGGCTCGACCAGACCACATGCAGCGGCAGGTCGACCGTGCGCAGTGGATCCGCACCGTCGGCAACCTGATGTGTGGCCCGTAGCCGCCTCCAGCTGACCGGCTACGCCCGCGGTACCGGCGGCGACGAGCAGCCCAGCCATGGTGGGGATGGCCTCGGGACGGACGCTCCCGGGCGTCATGCGCCCCTGGAATCCGCTCATCTAGCTATTAGCCGCTGAACACCCCCGACCGCAGCCACCGCCGCCGAGCCGAAGCCACACCGAATTCACCACCACTCCAGAAACATCGTCTCCATGCTCAGGAGATTGCTGGAGATACGGCTCCTCGATCCTCCGGGAGTGGTCGGCACCACCCCGAAATCGGGGCCCTCGTACTCCGCTCCCTCCCTCTTCCGGTCATTGGGCTGATGGACGGAGACGATGAACTTCTTCCCGTCCGCCGAGACCAGCATTCCCTCCGCGACGGTCCCGTCATGCGGGCCGACCACGCTGATCGGGGCGTCTGCGGCACGGCCGGTACGGGCGTCCACAGCCTGGAAGGAGCCGGACGATGTGCGGCACAGCACCCGGTCGTCACCGGTCCAGCCCACGACGCCGACACATCCGCTCAGCAGAGTGGCGCCGTGCGCCGATGCCCCCGTGAGCGGGCCCGAGGAGTTCCAGGTGTCGAAGACGTTCCCGAAGACCTTCGGCGCGTTCGCCGTGAGCCGGCGCCCGTTCGGCGCGAAGCGCACCATGTTCGCCTGGACAGCACGCGGTGGTTTGCCCGAGACGGTGAGGGGGACGCCGTGTCCGACGGCCGGGCCCTGGTCCGACAGGCGGTGGTCCCCCGTCACGGACCGAGAACCGATCCTCTTCCTGCCGTCATGAGCCGTGTACGTGAACCACACACTGCGCCCGTCGGGCGACATCACCGCGTTCTGCTCGTCGTCACGCGCCGCACCGCCCAGGCGCACGACCTGGTTCTGGTCGGCGCCACCCGTCACGAAGCCGACGTGGCTGGTGGTCTTGCCGGCGGGGTCCCGGAGGACTACCGCCATGCGAGTAAACGCCAGGTCGAAGAGGGCTCGTACCCGGGGAGCCGTGTACTCCAAACTGCTCACGGGGTAGGGGGACGGTGCGTCCGGGCTTACCCCGCAGAGGTCCACGAGAGGGCTGTTGACCACCTTGGCGCCCGGATAGTTGGTGAACGCGGCGTCGCTCGGAATGGGGAACTGCCGCTCCGCGCGCGGTTGCCACGTCTCGGGATCCCAGGCCTGAACCGAAATGCCGGCATAGCGTGCGCCCATGCTGCACGTGGCGGTGACGACCGTGCCCTTGCGGGTGAACGGGCTGTCCGCAAGGGCGTATCCGCGATTGCCCAGGTAGGGCGCTGACGGCGTGGAGTCCCGTTTCTCCTTGCTCGGCTGTGGGCTGCATGCCTGGACGCACAGTAAGGCCAGGAGAACGAGAGCCACGACCTTGCCGGCTACAGAAGGCCGCACATCGGCTCCTTGGGCTTCTCATGGCACGGCGTCCAGGGCACGGAGCCGAAGACCCACTTCTGCTTGGGGTTTACGGGTACGGACTCCGTCCGGGTGCGCAGCGGCTTCCCCTTCCCGTCCTTCAGCTGGACCCATCTCCCCTTCTGGTAGGAGTCGTTGTAGTGGACGCTGATGCCCCACTCGCACGACTGCCCCGGTGGTGCGATCGCCTCCGCCCTGATCCCGCCCGAGGGCTGGCCGCCTCCGACCTCGATGTAGTGGGTGCCGAAGTAGGGCTCGCCCTGTCCCTCGGCGTCGTCGGTCAGCACGGGTTCGTCAGCGCGGGGCGGAATGTGGAGCCGGACCCCCTGGTAGGTGGCTCCACCCTGCGGTGGATAGGCGACGACCGTCTGCGCCGTGCTCTTCCGGCAGGTGACGTCGGTGACTTTCCAGTCGTTGATGACCACGGGGGAGGACCGAGTGCTCAGCACGATCATCTTGAACGTGTCGGAGAGTTCCATGCGCCAGGTTGACGCGTGCTGCTGCGTGTACCGCTTGGGGGCGTGTTCCAGCAGGGCCGCGTACGAGAGCGGGTGGCCGCCCAGTGCCTTCAGATACGAGAAGGCGGTCGAACTGTCCTTGCTGGCCGTCAGTTTCCGCGCCTCGTCGGTGGTCAGTTCCCGGTCGAGAAGCATGGCCCATTGACGGGGTTCGCCGTTCTCGGGCTGTACGGACACCGTGAAGGGCAACTGGGAGGCGTCGTACTCCTTGTTGGAATCGTTCTCTCTGGCCACGTTCGGCTTGATCATGACGTAGTCAATCAGCGTGTCCCGGAAAACGACCAGGAGCGGGATCGCCACCATCACCAGTAACAACACCACTTTCCTGCGCCGGGAGGCTCCGGGCGCCAGGCCGAGCGCCTCGGCGACGATCGCCCAGATGCTCTCCCGGGGGCCGCCCCCCAAGCCGGCAGAGCTCTGCTGCGGCACCTGCGCAGGAGCGGGAGCGGACGGCGAGTCCCCGCTCTGCCCGGTGGGCTCACCAGGGGTGCCACCGCCACTGCCCGGCTCCGGCTCCGGTGTACTGTCCGATGACGCGGTCGTCGTCATGCCCGTCCCCCAAAACCTGGTGTATCCCGTCTCCGCCCACGCCTGGCACCTGGTCACTTGACTTGACGCTAGTACAGGATCCGGCCCTACTGGGCGCCGACCGTCTCTTATAGCCCACGATCGGTGCCGACAGAAGATAATTGCGCGGGAAGCGCCAGGCGATCCAGCCGCGATCGTCAACGTCCCCCAGTTCACGTGCATGTGGCGCCACATGACCTCACTTCAAGGATGCCAGTGGAATTCCAGCCGCGGTGGTCCGCAGCGACCGACTCTGTGCTGCGGAAGTCGGGGTGGTACCCAGGCCGCTCGGTCCCCACCGACACCTGGGAAGCCATCCTGCGCGAGCACGGCGGCTTCGAGATGCACAAGGCCGCGCGGCGCTTCCTTGCAGAGTTCGGCGCGCTGGTGAACGACGGCTGGCCGCCGGGTCCGGTCACGGCTCAGTCGCCTTTCCGGCTGGACCCCCTCACGGCCGAGTGGGACGCAGAGACCTTCGCCCGGCTCAGTCAACGAGCCGGGGTCTCGCTCTACCCCGTCGGCCAGGCCAACCGCCGCACCAGCCACCTGGCCATCGCCCCGAGCGGTGCGGTCTACCTGGCGCCGCTCGGGGAGGACACCGTCCAGCTGCTGGCGGAGGCTCCTGACGAGGCGCTGAACAAGCTTGTCGAGACCCGCTGCTTCAACGTCCCCCTGCCCTTGGTCGCGGCTGGGTCCACCCCGGCGCGGGATCCACGCGGCCAGCGGGTGGAGGGCGGCAACAGCGATCAGCGGTGGACCGCACAGACCCACCGGGTGCTGCGTGCCGCCGGGTGGTACCCGGGCCGGTCTGTGCCCACCGGGACATGGGAAGCCATCCTGCTCGAGCACGATGGGTTCGAGATCCACGACGCGGCGCGGTGCTTTCTCGCCGAGTTCGGCGGGCTGGCGTTCGCCCCCGGGAAACCGGTCGGGGCTTCGTCCTGGATGGAGTTCCGGTTCGACCCCCTGCTGGCCAAGTGGGACGCGGAGATCTTCGAAGTGCTCGGCGAGCAGACCGGGGGGCCCCGTCTCTACCCCCTCGGCATGGCGAACGTCCGCAACCAGTATCTGGCCATGACCCCCCATGGCTCGGTCTATCGCGGCATGGACTACGCCGAGCTGCTGGCGGACACGCCCGAGGGAGCCCTGCGGGTGCTGATCGGGCGAGGCGATTGAAGGCCAGGCGCTGCAACCGCGGCGCCTGGAACGCCTCGCCTCCATCGGCACGGCGTCGCAGGAGTCGCCGACGTGAGACCGCAACACCCCGGCGGGCCCGAAGCCGGATCCTCAGCGGTCTTCGTGCTCCCGGTCCACCAGGAAGGACACGCTCAGGAAGTCGGCGCCCGTGGGCTGTGCCATGCGTTCGTCCCGGGTCAGACTCCGCAGCGCCTGGACGATCGACGTGGAGAGACGGTCCTGGCGGGCTTGCACTTCCTGGGCGACCCTTTCACCGAGGGTGAGCGGTAGGTCTGGACCGCCGTGACCGCTTTTGATCTGCTCGTTGAGGCTGCGTGCCTCGTCGGATGCGGCGAGGATCTGGCGGAGCAGCGCGTCTTCGTCCTGGGCGGCCTTGAGGTGGTACTCGGTGCAGCCTTCCAGCGACCGTAGTCGCTCGGTGAAACCGTCCGCCTCCTCCTCCAGCACCGTGCGGACAGCGTCGTCATCCCTGGCCGTGAAGCCGAACTGCAGCGGTAGGACTGTGCCGTCGGCCATCGCTCATGCCTTTCGGCGCCGGACCGGCCGGCGGGCCGGTCGCTCCCGCTTTCGCACGGGCTCCTTGTGGCTTTCCTCGTCCTCGGGCTCCTCGGGCTCCTCGTCGTCCTCGCCGCTGCTCCCCTTGAGGGCGTCGCTCACCGCTTCGACGGCGCCGCTAAGGGCTCCCTTGGCTTGGCCCTGCGAGCCGCCCTCGGTGATCTCACCGACCATGTCAGGCAGGCCTTGGGGCTTCTTGGATCCGGCCTCCAGATCGAGCCGGTTGCAGGCCTCCGCGAACCGGAGGTAGGTGTCTACGCTGGCCACGACGATGCGGGCATCGATCTTGAGGATCTCGATGCCGACCAGCGACACCCGGGCAAAGATGTCGATGACCAGACCTCGGTCCAAGATCAGGTCGAGGATGTCGTAGAGGCTGCCGGAGCCCCCGCCGCCTCTGGAAACGGGTCCTCCGCCTTGCGGCACCACAGTCACGGTGCCTCCCTTCGTCGGCACACCTCGCGGGCCTGGAAACGGTGCCCGTGGACCTCGGTACTGGTCTGCCGGACGTGCCCGTCCGCAGGCGCACTAGTGGGTGCCGTGTTCCTACTGGTTTTCACTCACAGTTCCTGTCTACGGCTAATGCCGCGCTCGCGCGATCGGGCGCCTGCTGGTGCGTGCACCGGACGGCGCTGCGGCGTGGCCGGCGGCCATCGCACTCGAGGGGTGTGGGTGTCGGACAACGATGCCGCTGACCTGCGGCTCTTGTCTCCGGAGGCGTCCGGCCGCTCTGGGGCGGCGGCAGCGTCCAGGCGCCGCACTGGTAATCCAAGCAGCGGCACCATGGTTTTCGACCTCCAGGGCATCGCGTGCCTTGGAGGCTGAGCAGGGCGCGGATGGCGTGGATGCTGCTGCCCACGATGGTGGTGGCGCGCTACCAGCGGGTACACAGGGCGGTGCGGTCGGCCAGGGCACGGCGGCTGCCTGTGATCAGCTGGTGAGGGACCTGCCGAGGTGAGGGGTCAGAAGGCGGGCCGCGAGCACGCCGGAGGTCGAGGTGTGCTGAGCGGGTGTCTCTGTGCGCACCCAGTGCGCGCAGTCGAGGGACTGGTGGGCTTTCGACGTGGTGCGCGATAGGGGCGCTGCGCGCCGGGCGGGATACACGTTCGCGGAGGTCTCGATGCTTGGGCGTCCAGCATGCAGGTGCTCGGCTCGGTGTCCCTTCCTTCCCGTTCCCGCACGAGTCGCTGCAGCAGGCCGTTGGGCTGGTTGGAGACGCCGTCCTTCTGCCAGGCGGCGAAGTCGTGCGGGAGGTGGCGCCAGGGGATCCCGGTCCGGTCGACGTAGAGGATGACGTCCATGGTCCGTCGCAAGTCGTGCTCGGGCGGGCTGGCAGCACCAAGCGATCCACTACTCGGTGTGTTGCCCGGTAGGTCGTGCCGCCAGGTGAATCCCCCCTGGGGTCATACGTCTCCGCCACTCGGCTGAGCTGTGCTGCTCCGCTGGAAGGATGTGCTGGCAGGAGCTGTTGGAGAGCATGAAGTGGTGACTGAGCAAGAGGACTTCGCACCAGCTCCCGCTATCGGATCCTCGTCGTTGGACGTACCGCGCTGGACGCGAAGGGCGGCGCACGCTGTTCCGTTGGCCATTCTGCCGTCGGGACTGTGGCGGATGGGCGTGATGCTGGCCGTCCCGGGCTTCGGCACGGCCGGGGCGCGGGAGCATGGTGCCGGGCTCGACCTGTATCTGATCGTGCTCTTCGTGGTCTCCGAGGGGCTCGGGTTGCTCACCTTGGGGCTGGTTCAGCCTTGGGGGGAGGTGGTGCCGCGATGGATCCCACGGCTGGGCGGGTGCCCTGTGCGCCCGCTCGCTGCGGTGATTCCGGCCGCGCTGGGTGCCCTGGCGTCCATGGGCGTCGTGTACTACTTCTTCCTCAGCATCCTTTTCTGTGGATTTCCTCCCGGCCACACGGTGACCGAAGGAGTCGTCCTGACGGCCTGCTATCTGCCGTTGCTCGCCTGGGGACCGTTGCTGGGGCTGGTGACGTACGTATATTTCCGGCGCCGCGCAGGCCGGTGAGTGCCCGACGGGCTCGCCACTGAATGCTGGAGTGACAGCGATCACGGCGAGCCTCCGAGGAGCGTTGCGTAGGCTGGCGATGTCGTCGCGGTGGGGGAGTGGACGGGTGGGCGCAGCCCTCCCGATTGGACCTGGCGATGTGTCAGGGAAGTCGGCAAGTGGTCAGCGTGAGTCCTGAGAATCCTGCGGAACGCTGCCCGGACATGTGACTCGCTGTAGGGTAGGGAAACCGCCTTTGACCTGCGAAGACGCAGGCGGGAGCCTAGACCCGGGAGTGCCTCGATGATGCGCACGATGTCCATGGCAGATCATGACCTGAGCGGCTTCGAACGCGGCACCTTCACCCACGACGGCAGTACCCGCCGGATCCTGCGGCGCGGTACGGGGCCCGCGGTGATCGTCATCGCGGAGATCCCGGGGATCACGCCCAAGGTCCTGGAGTTCGCGGAGCAGGTGGCCGCGATCGGCTGCACCGCGGTGCTCCCGGTGCTCTTCGGCACGCCCGGTCGCTCGGCTCACCCCAAGACCGACGGCCGGTTGAAGTCCGGGCTCTACACGGCCTCGTCGGTGTGGCGGGTGTGCGTGAGCCGGGAGTTCACCGTGCTGGCCACCGGGAGGACCTCCCCCGTGGTGACCTGGTTGCGGGCGCTGGCCGCAGAGGAGCACCGGCGCTGCGGCGGCCCCGGAGTCGGGGCCGTCGGCATGTGTCTGACCGGCGGCTTCGCCCTGGCCATGGCCGCCGATGAGCGCCTGCTCGCCCCCGTTCTGTCCCAGCCGTCCCTGCCGCTGGCCCTTACCAAGAGCCGGGCCGGCGGTATCGACATCTCCGACGAGGACCTCGCGGCCGTACGGAGCCGCTGTGAACGCGACGGCCTACGGGTCATGGGTCTGCGCTTCCGCGGGGACCGGCTGGTGCCGGGGGACCGATTCGCCTTCCTGCGCCGCGAACTCGGTGACGCCTTCACCGCCGTCGAACTCGACGACTCCACCGCGAACCCGCAGGCCGCGATGCCGCCGCACGCCGTACTCACCGAGCACCTCATCGACGCACCCGGCCAGCCGACCCGCGCGGCGCTGGACCAGGTGCTCGACCACTTCCGTACCCGTCTGCTCGAAGAGCCCGGCGACGGTCCCGCGGAGACGCGGTCGGGCATCTGACGGGTCGCCGGGCGCACCGGCTCGTTCGGCCACGGCTTGTTCAGTGTTGGAATATCCCCTGCGGACGGCGGGTTGGAGACGAGGAACTCACCGTTTTCCCCGGGCGGCGGTCGGCGTCACGCCGCTGCGGCGGCCGCGCCCGAGGGTCCGAGACCGGAGCAGACAATGACCACCGACGCGCCCCAGGGCACGGACCGTTCGTTCCTCTTCGTCCTCGGCAGCTCCCGCCCCGAGGGCAACACCGAGATCCTCGCCCGGGCCGCCGCCGAGCAACTGCCCGCCGATGTGCCGCAGCGCTGGGTGGACCTGACCCGGCTGCCGCTGCCCGACTTCCAGGACGGGCGGCACGAGACCGACGGCTGGCCGGCCGGGGAGAACGAGCAGATACTGCGGCAGGCCACGCTGGACGCCACCGACATCGTCCTCGCCTCGCCCCTGTACTGGTACACCCTCTCCGCGCACACCAAGCGCTACCTCGACTACTGGTCGGGCTGGCTGTCGGTCCCGGGCCTGGACTTCAAGGAGCGGATGGCGGGTCGGACCCTGTGGGGAGTGACCGTCATGGCGGACCACGACGAGGTCGTCGCCGACGGCCTGCAGACCACCCTCCACCACACGGCGGCGTATCTGCGGATGCGATTCGGCGGGGTGCTCCTCGGCAACGGCTCCCGCCCCGGTCAGGTGCGGGACGACGAACGAGCGGTGATCCGGGCCAAGACGTTCTTCCAAGGGGCGGCCCCGCTCGCCCGGTTCCCCTACGAGGACGGGGCCGCGGAGCGGTAGCCGACGAGGCGGCCGCCCGCAGCCGGCGAACAGCGGGATTCCTGGGGCGCGGTCACTCCAGCCCGGCCGCGTGGTCGGGCACATAGGTCTGCAGGTCCCGGGGCGGTCGCCGGTAGCCGGTGGCCGGGGGCCGCGCCGGGAGTTCGAGTGCCGGCGGGGCGATGTCGCGGTACGGCACGGTGGACAGCAGGTGGGCGATCATGTTCAGCCGGGACCGGCGCTTGTCGTCGCTCTCGACGACGTACCACGGCGCCTCCGCGATATCCGTGTGGACGAACATCTCGTCCTTGGCCCGTGAGTACTCCTCCCAGCGGGTCACGGACTCCAGATCCATGGCGGAGAGCTTCCAGCGCCGCGTCGGGTCCTCCAGGCGGCGCCGGAAGCGCTGCTCCTGCACCTCGTCGCTCACCGAGAACCAGTACTTGCGCAGCAGGATGCCGTCCTCCACCAGCATCCGCTCGAAGACCGGGCACTGCCGCAGGAACAACTGGTGCTCGGCGGGGGTGCAAAAGCCCATCACCCGCTCGACGCCGGCCCGGTTGTACCAGCTCCGGTCGAACAGCACGATCTCGCCCGCCGCCGGCAGATGCTCCGCATAGCGCTGGAAGTACCACTGGGTACGCTCACGCTCGGTCGGCCGGGGCAGCGCCACGATCCGTGCCACCCGGGGGTTGAGGTACTGGGTGACGCGTTGGATCGCGCTTCCCTTGCCGGCCGCGTCGCGCCCCTCGAAGACCACCACGAGCCGGGCGCCGTCGGCCCGTACCCACTCCTGCAGCGCCACCAGCTCCGTCTGCAGCCGGTACAGCTCCTGTTCGTACACCGACCGCGGCAGCTTGGCGTGTCCTGCACCGCCCTGCTTCTCTCCCATGTCCTCCCGCCCCTCACAATTCGGCCCCGGGCCGCGCCTTCCTGGACGCGACCCGGGGCCACCGGAGTTATCTTCATACTTGCACCGACGGTCGGGCACCGCGCGCTGACGTCGTCCAGACGGGGTACGAGGGTGCGTCTCGCCGGTATCCCCGTCGCGATCCGCGACTCGGCGAGGCCACTTCGCCGCCCTCGCCCCCTCACCCCGTCGGCCCTGCCCCGAAGCCGCCCACCTGCGCTTTCCCCGCCGGCCGAGGACCGGCGCGGACCCGTACGGCCGCGCCACGACTGGCAGCCGCAACCCCGCACGAGGATGCTGGACACGTCGCACGGCGGACAGAGCGGGAGCGGGTACGTGAGGGCACCGAGCGCGGGTCGCACCACCGTCAGACGCTGGTGCCTGCGCCACCTCCAGCTGCTGCCCGTCATCCTGCTCGTCGGAGGCGCCTTCCTCGACTACCACACCTCCCCGCACTTCAGCGGAGAGGCCTTCTACACCGCCGCACCGATGACCGCCGCGGCACTGCTGTCGCTGCGCGCGACGATCCTGGCGGCCGTCGGTGCCTGTGTCGCCGACTTCGCGCTGCTCAGCCACTTCGGTTTCATAGGGGGTTCCGGCGGGCGGAGCGAGCTGGCGGCGGTCGCGACCGTCTCGGCCCTCGCCATCGTCGTCAACCGCCTCATGTACTACAGCAACGTGCGGCTGCAGTCGGCCCGCAGAGTCGCGCTCGCCGTGCAGCGCGCCGTGCTGCCGCAGCTGCCGGCGTCGGTCGGGCCGCTGCGGATCGCGGTGCGCTACCAGGCAGCCGTGAAGGACGCTCAGATCGGCGGCGACCTGTACGGCGCACAGGACACCCCGTACGGCGTGCGCTGCCTGGTCGGCGACGTACGGGGCAAGGGCATGGAAGCCGTCAAAGTGGTGACCGTGGCCATGGGGGTGTTCCGGGAGGCCGCCGAGGAGGAGGCCACGCTCGTCGGGATCGCCGCCAGAATGGAGCGGGCACTGGTGCGGGAGAGGGCCCGGCGGTCGGGCCCCGAGCGGACCGAGGGGTTCGTCACCGGCGTGCTCGTCGAGATCCCGCACGGCGGCGAGGAACTGCGACTGGTCAACCGCGGCCACCCGGCACCCCTGCTGCTGCATGCCGGCCAGGTGCGCAGCGCGGATCCGTCCGAGCCGACCCTGCCCTGGGGGCTGGCCGAGCTGGGCGCCGACCAGGACCGTGCCGACACGGTGCCCTTCCCCCCGGGGGCGACCCTCCTGCTGTACACCGACGGCCTGACCGAGGCGCGCAACCGCGCCGGGGACTTCTACGCCCCGACCAGCGGGCTGACCGGGCGTGAGTTTCCCGGCCCGGATGCGCTGCTCGACACCCTCCTCACCGAGGTGAGCGAGCACACCGACGGCCGCATCACCGACGACATGGCGCTGCTCGCGGTCACCCGGGACAAGAGCCGCGTTCAGGATCCGGTGTAGGAACACCACGGTCCCCGCGGGCGCGTCGCGGAGTGGAAAGGGGGTGGGTGGGACGGTCTCCGCTGTGCGGCGCGATCAGCCCAGGAACTCCCTCAGCAGCCGGTTGAGTCCGGCCGGTCGCTCGGTCGGGACGGAGTGGTGTGAGGCGTCCGGCACGGTGGCGACGGCCACGTTCGGCAGGAGCCGACGAGCCGCGACGGCCACCCGCCGCACATCATGCGCCCGGCTGCGACCGGCCAACAGCACCAGGGTGGTGACGGTGCAGGCCCTCAGCTCCGCCGCCCCGGGGCGGCGCATCACCACGACCTTCGAACGCCGGGCGCTCACGGTGCTGTCCAGGAACTCCTCCCACCCGGGGTCCTCGGGGGCGCCGCCGGTCTCCCAGCGGCGAAAGGCGCGCTCGCGCCCGGCGGTGCGCCTCAGCAGCAGCGGCGCCGCGTGCAGGAGGTAGCGCGGGCTCAGCGGGGCAAAACAGCCGGTGGGTTCGAGCAGGGCGAGCCGGTCGACCCGGCGGGGCGCGTGGAGCGCGTAGCGCAACGCGATCCAGGCCCCGTAGGAGTGGCCGCACAGCTGCGCCTCGTCCAGCCCCAGTGCCTCGTAGACCTCGTCCAGCCACGCCATCAGGTCCCCGGCACCGCGCAACGGCGCCCCGTCGTGGACGCTGCGGCCGATGTCGCCCATCAGGTCGACGGCGTACACCCGATGAGTGCGGGCGAGGTCCTCGATGGTGGCGAACCACACCATCGACGTGGTTCCGCCGCCGGGCAGGAGGACGAGCGGGGCTCCGCCCTCGGGGCCGCAGACATGGACGCGCGTGGTGCCGAAGGCTGACGGTAGGTCAACGCTGCGCACCGCCACCGGCCATCGGCGCAGTGCGGCGTCGTACGCCGCGAAGAAGACCGCCTCGTCACCCATGACTACCCCCAGGCAGAATGACCCGACATTACTCGACAACCGAAACTCTCGATCATCGAGATAATAGCTCGGAGGGACGCATGGACGACCAGGACCCCGCACTCCAACTGGTCCATCTGATGCGGGCCGTGACGGTGGAACTCGACCTCTTCGGCGCCGAGTTCGCCGACGACAACGGACTGCACCCCACGGACGTGCGCGCACTGATCCACCTGCTGGACGCCGGCCGGGCCGGTCGCACCGCCACCCCCGGATGGCTCGGCGCCCAACTGGGGGTGAACTCGGCATCGACCACCGCACTGATCGACCGGCTGGAGCGGCTGGGGCTGGTCCGCAGGGAGCGGGACACCCGCGATCGCCGCCGGGTGCTGCTGGCCGTGGAGGACAAGGCCGTCTCCATGGGCTGGTCGTTCTTCGGACCGCTGATCGACAAGATGGTCGCGGCGATGGGCTCCTTCGACGAGCCGGAACTGGCCGCCGTACGGCGCTTTCTGCTGGCGATGCGCGACGTAGTGGCCGCCGGACGGCAGGGCCGACGGGCGGGGTGAGGACGTCACCTCCCCGTCAGGTCGGAGTCCGCTCCGCCGCGTGGGGGAGTGGGGCCCCGGGGCCGCCGGAATGCCGGAAGCGATTGCGGTATTCCGTCGGTGTCGTATGGAGTTTCCGGCGGAACGCACGGATGAGGGTGGCGGTCGTGTTGAATCCGCAGGCGGACGCGACGCGTTCGAGGGTGTCGTCCGTGGATTCCAGCCGATTCCGCGCCACTTCGACGCGGGCCGATTCGAGATAGGCGGCCGGGGTCGTGCCGAGTTCCGTCTTGAAGATGCGGGTGAGCTGCCGATCGCTTACGTGGGCGTGTGCGGCGAGATCGGCGACGGTCAGCTGCTCGGCGATGTTCCGCGTGATGTAGTGCCGGAGGTCGTCCATGCGCCGTGTCGTCGAGACCGGTTCGATCGGGACGCTGAACTGGCTCTGCCCACTCGGTCGTTTCAGGTACATCACCAGCTGCCGGGCGACGCGCAGCGCGACGGCCTCGCCGAAGTCCTCGGCGACCAGGGCGAGAGACAGGTCGAGGCAGGCGGTGATGCCCGCGCCGGTCCACACCTCGCGGTCACGGATGAAGATCGGGTCGGCGTCGACCTCGATCGACGGGTGGTCGGCCGCGAGTTGCTGCGCGGTCGACCAGTGGGTCGTGGCGCGTCTGCCGTCCAGCAGCCCGGCGGCCGCGAGGAGGTGCGCTCCCACACAGACCGACGCGACGCGCCGTGACCTGCCGGCGAGCGTCTTCACCCAGTGGACCACGGTCGGGTCGGTGAGGGCGTGGGCGCGCCGTTCTTCGTCGACCTCGACCGAGCCGGGCACCAGGAGGGTGTCGATGCTCTTCGTGGACGCTTCCTGGAACGTGGTGTCGGGGAGGACGCGCACCCCGGCGGCGGTGGTCACGGGGTCCATGGTCTCGGCGGCCAGCACGACGCGGTATCCCGTCGCGTCGTCCACCTCCCGCCGCAGCAGGGAGAACACCTCCGGCGGGCCGGTGACGTCCAGCAGGTCGACGCCGTCGAAGAGGAGGACGACGATGAACCGTTCCCTGCCGCTCAAGGGTTCTCCATCCGCTCGGCTCCAGCGAGGTGGCGGCGCACCGAGTGTCGGTATCTGCAAGTTGCATGACATTGCCGCCATGTGAGGTGGATCGTAGCGTGGAATGTGCCACCGCGTGGTGGCCGATTCTTTCGACACAAAACCCGAGAAGGTGCGGCAATGCCTACGACGACTCTGCGGGAACTCAATGGCTTCGATCAGACGCCGGCGTCCCTGGCCGATGCGACCCTGATTCTGATCGACTACCAGAACACCTACACCCGCGGTGTGATGGAGCTGGCGGGATGGCGGCCCGCCCTCGACTCGGCCGCCGCGCTGCTGGCCCGAGCCAGACGCGCGGGTGCCAAGGTCATCCACGTCATCAACGACGGCGGCGAGGGAACCCCGTACGACGTTCAGGCGGAAATCGGTAAGATCCACCCCCGTGTGGCCCCCGCCGAGGGTGAGCCCGTCGTCGTCAAGACCGTGCCCGACGCGTTCGTCGGCACCGACCTCGGCGACCACCTCGACGCCGCCGGCAAGAAGGACGTCATCATCGCCGGGTTCATGACACACATGTGTGTGGCCTTCACGGCGGCGGGCGCGTTCCTGCGCGGCAACCGGCCCACCGTCGTCGCCGATGCCTGCGCGACGCGACCGCTGAAGACGGCGGTGGCCGACCTGTCCGCCGAACAGATCCACCACGGCGCGCTCGCGACGATCGACGACCTCTACGGTGTCGTCGTCCCGTCCGGCTCGTCCTTGAACTGACCGCCTGATCAAGGCACTTCGCTCCGCAGAACGCCGCGGCCCGCCCCGCGGGACCGCGGCCGGCGATCCGCCCTGCCGCCCGCCCCGGCTTCGTCAACGACGAGCAGGAATTCCAGCCGGGTGAATATCACCCGGCATAAAACATACGAATCGGCCGGGCAAGGTATTCGCCGCTCGGTTACTTCCTGAAGGCGTTGTTGCAACCGATGGACGACCCCAGAGCGGTGGACTGCAGACCGCCGACGACTCCGACCTCGCCGAGGACATCCACACCCAGATCGTGCGACAGGCACGAACTGCCCTGCAGGATCTGAAACGAGGGGCCGCCGCCCGGCCCGCCGTCGGCATGGGCGGTTCCGGCGCAAAGGACGGCGACGCTACCGAGGACGGCGATCCCCACGGCAGCCTTGCGAAGCTTGCACATTTCATCTCCGGTGGATTGAGCGTATGAGATCTGCGATTGATCGACTTCGTGAGGTTACGAAAGGCTAATACGAAATAGTCGGCAATCTGCCGGCGGCGCGCCGAATCCCATGGGCGCCGCGAACCGGTTCCGGTCCGTGCGACGGATGCCCCTGCGGCCAACATGGCCGCAGGGGATTCGACCGGATGTCCGGTGCCGGTCCGCCGGCGCCCCGGCTCGGCGGGCTTGTGGGCCACCTCGTCACCTGACTGTCGGACAGCCTCGATCGGACAGGCGCGACTCGCGCATCGTTGCGTGGTGCGGGTCTCGTCATGTGGTAGGGGGAGTCCGAGGCCAATGAATCCGGACTGGGTAGCATCGGAGCATGCCGAAACACCTGTTATTCGTAGCCCTTTTGGGGCACGGGCACGTCAACCCCACCTTGCCGTTGGTCGAGGAACTGGTACGGCGCGGGCACCGCGTGGACTACGCCACCACAGCCGAACACGGCGACATCGTCACCCGGGCCGGTGCCCGCTGGGTGGAGATGCCGACACCGGAACACATCCCGGTGCCTCACGAGTTCGGTCCCGAGACGTTCGGTGTCTTCATTCGCCATCTCTTCACGGCGATGAGCGCGACCTACCCGGTCCTCCAGGAGTACTGCGCCACCGAGTCGCCCGACGCGATCTGCTATGACGCGATGAGCTGGGCACCCCGCGTTCTCGCCGAGCAGCTGGGCCTGCCCGCGGTGCGCTGCATTCCGAACCTCGCCTCGAACGAGTCGTATTCGTTGATGGGCCAGTTCCTGGACGGGCTCGGCGAGGACAATCCCGTCGCGACCGCGGTCGCCGACGGCTGTGCGGCATTCTCCGCCGACCACGGCATCGCGCTCGATCCGGCGAGCCTGGACGTCATCGAGAAGCTCAACCTCGTCTTCATACCGCGGGAGTTCCAGCCCGCCGGTGACACCTTCGACGAACGCTTCCAGTTCGTGGGCCCCTCGCTGGGCAGCCGCGAACAAGCCGAACCGTGGACGCCGGCGGACCCCGATGCGCCCGTACTGTTCATATCGCTGGGAACGGTCTTCAACGACCGGCCCGAGTTCTACCGCACCTGCATCGAGGCCTTCGCCGACGGGCCGTATCAAGTGGCCATGTCCGTCGGCGATTTGGACACCGAATTGCTGGGGGACATACCGTCGAACTTCGACATCCGGCCGCGATTCCCGCAGCTGGCCGTGCTGCGGCACGCCGCGGCCTTCGTCTCCCACGCCGGTATGAACTCCACGATGGAGTCCCTGTATTACGGCGTCGGACTGATCACCGTCCCGCAGATGCCGGAGCAGGCCGCCAACGCCGGACGGGCACAGGAACTGGGGCTCGGGGAGCAGCTGGACCCCGCCACGGTGACCGCCGAGTCGCTGCGTGCCACCGTCACCCGAGTCGCCTCCGACAGCGCGATACGCGCCGGTCTCGACCGGATGCAGAAGGTCGTGCGGGAGAGCGGCGGAGCGACCCGCAGCGCGGACCTGGTCGAGGAGTACATCCGGTGAACGCCGTCGTGTGACGTCGTGACCGGGCGTGGCCGGGGGCGAGTGGGCGGCGGTGAGCGGTACCGCCGTCGACCGGGCGGACGACTGTTCGCGCCCCCGGACCACCCGCTCAGGGTGCGGGGACTCCGGCCGGCGGCAGATGGGCCACGACGGGCGCTTCAGCCGGCGTTCTTCGCCGGCTGAAGCGCCCGGTGACGCCGAGAACACGTCGTGGACGGCGTCAGCCTGTCGGGGGGAGAGCCGAGGGCGGGTGTCCTCAGTGCCGCTTTCCCGCAGGGGTCCGGTTCACGGTCCCTTTGCCGCTCGCCAGTTTCCACTCTCGGTTCAGCGTGCCCAGCGGGATGCGGCGGTCGAAGAGGGGCGTGCCGAAGATGTCGAGGTGTGCACGGAGTGCGCCCGAGACGTCGATGCCGCCGTAGGCGGACCAGCTGCCGGTGGCCGAGGCGGAGCCGTCCGTACCTGCGGAGGCGGTGCCGGCGACTTCGGCGCGCAGGTAGGGGGCGACGTCCGCGGTGACACCGACCGCCCCGTAGAGGCCGACGCTGGCCTCTGCGCCGAGGGAGGCCTTGACCTTGCCGGCCGCGGCCGCGGTGGCCCGTATAGGCGTGCTGTGCATCTCGGCCTTGGCGACCGGTGCCCAGCCCTTGGCGAGCTGGTAGCTGCCGCCGACGGTGAAGTCGCCCTTGAGGTCCTGCTTGACGTCGACACTGGCCTTTCCGTCGGCGTCGACCTGGAGGTAGCAGGTGAGGTCGAGGTTGACCACGACCGGCACCGGCCCGACCTGGATGACGGGGTCGGCGTGCAGCTTGGCGAAGGGCAACCGCAGCGGCTTGGCCTCGGTGGAGGCGGCCGCCCGGCCCTTGAGCTCCCACTGGGAGGACCAGTCGCCGGACAGGGTCAGCGAGGCGCCGCCGACGCCCCCGCCCTTGCCGCCCTCGTAGGAGAAGTCGACCTTGGGGGCGAGCTGGACGTAGCCGGTGGCCGACGCCTCGGCGGAGACGGGGCCGCCGGAGGGCGTGGGCAGCGAGGCGCCCACGTCCAGGCGAAGGCGACCGAGGGGCAGCGTGGCGCCCTTGGGGCCGAAGTGCAGTCCGCCGGTCTTGGCCCAGGACACCTTGACCTTGGGGGCGATGGGCTCGACCTTCATGGCGGCCGGGTCGACGGGCACCGTGCCGTGCGCCGTGGAGCCGCCGAGCAACGCGTCGAGGGTGGCCGGGGCGGTCTTGACCTCGGTGCCCCGGTCGGTCTTGCCGACGACCTGGGTGACCTTGGCGAGGAGGCCCTGGGGCGCGCCGGGTGCCGGTGCGCTGGCGATGACATCGCCGACGGCCACGGCCGCCTTGGGCGCGGGCGCGCTCTTCGAGGGCGCGGCGGACGGGTCGGCGGAGGGCGCGGTGGAGTGCGGTGCGGAGGGGGTGGCGCTCGGCGATCCGGACGGGGTGCCGGACGCCGGCGGCTCCGACGGGACGCCCGGCCTGCTCGGCGAAGGCCGCACTGCCGGGGCCGTGATGACGGCCCGTCCGCTGGTGCGGTCGAAGGACGCGACCTTGAGCGCGGACTTCTGGGCGAGGCGCCCCGGGTGGCTGCCGCCGGGCCGGGCCACGGCGCTCGGGGCGCCGCCGGCCTCGCCGCCGTCGGTGCCCTTGACGGTCAGCTTCGGCGCGGCGGCGGCCGCCGGCTCCTTGCCGCTGTCGGACGCATCGGCGGACGGGTCGGATCCCGGTGACGAGCACCCTGCGACGAGCAGGGACGCGGTGGTGAGGGCCAGGAGAGGAGCAATTCTGCTGGATCTGCGCAAGGTGGGGTCCTGAAGGGGTGAAGTGGGGGAAGACCCGGGGGAGTCCGCGAGAGGCGGGCCCCGGGCAGTCGCCGCTACCGACAGGTAACGATCGGCAAGATCGTGTCATGGACATCAGGAGCAAAGAACCGATTCATCCGTCGTATGCGGATGATCTGGATCACATGTGCTCGGCGCAGATCCTGGGCGGCCCGGACAACCCGAACGGCCAAGTGGGGCGGCGTTGGTGAGCGGCCGTCATGAGCAGTCGTCATGCCATTTCGAGGCAAGCGCGCGTCACCGCCCTCCCTGGAGTGGGGGGCGGTGACGAGGGTGTGGGCGGTGCGGGGCGGGGCGGCGGGCGGGTAACGCGTCGGCCCGGCGATTTACCCGTATGGCTAGGGCCTTGGGTCAGGGTCGGACAGGCCCTAGGGCCTGTCCGATGGGTCATGGCCGGGTCCGCGGCGTCTGGCACGGCACCTCGCGGCGTTGCCGAAACGTCCCGAGAGCTCCGCTATCGAGACGCTCCGGCGCCTTGCGATGCACCGCACCAGACGCCGCGGCCTTTCCGACCCTGACCCATCGGACAGGCCCTAGCGGAGGCTCTTCGGCTCCACGACGCACAGTGCCCAGATGACGAAGGCGTACAGCGCGATCAGGACGATCGACCAGAGCGGGTAGTACGGCAGCGAGAGGAAGCTGCTGATCAACAACAGTGCCGCGATGACGATCCCGGTGATCCTGGCCCAAGTCGCGGCCTTGAACAGGGCGATCCCGGCAAGAGCGGCCACGATCCCGAGGATGAGGTGGATCCAGCCCCAACCCGTCACGTCGAACTTGAAGACGTAGTTCGGCGTGGTGACGAAGATGGCGTCTTTGGCGATCGCCATGATGCCGCGGAAGAGGGCGAGGAAGCCGGAGATGGTGAGCATCACGGCGGCGAACAGGGTCAGCCCGCCGGCCAGCGCCTCGGATTTCGCGGGGCCGCGATTCGTGGTTGTTGACATGGTCTCGGACCTTCTTTTCGTCATGGCGGCTGCGGCTGCGGTCGCCGACAGGCACCTGCCGCATCAGCCGGTCCGGTGAACTGCCGCCGGACGCGTCCGCCGGGTTTCCCGGCCGGCCGTCAGTGCAGGATCTTGTCCTTCGCCCGCTGGAACTCCTCCTCCGAGATGTCGCCGTTCGCCTTGAGGGCCGACAGCTTGGTCAGTTCGTCCGCATGGCTCGTACCGCCGCGGGTCGCTGTTTCGCGGATGTACGCGTCGACCGCCTCCTGCTGGTGCCGGGCGTGCTGCATCTCGCGCTTTCCCATGTCCGTGCCGCGCACCATGACGTAGATCAGGACGCCCAGGAAGGGGAGGATGATGACGAAGATCAGCCAGCCGGCCTTGGCCCATCCGTTGAGCGCGTGGTCACGGAAGATGTCGACGATGACGCGGAAGAGGACCATCAGCCACAGGATCCACAGGAAGATCCACATGACGGTCCAGAAGGCGCCCAGCACCGGATAGTCGTAGGCCAGGAACACGTTGCCCATGGCTTTCCTCCTGTCGCTCGGAGTCGCCCCTCCAGGCTGCCCCCGCCCGGGGGCGGGGGCATCACCCTCCGCGGGTGAACACGGCGGGGGCCCGGCGCGTGCCCGCCCGGTCCTCCGGCCCTTCCCGTCCGGCCGTTCCCGGCCGCCTCAGGAGGAGGCCTTCCCGGTGAGTCGGTCCGTGGGCAGGTGGCGGGTGAACGCGAAGCCGGCGAGCGTGACGGCGGCGGCGGTCAGGACGGCGATCTTGAGGCTGTTGAGCTGGGCCTGGGCGTAGGCGTCCACGACCGCGTCGGCCTCGGCCGGCGGCAGCGCCGCGCGCTCGGTCGCGGCCCGGATCTCGTCGGTGCTCACAAAGCTGACCCCGGCCTCGATCGCGATCCCGGCCTGCTCGCGTACCGCGTCGGAGACCTTCGGGTTGTCGGCGATCTGGGTGGTGAAGGCGCTGACCAGGGCACCGATCAGGATGGAGCCGATGAGGGCGGTGCCGAGGGAGGACCCCAGGTTCTGGGCGGTGTACTGCAGGCCGCCCACCTCGCTGCGTTCGGACTCCCCGACGCTGGACTGCGTGACATTGCCCAGTTGCGAGGCGAGCAGTCCCATGCCGAGTCCCAGCAGGGCCATCGACAGGGCGAAGTTCAGGTCGTCGATACGGGGTTGGATCGTGGCCAGCAGCCACACGATGGCGATGAGCAGCACCAGCAGGCCGGTGCGTACGATCGCGCGCGGACCGGCGAACCGGCCCAGGAGGGGGCCGCTCATGGCGGACACCAGCATGGTGATCGACACCGGCAGCAGCCGCAGACCGGTCTGGAACGCGCTGAAGCCCTGCACCACCTGCAGGTAGAGCGGGATGACGAAGAACAGGCCGAGCAGGATGAGGTTCTGGCTGAGGAGCATGCTCAGGCCGGACCGCAGTGGCGGTCGCGTGAACAGCGAGAACCGCACCAGCGGGTCCCGCCCGTGGCTCTCCTGCCGTCGCTCCCATACGCGGAACAGCCACAGGACGACGGCGCCCGCCGCGATGAAGAAGAGCGTGAGGGAGAAGCCGAAGACGGTGACGGGGGAGTTCCGGGGTTTCAGCCAGCCCCAGGAACTGCTCTGCAGGACGCCCAGGACCACGATGGCCAGGCCGATGGCGGAGAGCGCGGCGCCCGTGAGGTCGAGCCGGGGCCGCGGCTCGGGCACTGGGTGGTCCTCGACCCACTGGATGAGGCAGAGCATGGCCACCACCAGGACGACTTCGCCGGCGAAGACCAGCCGCCAGGTCAGATAGGTCGTCACCCAGCCGCCGAGCAGCGGGCCCACCGCGATGCCCGCACCTGCCAGCCCGCCGATGACCCCGTAGGCCACGGCCCGGTCCCGGCCGGTGTAGGCGCCGGCCACGAGCGCGACCAGGGCCGGGAGGACCAGTGTCGCGCCGAGTCCCTCGATCACCGACCAGCCGAGTGCGAGCACCCCCAGGGTGGGCGCCACGGAGGTGAGTGCGGACCCCGCGCCGTACACCGCCAGGCCGACGGCGAACATCCGCCGGCGGCCGAACATGTCGCCGAGCTTGCCTCCCGTGATCATGAACGCGGCCATGACCAGTGTGTAGAGGGTGATGACGGCCTGGATCGCGGTGACCTCGGTGTCGAAGTCCTCGACCAGCTGACTGATCGACACGTTCATCACCGAGGTGTCCAGCACCATCAGAAACTGAGCCGTGCCGAGGATGGCCAGCGGCCGCCAGCGCCCCACCGCATGCACCTCCACAGGTTCCGACGCGCCGCACGGTGTGATCGGCCGCCACGGCGGCCAGCATAGGCAGGGTTGGGCGGCGTTTATTGGGCTATAACGCGGTATGTCCCTCGACTGGCCGGGCGGCCGGAGCCGATGGGCGGCGGTCAGTGCAGCGCGGCCTTCAGGGCCACGATCGTCAGCCCGAGGAGGAGATTGACCGCCCCGGCGAACAGCACCAGGCGGCGCGGCGCACCGGCCCGGACGACCGCGACACTCGCCCACCCCACCTGCTCGGCCGCGGCCACGGCGAGCCCCAGCCATGCCGCACCGTCCGGACCGAGCCCCAGCAGCGGACTGACCGCCACGGCGGCGGCCGGCGGGACGGCCGCCTGGACGATCGGCCACTCGTCCACACAGACCCGGCGGATCTCCTGCCGGCTCAGGGACTCGTGGACCAGCCGGTCCCCGACGATACGGGCGTAGACGTGCGCGGCCCAGAACACCACACCGGTGCACAGGAGCAGCAGCACCAGCTTGAGCCGCGGGAAGGAACCGAGGGTGCCCGCCCCGGCCACCACCGAAGCGGCGAGCAGCGATCCGTAGACGGCGCCGGCGTAGTCGACCCTGCGGCCCGCGGCCGGCTCCCGCCGCTCGGCGCGTTCGGGCTCGTGACCTCCCACCGCTCCAGGATCCCCGGAGTCGGCGCGGTGCGCAGGGCGGTCAGCCATCGTCCCCGGTGCGTCCGGTGCCGGGCCCCGGTGACGCGGGCGCCGTTCGCGCGGCGGCGAGGATGCCGAGGAGCACCAGGACCAGCACCACGATCCCGAGGACCAGGGCCACCGCGCCCGGGGTCGGGAAGTTCCAGAGGAACAGCGTCAGCACTCCGGCACCGATGACGATTCCGGTCGTCCAGCCGCGGTGGCCGTCGAGCCAGCGGCCCGCGCCGCCCGTGCGCAGACCTGCTCGGGCCAGGCCCCGTCCGGCGGAGTCGGTGCCGCGGACGGCGGCGGAGCGTATCCAGCGGGCGCCGCGTCCGGGGCCGTAGAGATAGCCGGCGATCAGGACGATCACCGCGATGACGAGCACGGTGTGGGTGCTCTGCTGAAGGAACCGCACCAGGTCGTCGTAGACGGCGGCAGCCGCCTGCGGCGACTGGACCTTGGGCTCCACGGAGTCCAGGTACTTCCCCCGGGCGAAGGCGAGCCCGACGAGCAGGACGACCATCATCACGCCGATGCCCACGGACGCGCTCATCATGGCCACCCGGTGTGCGGGCCCCGACCACACGGCCAGTGCCGCCAGCACGATGACCAGCACGGGGAGCCAGCCGCCGACGATGTTGAGCAGGCGCATGGCGTTCTGGGCCTTGCTCAGCTGGTCGGTCTTCACCAGCACGACGGACTTGTCGATGTCGGGGATCTTGTCGGCGTTCTTGAATCCCTCGTCGACCAGCTTCTTCTGCACCTGGCTGATCACGGTGCCGATGTCGAGGCTGATGGTGTTCCCCTTGGCCTCCACGGCGCTGCCGCCCTGCCCGGTGAGGACGTTGACCATGGCCATGTGGGCCCTGCGGTTGGCGGCGTCCCAGACGTCCGCGAACTGGTCGCTGGTCACCACCTTGTTCACCACCGCGCGCACCGCGCTGGTGGCGCCGGACTTCAGCGCGCCGGCCAGCACATCCGCCTTGTCGACCACGATCGGCGGGGCGCCGGTCTTCTGCAGGGCACGGGTGAGCGCGGCGGTGAGCTCCTCGGTGTTGAGATAGCTGACGATCTTGTTCGTCACCCGGTTGGTCACCGCGCTCTGGACCGCCGGGTCCTTGGCGAGGGGCGCGACGGTCTGGACGTACCGGTCGGTGTCGGACATCTGGGAGTCCACCCAGGCGGCCACGACGCCGAGTGGGGCGAGGACGAAGGACAGCGCCAGCAGCAGACAGGTGACGACGTAGCGCAGCCGGCGGTGCCGCATGTCGGCGGCGCGGCGCAGACGCGTGTACTCCACCCGCTCGGCGGCGCTCAGGGGCCCCTGGGGGCCTTCGGGGGTGGGGGCGGCCGCGGATGACGAGTCCATCGCGTGCTCCTTCGCGCAGATCCTCGAACCACCGTCACCCGCCCCGGGCCGGACCACATCACCCGTGACGGGCGGCCCTGCGCGGTCATCCGGCCCGGGCCGTGACGCGCCCCGTGCGTACGGCATCGGCCAGGGCCTGGTGGTCGCGCTCGTTCTGGTCGGCGTAGGCCTCGGCGAAGTCCACCAGCGCCCGGTCGAAGGTGTCGGCCTGGCCCAGATAGGAGGCGATGGCGATCCGGTCGCCGGAGCGCGCATGGGCGCGGGCGAGCGCGGCACCGCACAGGTCCCCCAGCAGCTCCATGCCGTCCGGGTCCAGGGATTCCGGCTGCGGGGCGCCCTTCCAGTCGCGCAGTTGGCGGACGTAGAAGTCGCGCTGTCTGCCGTCGATGCCCACGGCCCGCTCCCAGCCGAGGAAGATGTCGCTGGCGGCCTGCATCAGCCGCTGGCCGCACACCACCCGCTCTCCCTGGTTGTCGTACGCGCTCGCTCCGGCGTACGGGGCCAGCACGGACTCGCCGGCCTCTTTGGCCTGCAGCAGCAGAGGATCCTCGTCGTCCCTGCCGAGCATGAGCAGGATCCAGCAGCGGGTGCCCACGCTGCCGACGCCGACGACCTTGCGCGCGATGTCGGCCAGCCGGAACTGGTCGAGGAGATGTCTGCGGTCGGGTTGCAGGCTGCGGCGGTAGCCCTCGACGAGGGTGCGCAGCCGACGTTCGAGCGCGGCGCGCTCGGCCTGGGGAAGGAGGTCGCCCAGCGGAACGAGCAGCGGCGGGTCGGCGGCGATCCGCCGGACTCCGCCGACGATCCGGGTGAGCTTGGCGGAGGCCTGGAGACTGTCGCGGCCGCGTGCCTTGGCCAGCGCGCGGTCGACCTTCTCCCGCGCTTCGCGGTCCATCCGGCCGGAGATCAGCTCGCGGAGCCGGTCCGCATCGGCCTGGGCGTACCAGACGTCGAGATTGCGCATCCGCGCGAAGCGGCGCATCGCCTCGCGGTAGGCCCGGACGGTTTCGCGCACCACCGCGCCGCGCTCCTTGGCGGTGAAGCCGTTGTTGCGGCCGGCGACCGCGAATCCGGCGGCGAGGCGCTTGACGTCCCACTCCCACGGGCCCGGCAGCGTCTCGTCGAAGTCGTTGATGTCGAAGAGCAGATGCCGCTCGGGGGAGGCGAACAGCCCGAAGTTCAACGGGTGTGCGTCCCCGCACAGCTGCACCGAGATCCCCGTGTCCGGGGACGTCCCCAGATCGCTCGCCATGACCGTGGCCGCACCACGGTAGAAGCGGAACGGCGACTCCAGCATGCGGCCGTAGCGAAGCGGTACGAGTTCCGCCACGCGCCCGGCGGCCTGGCGCTCCAGCTGCTCGACCGGGTCGGGCCGCCGCGGCGGGGGATCGAACCCGGCGTGGCCGGAGCGCGGCATACGGGCGCGCGCCGCCTTGCCGAGGGCGGCCCGCTCCTGCGGTGTCGGGGGGACGTTCGGTTCGGGGGCTGTCATGGTTCCGGCAGTTGACGCATCTCCAGGACCCGCAGGCCCAGATCCTGGAAGCGGGTGAGGAGCCCGTAGAGATGGGCCTCGTCGGTGATCTGGCCGACGAGGACCGTCTGCTGCGGCGCGAGCGCTCCGTCCAGCTCGGGAAACGCCTCCGCCATCACCGTCGAGATGCGGCCGGTCACGCGGAACTCGTATCGCATGAGCGAGCGCCTCCCCGGCGTCGGTGCGGTCGGTCCCTTCGATGCTCGACGGCCACCGGGCGCGGCCGCATCACCCGGACCAGGTGACATCCGGCCGTCGTCGGGTCACAGCAGACGGAGCTCACGCGCACGCCGTACGGCGTCGGCGCGGCGGGAGACCGTGAGCTTGCGGTAGATGCTCCGCAGATGCGTCTTGACCGTGTTGACCGACAGATACATCGCCTCGGCGATCTCCTCGGTCGACAGCAGCTCCGCGCCGTGCCGGAGCACCTCGCGCTCACGGTCGGTCAGCGTCTCCACCATGACCGGCGCCGGCGGGCGGCCGCCGTCCGCGGGGGAGGGGCCGTTGACGCGCGCCGGACGGTCGAGCAGCCATGCGTGCCCCGTGGCCAGATCGGGCCGCTGCTCCAGGAGATGCCACACCCATGGGCCCGCCTCGGTGAAGGGCCGGCGGGTCCGCTCGGGGCGGGCGCTGGCCAGCGCCTCGTGCAGCAGGCGGCATGCGGCGTCGGTGTCCTGGGCCAGGGCCGCGGCACGGGACCGCAGCAGAAGAACGCGGATCTGCTCCGCGGTTCCCGCGTCCGGCCGGCGGTCCAGGGACGCGAGGAGGCCGAGGGCCCGGTCGAGGTCTCCGGCGGTGAGCCGGGCCTGGACGAGGGCGAGGGTGTGCGCCGCACCGCCGCCGGAGTCGGCCAAGGCGGCGATCGCCGACGCGGGGTCGCCTCGGGCCAGTTGGGCCGCCGAGCGGGCGAGGGCGAGGCGCTGCGCCGGCCCCGGCGCCGGGGGGCCGGCGTCGGCGTCGCCCTTGAGGGCCGCGAGTGCGGCCTGCCACCGGCCGTGCGCGAGTTCCAGCCGGGAGCGGACGATGGCGATCTCGGCGTCCGTGACCGGGTCGTGCCCGGCGTCCGGGGACGCGGCCGCGAGGTCGAGTCGACGGCGGGCGGCCCGGAGTTCGCCGCGTTCGAGGGCGACGGTGGCCAGCGCGAGGTGGCCGATCCCGGACCACGGGGTCGGCGGAACGGACCGGTCTTCGGCGAGTTCCAGCGCGAGCAGGGCGTGCTTCTCGGCCCGGCTCAGCTCCCCGCGCTGGGACTCCATCAGGGCCAGCCGGCCGAGGCTGCCCTGCCGGACGGTCCGCGTCACCTCCGCGGTGCAGCTCTCCACCGCGTGGTCGAAGGCCGCCATGGCCTCGTCGGGGCGGCCGCCCAGTTGCAGCCCGCACGCCAGCCCGTACCGCCGTAGCGCCTCGATCTCCTGGTGGGCCTCGATGAGTGGCCGCGGCAGCCGCTCGGCCAGTTCGCGGGTCCGCCGAGCCGCCGACTCCGCCGCGCGGCAGACGTCGTCGCCGCCTTGCGCCGGGGTGCCGGCCAGCAGTCGGAGCAGGGCGGCAGCGAGCAGGGCTTCCGGTGCCGGCCGGGCTCCCGGCTTGCGCAGCGCGGCCTCGGCCCGGTCCAGTCGAGTCCGGCAGTCCGCGGTGTCGTACCGGGCCAGGGCACAGGCGGCCGCGACGAGCGCGGGAGCCGCGCCCGGCAGATCGCCGGGCATGGCACAGAAGACCCGCTCCAGCCGGGGCGCCTCAGGGCCGGTGAGCAGGTGTCCGATCTCCAGGCGGCGCACCATGCGGGTGCAGGCCCACTCCCAGTCCGCGGCCGCGGCGGCCTGTTCCATCCCCTCGGCGAGCCTCCCGGTGTCGGCGAGCCAGGCCGCCGCCCGGCGACGCAACCGGGGTTCGAGACCGGGCCGGTGATGGCGCAGGTGCATGCGCAGCACCTCCGAGAACAGCGGCTGGTAGCGGCACCAGGGCGTGCTGTCGATCGGCTCGACGAAGAGGTGGGCGCGGGTGAGTTCGGCCAGGATCCACTCGGCGTCCTCGCGTTCCGTCAGCACGTTCGCCAGGTCCGGGTGCACCCGGTCGAGAATGCTGCCGCGCATCAGCAGTTCCTGGGTGGCGGCGGGCTGGGCGGCGAAGACCTCGGTGAGCAGGTAGTCGGCGAGGGCGCTCTGGGAGGCGGCGAACGACCGGGCGAACTCGGCGGGGTCGTCGGCCCGTTGCATCTCCAGCGCACACAGTCGCAGTCCGGCCGCCCAGCCCTCCGTGCGCGCCAGGAGGGCGTCGACGCTTTCCTCGTGGCCTCCCAGGCCGTGACCGCGCAGCAGCCGCGCCGTCTCCTGCCGGGTGAACGCGAGGTCGGGACCGCGGATCTCCCCGATCCGGCCGTCGGCGCGGTAGCGGTGCAGCGGAAGCAGCGGGTCGACGCGGCTGACCAGCACCAGGCGCAGTTGCGGGCCCGCGTGGTTCAGCACGAAGTCCAGGCCGGAGGTGACCGCCCGTACCGGTACGTGCTCCAGGCCGTCGATGACGAGCACGACCGGCCGGCGCAGCTGTGCCAGAGCGGACGCGAGCCGCGCGAGCAGCGAGTGGTCGACGCGGTCGGCGGAGCCGGGCTGCCCCACCTCTTCGGGCAGCACGACCTGATGATGGTGCAACGCCTCCAGCACATAGGCCCAGAACACCCCGGGCGCCCTGTCGTCCTGCTCTGCCGACAGCCACGCCACCGGGCCGGGGGCACTCCCGCCGCGCGCCCAGGAGGCGGCCAGCGTGGTCTTTCCGGCGCCTGCCGGGCCCGTGATCAGGGTCAGCGGCCCGGCCGCGCCTTCGGTGAGCCGGTCGAGCAGCCGCTGCCGGCGGATGGCCTTCCGCGGAACGGACGGTATGGAGAACTTCGCGGCCAGCAGTGGGTCACCGGTCGGCGCCAGGTGCGCGGGGGCGCCGCCGCGGCCGGACACCGCGGCGAGCGTCTTAAGAGCGGGGAGCGCGGACTCCCCGTCGCCGGCTGCCGCTGCTGAGGCTGTGCTGCGGGGCATGGACATCACCGTCTGGGTGCGGGCTCCCTGGCACCGCCGTCCGCCGCCGCACTGTGCCGGACGAGGCGGTCATCTCCTGTCGAACCGCTTCCCGCCCCATGAGGATCCGTCTCCCACTGTGCGGGCCCCGAACCATGATCGCCATACGGGGCCGGGACGCGGCGGGCGACGCCCACCGCCCGGGGCGCCGCGCCACCGTACGGGTGCCGCGTCACCGCACACGTGCGCCCGTCCTTACGGCTCACCCGCCCAGGGTGATGCCAGGCCCGGCCGCGGGCTGTGGACTGACAGCCGGCAAACCGGATGCGGTGGCATGCCGAAGACGTGGCAAGCCTGAGCGCCGCCGCGCAAGGCGTTGTCGCCGGGAGATATCGCCACCACCGGGCCCCGTGACCGCCAGGAGTCTCCATGGGCAGTTCGGATACCGGCGCACGCGACCGGACGCAGCGCTGGTCCGCACTCGCGGCCTTGGCGGCCGGAGCCGTGGCCGCCCTGGTCCCGCTGCTGTTCGCCGGGCTCCGGAGCGTCGCTCTCCTGGGCGTCGGGCTGGCCGGACTCGCCGTCGGCGCGGCGGGCGTCTGGTGGATGCTGACCCGGCGCGGACTGGTCAGGGTGCTTGCGGGCGCCCTGGCCGTCATGGCTCCGGTCGTCGTGCTCGTGCTGTACGCAGGGGCCGGTCTGCTGTGGGTGGTACTCGTATCCCTCGCGCTGTGCGCACTGGCGGTCTCCGCCGGCGGAGCCGCGCTCAGCGGCGACACTCGGCCGGGCGGCCCGCCAGGAGTCTGCGCCGCGCCGCCGAAGAGCCCCTTCCTGATCATGAACCCTCGCTCGGGCGGGGGAAAGGTGGGCAGATTCCGCCTGAAGGAGCTGGCCGAGGAACTCGGTGCCGAGGTGCATCTGCTGGATACCGCTCACCATGAGGACGTGGTCGCGCTCGCGCGCCGCGCGGTGAACGACGGCGCCGACCTCCTGGGTGTCGCGGGCGGGGACGGCACGCAGGCCATGGTGGCCGGGGTGGCCGCGGAGCACGGCCTGCCGTTCATGGTGATCTCGGCCGGCACCCGCAATCACTTCGCACTCGACCTCGGCCTGGACCGGGATGATCCGGCGAACTGCCTCGACGCCCTCACCGACGGCGTCGAGATCCGCGTCGACCTCGGCTTCATCGATGGGCGGGCCTTCGTCAACAACGCGTCCTTCGGGACGTACGCGTCCGTCGTACAGAGCCCCGCCTACCGCGACGACAAGGTGCGGACCATCCTGGAGCTGCTTCCGGACCTGCTGACGCACCAGCGCGGCCCGCGGCTGGCCGTGCGGGTCGGGGGCACGGCCATCGACGGCCCGCAGGCCGTCCTCGTCAGCAACAACCCCTACCGCATGGGTGATCCGGCCGGACTGGGACGGCGTGAAGAGCTGGACGCGGGCGTCCTCGGGGTCCTGGGCGTCACAGTCGACAACGCGGCGCAGGCGGCCGGCATCCTCAGGGGCAGGCACGGCCCGGGCCTCACCGTGCTGACCGCCCAGGAGGTCCTCGTCGACGCCGACGAGCCCGAGATCCAGGTCGGGGTCGACGGCGAGGCGCTCACCCTGCCGACCCCTGTCCGCTGCACGATCCGGCCCCGGGCCCTACGCGTACGCGTGCCGCGGCGCCGTCCTGGTGTGCCGCGCGCCAAGCCCCCGATGGACTGGCGGCGGCTGCGCAGGCTCGCACTGGGGCGGGAGCGCCCGGCGGCGGATTCTCACCCGCCGACGCCCGACCCGCCGGCCGGGGGGACCGGCAGCAGCCGGTAGGCGTCCCCCTGGACGGTGACCCGGCCGGCGGTGGGCGGCGCGAAGTGGGTGCCGAGGACGAGGGCGTCGGTGCCGGCGAGCGAGCCGAGCAGGGAACGGCGGGTGGCCTCGGACCGCTCCGGGTCGATGTCGACACAGCTGCCGATGGCGGGGCGGGCGAACTGGACGGGGTGGTGGATGCAGTCGCCGGTGATCAGCGCCGTCTCGCCGCGGCTGCTCACCTGGACGGCGACGTGGCCGGGGGTGTGCCCGGGGGTGGGCAGCAGGCGCACGCCGGGGGCGACCTCGGTGCCCTGGGCGGGGACGTCGACGAGGTCGAGCAGTCCGGCCTCCTCGACCGGATCCACGGAGTCGCGGAACATCTGTCGCCGCGGCTCGTCCATGGCGTACCCGCTCCAGAACTCCCGCTCGGCGCGGGCGGTGACGTAGCGGGCGTGGGGGAACGTGGGGACCCAGCTGCCGTCGTCCTGGGCCCGGGTGTTCCAGCCGATGTGGTCGGCGTGCAGGTGGGTGAGGACGACCAGGTCGACGCGGTCCGGGGGGAATCCGGCGTGGGTGAGGCGCTCCAGATAGTCGGTCCTGAGGTCGTGCCACGCCGGGTTCGCCCGGGTCTTGCCGTTGCCGATGCCGGTGTCGACGAGGACGCGCAGCCCGCCCGCTTCGAGCGCGAAGCTGTGGCTGTCGATGTGCAGTACGCCGTCGCTCCCGGCGAAGTCGGGGCGCAGCCAGTCGTGTGGGGCGACCACTTCCGCGGTGGCGCCGGGCAGCAGCCAGCGTCCGGTCGCGGGCGGGAGGGGGACCTCGTCGATGCGGTGAACGGTGATGTCGCCCACGGTCCAGGACGGGGTGGCGGCGGGCGGGTGGGGTTCGTTGACCGGTGGTGTCTGCACGGCCCGTGCGATTCCTTTCCTTCGTCTGTCCGAGCGGGCCCGGCTCAGAGCTCCGAGCGGGCCAGCTAAAAGCAATGAGTTTGCTTTAAGTGACTGTAGGCCCTACGTTGCACTTAAAGCAAATGCTTAGCTTTTATGTCGCAGCCTCTCCGATTCCCCTGAGGGAGACCCATGTCCACCGATCCGTCAGCCGATGAACTCACCCCGCCCGAGGCGGCCCGATGGGCCGCCCGTGCCGGACTTCCCCTGGCAGCCGACCGCCACTCAGAGGTGGCGGCCACCGCCCAGCACATCCACACCGTCGTCGCGATCCTGCGGGAGCTCGACTTCGGTGACACCCAGCCCGCCTTCGGCTACCGCGCCGGAGAGGAGCAGCGCGATGCAGCCGTCTGAGCTGTCCCTCACCGCCGCCGCGGACGCGATACGCGAGCGGCGGGTGTCGCCCGTCGAGTTGGTGGACTCGGTGCTCGACCGCATCGCGAACGTGGAGCCGCACCTGGGCGCCTACGTCACGGTGACGGCGGAGCGGGCGCGCCGGTCGGCGCGTGTGGCCGAGCGCGAAGCCGCGGCCGGCCGCCTCCGGGGCCCGTTGCACGGGATCCCCATGGCGCTGAAGGACCTGATCGATGTCGCCGGCACGGCGACGACGGCCGGCTCCCGGGTCCGGGCCGACCACCGCGCAACGGCCGACAGCACGGTCGCCGCGCGCCTGGCGACGGCCGGCGCGGTCCTGGTCGGCAAGGCCGAAACCCATGAGTTCGCCTACGGGTTGACCACGCCGCAGACGCGCAACGCCTGGGACCGCGACCGGGTCGCCGGCGGATCCAGCGGCGGTTCGGCCGTCGCCGTCGCGGCGGGGGCCGCGGTCTTCGCCCTGGGGACCGACACCGGCGGATCGGTCCGGGTGCCCGCCGCACTGAACGGCGTGGTCGGCCTCAAGCCGACGTACGGCCTCGTGCCCCGCCACGGTGTGACGTCGCTGTCGTGGTCGCTGGACCACGTCGGCACCCTGACCCGCAGCGTCGAGGACGCGGCCCTGGTCCTGTCCGCCGTGGCCGGACACGACCCCCGCGATCAGGCCTCTCTGCCCGCGGCCGCCGGGGACTACCGGCCGGGTGGGGAGGGGGACCTGACGGGGCTGCGCGTCGGGGTGCCGGGCAACTACTACTTCGACCGGGTCGACCCGGAGGTGGAGTCCGCCGTCCGGAGCGCCGTCGAGCGGCTGCAGGCCCTCGGCGCGCGGCTCGTCGACGTCGAGATCCCGATGACGCGCTATGTCCAGGCGACGCATTGGGGCCTGATGGTCCCCGAGGCCACCGCCTACCACGAGCGGACCCTGCGCACGGTCCCCGACCTGTACGAGGCGGACGTCCGCGTGCTGCTCGAAGCCGGGGAACTGATGTCCGCCGGGGACTATCTGCGCGCCCAGCGGGCCCGGACGCTGATGCGGCAGGAGTGGGCGCGCATGCTGGACGAGGTCGATGTGATCGCCGCCCCGACGGTCCCGCTGACCGCGGTGCCGGCCGGGGAGTCGTCGGTCACCTGGCCCGACGGCACGGTCGAGAGCGTCTCCGACGCCTATGTGCGCCTGTCGTCGCCCGCCAACATCACCGGGGCGCCCGCCTTGTCCGTACCGGTCGGCCACGACCGCGCGGGGCTGCCGATCGGTATGCAGCTGCTCGGTGGGCCGCTCTCCGAGGCCCTGCTCCTGCGGGTCGGTCACGCCTACGAGCGGACCGAACCCGCCCGCGGACTCGCGCCGGTGAGCTGAGGGCGTCGAAGGCGCGCCCCTCTAGAAGCAAGGATTTTGCTTTAAGGTGGAGGTATGGCTCGCAGACAGATGGTGCGCCCCGGAGGGCGCAGCGCCCGGGTCCAGGAAGCGGTGCACTCTGCCGTTCGCGCACTGGAATCCGAGGTGGGCCGGGACGCCCTGACGGTGCCGCTGGTGGCCCAGCGCGCCGGAGTCACCCCGTCGACGATCTACCGCCGCTGGGGCGACCTGCAGGAACTGCTGTCGGACGTGGCCGTCGAGCGCCTGCGCCCCGACACCCAGCCGGGGGACCACGGTGACCTGGCATCCGACCTGACGGCCTGGGCCGAGCAGTTCCTCGACGAGATGGCCGCTCCCTCGGGGCGCGCCTACATCCGTGACGCGCTGCTCGGCGACCCGGACGGCAGCAACGCCGGCCGGTGCTCGGCCTACGCCGCCGAGCAGATCGAGGCCGTCCTCGCCCGCGCGGCCGACCGCGGGGAGTGCGCGCCCGACGCCGAGACGGCCATCGACCACGTCGTCGCCCCGATGATGTACCGCATTCTCTTCCGCCCCAGCGGACTTGACGCCGACTACGCGCGCGGGCTCGTGACGAAGCTGCTGGCCTCGGCCCGCAGGCGCTGACGCAGCGCGTCGGTTCCCGCTCTTCCCCGTACGTCGGCGGCCGGGAGACGCAGGTCACATGTGTCCATGTCACAGGGGGTCGGGCTACCCCGTCTCAGGGGGTGTAGCCACTGACGACAACCGCACAGGAGCACACCATGGACGCACGCCTGAACTACTTCGCCGCCCCGATCGCCGGCAAGGCCCTCAAGCACGTCATGGCGGCGGGCAAGGTGCTCAAGGACTCGCCGCTGCCGGCCGCGACGCAGGAGCTCGTGGCGCTGCGCGTCAGCCAGATCAACGGCTGCGCCGTCTGCATCGACATGCACACCAAGGATGCCGCCGCTGCCGGCGAGACCCCGGTGCGGCTGCACCTGGTCGCGGCGTGGCGGGAGGCCACGGTCTTCACCGAGGCCGAGCGGGCCGCCTTGGAGCTGGCGGAGGAGGGGACCCGGGTCGCGGACGGGGCCGGCGGGGTCGGCGACGCGGTGTGGGCGCAGGCCGCCAAGCACTATGACGAGGAGCAGCTCACCGCCCTGGCGCTGCTCATCTCCTTCATGAACATGGCGAACCGGCTGAACGTCATCGCCCAGCAGCCGGCCGGCAGTTACGAGCCCGGGCAGTTCCACTGAGCCGCACCGCGTCAGTGGCCCGGGGTCCGACGGCGGGCTCCGGGCCCCGTACGCGGGGGGCACCACACCGGCCCGCCGCGGGCCGGACGATCATTGGAAGATGCGCACCGGCACGTACGGCCGGGCACGGGGGCTTCAAGGAAGGACCGGCGTGAGCAAGGTCGAGGAGTTCGAGGAGCTGCGGCCGCTGCTGTTCTCGATCGCCTATCGCATTCTGGGCAGTGTGGGCGAGGCCGAGGACGCGGTGCAGGAGACATGGCTGCGCTTCGACGGCTCGTCGGCCCGCCCCGCGTCGACCAAGGCGTATCTGTCGACCGCGGTGACGCGCATCTCGATCGATGTGCTGCGCTCCGCGCGGGTACGGCGGGAGGAGTACGTGGGCCCGTGGCTCCCCGAGCCGCTGCTCAGCGACCCGTATCAGGATCCGGCGCGGTCGGTGGAGTTGGCCGACTCGGTGTCGATGGCGGCGCTGTTGCTGCTGGAGCGGCTCAGCCCGCTGGAGCGGGCGGTCTTCGTACTGCGGGAGGTGTTCGCCTTCGGGTTCGACGAGATCGCCGCGGCGGTGGGGCGTTCGGAGGCGGCATGCCGGCAGCTGCTGGTGCGGGCGCGGCGGCACATGGAGGCCGGGCGGCCCCGGTTCGCGACGGACCGTCAGGAGCGGCAGGAACTGGCGACGCGGTTCTTCGACGCGCTGCGGAACGGCGATGTGGACGGGCTGCGGAATCTGCTGGCCGCCGACGTGCAGCTGGTCGGGGACGGCGGCGGCAAGGCCCCGCAACTGGCCAAGGGCGTCCTGGGCGCGGAGAACGTGGCCCGGTTGCTGGGCACGGTCTTCCCCTGGCTGTTCCGGATCGACGTCACGTGCGAGCCGCGCGAGGTCAACGGCCAGCCCGGCGCGATCTTCCGCGACCGGGACGGCAAGGTGATCCACACCCTGGCCCTCGACGTGCTCGACGGACAGATCCAGACCATCCGCACCGTGGTCAATCCCGACAAGCTCGGCCACCTCGGGCCGGTCGCCGACGCCTGGGCCGTCGACCGCGAGGTCAAGCAGGCCCGCCGGCAGCGGAACCGGACTGAGAAGTAGCGCCCATGACGGCTCGTTCACCGGCTCGCGTCTTAGGGCCTGTCCGATGGGTCATGGCCGGGTCCGCGTAGCGTTGCCGCCATGCCACAGCAGTCCCACGCGGCAGGCGCCGACCTGCCCCGACTTCCCGACGACGCGGCGCTGCGGGACCGTGCCGCCGAAGACCCCGAGAGCCTGTATGAACTCGCTGTCCTCGTCTCGCGCGCGCGGGCGGACCAGGCGCCCGCCGCCCTGTGTCGGATCGCCATGGCGCTGTGCTCCGAGCCATCACCCGGGGCGATCACCTGCGCGACCCGACTGGTCGACACCCTGCTGAGCCTCGAAGGACCCGAGTACCACCGCTCCGTGCTGCGCCAGATGGCCTGGCACATGCACACGGCGCAGAAGCCGGGCACCACGCTGCTGTACCCGCTCTTCCAGCGGCTTCCCCAACGCCTGGACACCGCCGCGGAGTTCCGCGCCTGTCTGCTGCAGGAGATCGCGCTGCGCTCGTGGGGGCCATGGGACAAGCCGTATCTCCACTACGCCGCACGGCTGCGCGAGCTGAACCACCCGCTGGCGTGGCTGCCGCCCCAGACCCTGTCGTTCGAGGACCGCGCCCGGATCCGCTCCCGACGCCGGAACACCGGGCTGGGCACCCTGACCCCGAGGCACCTGCGCGCCCGCTACCCGGAGATCCCGCCGACCGAGGAGGGGGCGCGGGCGGCCCGCTACGCCCGCGAAGTGGTCGACCCACAGCGCGCCGCGGCGGCCGGAGAGCCACTGGCCGCGCTGGAGATGTGGGAGGCGCGCTTCTACGAGCTGCCCGAGCCGCTGCCCGCTGCCGACTGGAACGCGGGCCTGCTCACCGGCCTCCCGGCCGACTGTCTGGCCGCTCTGACGCCGGACACCATGGCCGCCGTGCACACCACGGGCGACGACGTACTGGCCGACCTGTTCCTCGCCGCGTTCGCGGGCGGGATACAGGGCGGGCGGCAGGAGGGCGCCTATGCGCGGCTGGCGGCCTGGCGCGGCTGCTACGCGCTGTTGGACCTGCCGTGGGACACCCCGCACACCGACGCCGTCCGGTACGCGGCCGAGCACCGCTGGCTGCGCTTCGCCGCGGCGGACGGCAATCACCACGACTGGTTCACCGACAGCCACTGGGAGATCTTCGGCTGCAACCAGCTCGGCTTCGCCGTGCTCGATCCGACGGGGCGGCGGATCGCACTGCTGGCCGCCACGGATACGGACTCGGAGATGAACGAGATGGACTGGTACTGAGGAGCGGGGCCGGTGTGGGGGCCAGGAGGTCGACGGCGGGCCCCGTCGCGGCGGGGTGAGCAGCCCGGCTGCGCCAGCTCGATCTGAGCGGGTCCCTTCTGCCGGGCCTGGCCGCAGGGACGTTGCGGGTCGAGGGGGTACTGCGGATGACGGACTGCCGTATGCGGGGGCCGGTGCGGCTGGCAGGGGCGCGGACCTCCGGGCCGCTGTTCATGGAGCGGGCGGAGTTCACGGCGCAGGACGACGCCGAGCCGGTGCTGCAGCTGAACCAGGCCGCGATCGGTGACGACGACGCGGCCCGGCGCGTCCACCTCGCCAAGGTGCGCCGCCGGCGCACCACGCTCGCCTGGTACGGACGACTGTGGGGGTATGTGCAGGACGCCACCGTCGGCTACGGCCTCCGCCCGATGCGCGCGGCGGTCTGGCTGCTGTCCCTCGTGGCCATCGGATCGATCGCGTACGGCGCTGCTGATGCTCGACCACTACCTGGCGGTGACCACCGCCGGTCCCGATCTGCCGCTCGCGGCGGTGCCCCGGCCGCTCCCCGCCCTGAGCGGCGGAATCGAACTGCGCGACGTGTGGCTCCGGTACTCCGACGCGCACCCCTGGATCCTGCGCGGGGCCAGCCTGCACATCCCCCACGGCCGGGCGACGGGGCGCAGAGCGGGGTGATGCTCTCCGGCGGACAGTGGCAACGGCTGGCGCTGGCCCGCGCGTTCCTGCGTGAGGGGCGGGACCTGATGATCCTGGACGAACCCTCGGCCGGGCTCGACGCCGCAGCCGAGCACGAGATCCACGCCGCGCTGTGCGGCCACCGGGGCGACCGCACCGGCCTGCTGGTCTCCCACCGGCTCAGCGCGGTACGTGACGCGGACCGGATCGTCGTGCTCAAGGACGGTCTGGTCGCCGAACAGGGCAGCCATGACGCGCTGATGGCGCTGGACGGCGAGTACGCCCGCCTGTTCACCCTGCAGGCGGCCGGTTACCGGACGGACGCCGAGCCGGTGGGCGCCGAGCCGGTGCGGCGGCGCCATGAGGACGGCGTCCTGGGCCCTGGCGGCGGGCCTACCGGTGCTGGCGGCTCTCGGCCTCGTCCTGAGCGCCACCGCGCTGCGGCGCCGGCTGGTCGCGGTCACCGTACGCGGAGCGAGCATGGAACCGGCCTACCGGGACGGCGACCGCGTCCTCGTACGGCGCGGACGCCTGCCCGCACCGGGCCAGGTCGTCGTGGTGACGGACCTTCCGGACACCGGCCCGACCGCCGGCCCGACCGCCGACCCGGTACCCGCCACCGGGGCTACTTCGCGGCCGCGTGTGTCGTGGGAACGGTGTGGCGCTCGCTTCCCGGCCGACCGGGGTTCGGGGGTGCCCCGCCGAACCCCACCGCGGCACCGCCGCACCGCCGGCCGGCTGCTTCGCCTGCTGCACCCGCGTCCCAACCGTCTTGGTCAGATCGAGGCCGGCGGCGACCATGTCA